>DASRJH010000237.1:0-25096 GCA_035649575.1 Planctomycetota bacterium
TGGCGCGAACGAACGCGCCGCGTCGAACTGCTCAACTGAGCGCGGGCGGCCGGCAGGTCGGATTCGAGGTCGCTGCGCGCAGTGCCGTCACTGGTACCCGAGCCGCGCCCACACGCCGTTGCTGAGGTCGAGGCCGAGCGGCCCCGACGTCGGTGCGAAGAAGGCCTGAAGCGCGATCTCGATGCCCGCGCCCTGCAGCGAGCAGGTGGTCGGTTGGATCGCACAGGGCAGGAAGTGGAACTGGAAGCACGAGAACTGCTGCGTGCTAGTCGGCGAGCAATTCGCGCAGCATCCCCTCCGGGTCGGAGAGAAAGCGTTTCGTGATGCGCCAGTGGTCCGTGTCCGCGGCCGCTGTCTTCGCGATGCCGGTCTCGGTGAACGACCACACGTCGCAACCCGGGTAGGCCATCAACAGCGGCGAGTGCGTCGCAAGCACGAACTGCGAACCGGCATGCACGAGCTCGTGCATGCGCACGAGCAGCGCGAGCTGCCGTTGCGGTGAAAGCGCCGCTTCAGGCTCGTCGAGCAGATAGAGCCCGTGTCCGCGAAAGCGGTTCAGGAACAACGCGAAGAACGACTCGCCGTGCGACTGCTCGTGCAGCGACCGGCTTCCGTACCCATCGAGGACCGGCGGACCCGAGTTGTACATCACGTTGTCGGGATCGGCGTCGATCGCGTCCAGCTCGCTGGCAACGTTGTAGAACGACTCGGCGCGCAGGAAGTAGGCGTCGCGTGGCCGTTTCGCCCCTCGCACGACCCGCAGGGCCGCGTGCAGAGCCGAGTGCGTCGCCTTGGTCGCAAAATGCAGGTTGCGACTGCCGCCCTCCGGGTTCAGGCCGAGATGCACCGCGATGGCCTCGAGGAGCGTGCTCTTGCCCATGCCGTTCTCGCCGACGAACACCGTGACCGGCGCCGTGAACGCGCGTTCGCGGAGCAACTGGATGGCGGGCAGGTCGAAGGGATGGGCGGTGCGCTTCTCACCGTCCGCCGGCGGCACGACCGCGATCCGCTTCAGGAACAGGTCGGCCGCGGCGGCGCCACGCTCACGCTTCCGCCGCGTCGCCATGCCCCTACTCTTACACGAGCCACTGCAGTCCGGGGAACAGAGAGCTGCGCCCTTCGCGCAGCGCGCCAGTTCTCGGAGTGGTGCCCGTCGTTCCGCGACGGCATGCGCGCGCGGAAGAACAGCACACCGCTCCGCGTCGACCCTCCCAACGCTGCCGAGGTCAACGACGCACGTTGACGAACACGCGCTGCACCGGCGCGTCGGTCAGCTTGACGACAACGCCGGCCGGCGGCGCGTCGACGAACTGGAAGGCGCCTTGCAGCTGCAACCGGTACTCGCCCGGCGCGAGCCCGGTCCATTGCAGGAACCATTGATCGCCGACGGAGAAGACCGCGTCGGGGCGCGGGTCCGCCACGCTGAGCCACAGGTACTGGCCGAGGTCGTGCACGTCGACGTCCGGCGTCGCCGCGACGATGGCGAGCAACCGGATGCCGGGCCAGCGCACGTCCGCTCGAACGACGGCGCTGCCGACGTCCACGCTCGCGAGCACATCGGTTGCGTAGTGCTCGTCGACGAGCAGTTCCCAGCGACCGGGCGGCAGGGGAAGCACGAACTCGCCCTGCGCATCGGTGGACACGCGACGCTCGTCGTTGTGCACGACGTGGCGGGCGCGCACGCGGCGCACGCCGGGCACGGCGGCGCCTTCCGCGTCGACGATGCGGCCGTGCAGCGATCCCGCGGGCGGCGGCCCGCCGAAGTCCATGCGCGCGCGCTCGCCGACTCGCAGCGACAGCATGCGCTCGTTCGCGGCGGACCACTGGTCCCGCGTCTGCTCGAGCTGGACCCAGTACCGCCCGGCGCACAGGGCGCCGACCTCGAACGCGCCGTCCCGGTCGGTGATCGCTACGACCGTGCATTGCGGATACAGGCAGACGACGTACACCGGCTCGCCGACACGCGGCCTGCCGGCCACGTCCAGCACCGAGCCGACGATGCTCGCCGAGCCGAACGGCAGTACGACCGTGCGCGAGTCGCCGGGTTCCGACGAGCGCACAGTCGCCTCTGCTTCGACATACCGGCCATCGGCGTCGCCGCGCACGACGAACGCACCGGCTGCGATGCCGTCGAACCGCACGCGTCCGGCCGCATCGGTGAGACCCTCGTGCGCGCAGGGGCCGCGATCATATGCGCTGCCGAGGTGACCACTCGGACGCGGCCACACGCGCACTCGCACCCCCGCGAGCGGCTGCGCGCCGCGGATGACCAGCGCTTCGAGCTCCCCCGCGCCGAGCCGGCGGCGCAGGCGATCCCATTCGTCGCGCTGCGGCTCCGCTGGCGGTGGCGCAGCGGCGACCCGCTGCGCGTCGCGCACGGCTTGCGGCGCAGCCGGCGCGACCGGCGACGCACCTGTGGGCACCTCCGGGGCTGCGGCCTCGGCAGGCGCAACCACTCCGTCTGCGCGCAGCAACCACGCCGCGGCGACGGCGAGGACGACGAGCAACACGATCGACATCAGGCGGCGCACCATGTGCTGACAGGAAGAACGAGCCACCCTCCCCTGCTTTTCGCCTCGCGTCAACCCGTGCCCCTCGTGCGATCCATGCTGGATTGGCGGGAGCGCGCGGCCCGCACGCACTCGTGCTCACCGCTGCCGGATCTCGCGCTTCATCTCCTTCTCCTTGATGTGCTGCCGCTTGTCGAACAGCTTGCGACCCTTGCCGACGCCGATCGTCACCTTCGCGAATCCCTTCGAACCGAAGTAGACGCGCAGCGGCACGAGCGTCAGCCCCTTGACCTGCGACTTCTCGCGCAGCTTCTTGAGCTCGCGCGCGTGCAGCAGGCACTTGCGCTTGCGCTTGGGTTCGTGATTCTGCTGGTTGCCGTGACTGTACTCGGGAATGTTCACGCCGATCAGCCACAGCTCGCCGTCATCGATGCGCGCGTAGGCTTCGTCGAGGCTGATCTGACCCTGGCGGAGCACCTTGACCTCGGTCCCGCGCAGCACGAGCCCGGCTTCGTAGCGATCGAGGATCTCGTAGTGGAAGCGGGCCTTCTTGTTGTCGCCGACGAGCACGTCGGTCGAGGCTTCGGCTTTCTTGCCCTGCTGCGGCATTGCACGCTTGGCTACGGGATCGCGCAGAGGAGCGCAAGCGCCGCAGCCAGACACCTGGCGACCTCCCGAAACCGGCAGTTGCCGCTTGCATCGCTTGCCTGGCTCGCTAGCTTCCTCGTCCCCCACTTGTAGCCCAGGTGGCGGAATTGGCAGACGCACTAGGTTCAGGTCCTAGCGGGAGTAACATCCCATGGAGGTTCAAGTCCTCTCCTGGGCACCAGTTGTCTTGCTGCCGCGGCACCACCACACGGCGAAACAAGGCAACCAACGCCGCGGCGGCCCCTCGGTAGTAGCGTGCACGCCGCGATGAACCCGACCGACACCCCTGCCCTGCGCAGCGAACTGAACCGCGACGTTCCCGTCGCCAGGATCGGCGAGTTCCGCCCGCTGCGCATCGGCCCGATCGAGGTCTTCCCGCCGGTCGTGCTGGCGCCGATGGCCGGCATCACCAACGCGCCGTTCCGCACGCTCTGCCGCCGCTTCTCGCAGGATCGCTGCCTCTACGTGAGCGAGATGATCACTGCGCGCGCGTTCGTCGAGCGCCACCCGCGCACGCTGAAGCTCGCGTCGTTCGGCGCCGACGAAGCGACGCGCAAGAGCATCCAGCTCTACGGCACGAACCCCGGCACGCTGGCGCAGGCGACGCGCATCCTGGTCGAGGAGTGGGGCGTGCACCACATCGACATGAACTTCGGCTGCCCGGTGCGCAAGGTCACCTCGGCGGGCGGCGGCGCGGCGCTGCCGCTGCGCCCGGCCCTGCTGCGCAGGATCGTGCGCAGCGTCGTGCAGAGTGCGGGGGCCGTGCCCGTCACGATCAAGTTCCGCAAGGGCATCGACGATTCGCTGCTCACCTACCTCGACGCCGGCAGCATCGGCGAGGGCGAGGGTGCCGTGGCCGTCGCGTTGCACGCGCGCACGGCTGCCCAGCTCTACTCGGGCCGGGCCGACTGGGGTGCGATCACGGCGCTGAAGCAGCACGTGAGCACGATTCCCGTGCTCGGGAACGGCGACGTGTTCGAGTGCTGGGATGCGCTGCGCATGCTGCGCGAAACGGGTTGCGACGGTGTCGTCGTGGGCCGCGGCTGCCTCGGCCGGCCGTGGTTGTTCGCCGAGCTGTGCGCCGTGCTCACGGGCCAGGAACCTGCAGCCCCTCCCGACCTGGGCGCCGTGATCGATGCGATGCGCGAACATGCGCGGCTGCTCGCCGACTTCTTCGGCGAACAGAACGGCATGCTGCAGATCCGCAAGTTCTCCGGGTGGTACTTGAAGGGCTTCCCGAGCACCAAGCGCCTGCTGCCGGCCCTGCACCTCGTGAAGACGTTGGCCGAGCTCGAAGCGCTGCTCGAGCAGCTGCCGCGCCAGGTGCCCTACCCTGAAGCGGGCCTGCGCGCGCGCCGCTGCAAGGACGGCAGCACGCAGCAGGTGTCGCTGCCTGAAGGCTTCCTGACCGCGCGCGACGAGGATCTGTGCATCGAGGATCCCGAACATCTCGACGGCGGGTGACGGATGGAGCGGCCGCGGTCGCTCCGGCTACCGGCGGACGAGGGTGCCCTGGATGCTCGGCAACGGACTCGCGTCCGCGTCCCGTTCGTCATGCATGACGAGCTGCAGCGGCCGTTGGCTCACGGCCATCTCGTCGTGGGTAAGCGCGCCGGCAGCAACGAGGGCCAGCAGAAGGCAGCACTCGCGACGCGCTGAGGATCGGACGACACGAGCTTGCTGCACAGCGTGTCCGGGCTCGATCGCACCTGAGACGCTTCCTGGTCGGGCAACCAGGGCTCGAGCGCGCAGAGCGCGATCCACAGCAGACGGCGGGGCGGGTGCCTGTTCGATGCCTGCTCCATGCACCCGCCGTGCCATGAACCGCGCTCACACTGTCCGCCGCACGGCAGTCGAAGCGCTGTCCCTGCTCACGGACTCCCAGCTATACTCGGGATGCCCTGTCCCAAGCACCGCTCGCCCAACCAAGACGCACCGATGTACCTTCGCACCTCGACTTTCGTCCTTGCCGTCACCAGCGCGCTGTCCGCACAGAACGACTTCAACTACGACAAGCTGACCTCGGGTCGACTCGGCAGCGCCCTGGACATCCAGGTCACCGCGGCCCCGCCGAGCTCCATCGGATTGTTCCTCGTCTCCGGCGATGCCGGGCCGATCCCGCTGATCTATCTCGATGGCGTCGACACGCGCAGCTTGCAAGTCGGTATCGATCTGCTCGGCTTGATGGCGATCCAGCTCATGAGCCCCACGGGCACCGCGCTCACCAGCGTGCCGCTGCCCCCGAGCTCGCCTAGTCTCAACGGAATCGTATTCCACTGGCAGGTGGCGACGCTGGCGACGGCCGGCCCGACGTTCATCGGCCAGATCAGCAACGACGTCGTCACGCAGACGGGCATGCCCGACACGGGCGTGCTGACCACTGCGGTCCTCGGCACCGCGCGGGCCCTCGCGACTTCGTTCTTCGACCGCGACAACAACGCAGGCCAGGGCGACGTGGTCATCGCAGGCGGCGGCACCGGATCGTTGACCGCGGCGACGGGCCTCGCGACGACCGAGGTATGGGACTTCCGCCACATGCAGCGCGTCGCCGGCGCGACCATGACGACGGCGCGCGCGTTGCACCTCGCGGTGCCGCTCACTGACAACCGGGTGCTCATCATCGGCGGCGTGAACGCGGCGGGGGTGACGCTGTCTTCCTGTGAGATCTACGACCCGACGACCAACAGCTATGCGGCCACGGGCAGCATGGCGACGCCGCGCGTGCTGCATGCAGCCTGCCGCCTCGCCGACGGTCGCGTCATGGTCGCAGGCGGCACCTCGACGGTGCAGCCAGACGTGGTCGCCGCGCTCACCAACACGCAGAACACGGTCGAGATCTGGAACCCGGCCACCAACCTCTGGTCGGGCGCATCGCCGATCGGAGGAGCGCGCCTGGCCCCCGCGCTGACGCTGCTCTCGACCAACCAGGTCATGGTCTCGGGTGGCATCCAGGTCACGGTGTTCCTGGGCATCCCGATCGCCGCCAACAGCGTGACCACGGTCCAGCGCTGGAACCCGGGGACCGGCTCGTGGACGGCCGGCGGGAGCATGAGCCAGGCTCGCGCGGGACATCACTACAACCAGGTCACGTTGCTGGACGGGCGCGTGCTCATGACGGGCGGCGTCAACATGCCGAGTCTGGCCGGGGCCTCTACGGCTGCGCCGATCAACGGCGCCGAGGCCTACAACCCGACGACGAACACCTGGGCGGCGTACAACATGCCGAACGCGCGCGCGCTGCACAGCGCGACGCGTCTGGCCGACGGCCGCGTCGTGGTCTGCGGCGGCGCGCAGGGCACGCTGCTCGCCTCGGTGCCCATCGATCTGGTCGACGTGTTCACGCCCGCGACGAACTCGTGGTCCATCGCCCCGGTGCTGACCGCACCGCGCGCCAGCCACGTCGCGCAACTGCTGCCCGACGGCACGCTGATCTTGTTCGGCGGCCAGGGCTCGTCGATGACACTCGACACGATCGAGACGCTCCGGTTCTGAGCCGGGGCGCCCCGCTGCGGCGTTGGGGAACAACCCGGAACCAGTCGCTGGCGGGTGCCAGAGTGCGCCGATACGTTGCGGTTGCCGGACTCTTCGGCAGCCTGCATGGGAACCGTCGTACCTCGCTGGTCGCCGCAGCGCCGCTGGGTCCTGTTCTGGATCGTGGTCGCCGTGGTGCTCGTCGTGCGCGCCGGCAGCCGGCCTGAATCGCGCGGTGTCATCCTCGACCACCTCGAGTTCGGCCGGCGCCTGTTGCATGGCGAGAACGTCTACGGCCCGTGGCAGTCGGATCCGGATGCGCCCCTGCGCCCGCTGCACGCGCCATATCCGCCGTCGTTCGGGTTGCTCACGGCGCCGTTCGCGCTGATCGACGAAGTCGCGGGGCGGCGCGCGGCGCGCCTCGCGTGGGCGCTGCTGCAGGTCGCGAGCCTGTTCGCATGCGGCCTCGTGCTGCGCGCGCTGCTGGCAAAGCACGCCCCGCCGCCGGAACGCGCGCGCTGGCAGTGGACGTGGCTCGCCACGTTCGTGTTGCTCGCGCGGTTCGTGCTGCGCGACACGCACGGCGGCGGCGGCAACCTGATCAACACGGCTCTCGTATTGCTCGCGCTGCACGACGCCGAGAACGGCCGCGAGCGGCGTGCCGGCGCGTGGCTCGCGATCTCGCTCGTCACGAAGCCGACGATGGTCTGGCTGCTGCCGGTGTTCGCGCTGTTCGGGCGCTGGCGCGCGCTCATCGCGACGGCGGCCGCTTGCGCGCTCGCGCTGCTCGCGACGTTCGCGCTGCAGCGCTTCGAGCTCGCGCCGTGGTTGCGCTGGCTGCAGGGCAGTTGGGCGCTCGCGACGCAGGCGGATCCGTGGGCGGTGCCTGCGTTCGACTTCCCGCCGTTCGAATGGATGAACCAGGCGCTGCGCTTTCTGGTGGCGCGCTGGACCGGCGAGGTGCCCGCCGAGCTCGCGCAGCGCGTCGCCTGGGGCGTGACGCCGGGTTTCGGGGCGGCGGCGGCGGCCGTCGCGTGGTTCGTGCGCGCCGCCAGTGCCGCGGCGCTGCTCGCGGTGCTCGCGGCGGCGTGGCGCGCGCGTCACGACCGGCTCGCGCGCACGTGGGTCGTCGCCGCCGTGCTCGTGCTCACGCTGCTGCTGAGTCCGATCAGCTGGAAGGCGCACCACGTGGCGCTGCTGCCGGTGCTGCTGATGGTCTGGCGCGACGCCATCGCAGACCGCGCGCGCGGAGCCCGCTGGCTGCTCGCGATCTGGTTCGTCGTCGTCGCGCTGCCGGGCCGCGACCTGTTCGGGGCGGCCGGAGACGACGTCGACGAATGGCTGAACAGCCTCTACGTGGTCACGCTCGGCGACGTCGCACTTCTCGTGTATGCGCTCGCGCAGGCGCGCTCAGCGGCGCAAGAACACCGCGATGCCGCGGTCGTCGGCTGCGCCGCGGAGTGACGCCGGCAGCTCGGCGCGCGCGAACGCGAACGCGAGTCCGTCCTCGACGGCGGCGAACTGACCCTGCTGGCTGCGGCTGCTCAGCACGACGCACTGCACAGCGGGATCGTTCGCCTGCTGCAGCAGCTGCTCCGCCGAAAAGTGGCGCGGCGCCGGCGGCCTCCGGCCGGCGAACCACGCGACGCGCATCAGGTCGGTGACGAGCGCCGCGTCGGGCGGCAGCCGCCGCGCGAGCCAGCGGCCGACCTCGACCTCGGCGGCGCGGTTGCTGTCGCTGCCCGGCCACGCGAGCACGAGCCCGGCGGCGACGGAGATCGCGAGCACGACGCGCCGCACGCGCAACGGCCAGCTCGCGAGTTCGCGGCTCGCGAGCGCGAGCACCGGCACCGCGCACGACAGGAAGAAGCGCTTGCGCACGACGAACGTCAGGATCGCGCCGGCCTGCAGCACGATCTGCACGGGCAGCGCCCAGGCGAGACCGCGGCAGTGCCGCAGCCCGACCAGCGCGAGCACCGACGCGAGGCCCAGCGACTCGACGAAGCAGAGCGGCAGCTCCGGCAGGTTGTGCAGCACGTCGCCGCGGTGCGGCAGATCGTCGCGCAGCTCGTGGAACGCGAGCATCGGCAGCGGGTCGAAGCTGTGGCCGGCGGCCGCGCGCAACAGGCCGAGCGCGAGCACCCCGCCGGCGGCGCCGACCAGCGTGCGCCAGGCACCGCGCGGTGCTGTGAGCACGTAGCTCGCTGCCAGCAGCAGCCCTTCCGGCCGGATCCAGTAGGCGGCTGCCGCGCACGCGCCGCACCACCACCACCGCCGCCGCAGCCCCGCGATGGTGCCCCAAGCCATCGCCAGCAGGAACGGCGGCTCGCTGTAGACCTCGGCCGCGACGTTCAGCAGGTGCGGCGACCCGAGCAGCAGCAGCACCGCGGCCATGGGTGCTTGCGTGCCGGGAACGAGGTCGGCAGCGATGCGCGCAAGCGGCGCCGTGAGCAGCGCGAGGCACAGCGCGCCGGTGAAGACGCCGGCAGCCCACGGGTCGATGCCGAGTGCTATGAGCGGCGCCAGCAGCAGCGGGAAGCCCGGCGGGAACACCATCGACAGGGCGTCGCGCCACTCGCCGCGCGCGAACTGCTGCGCCATCCACATGTACGACGTGCCGTCGCCGGACGGCCCCGGCTCGCGCCACCCGAGCACGACCACCGCGACGAACACGCACGCACCGATCGGCAAGCGTGGGCGCGCCGTCATTCGCGTGCGCTCACCGCGCTTCTTCCTTCACGACCGGATTGCGCAGCACGCCGAGCTTCTCGATCTCGACCTCCATCACGTCGCCGTCGACGACGGGTCCGACTCCCTCGGGCGTGCCTGTGGCCACGAGGTCGCCGGGCCGCAGCGTCGTGCACAGCGCCATTGCGGCGAGTGCCTGCCCGATCGGGAACACCATTTCCTTCGTGCGCCCGTCCTGCTTCACGACGCCGTTCACGCGCATCGTGATGCGCAAGTCACCCGGATCGATCGCATCGGCGGGAACCACGAACGGTCCGACCGGGCAGAAGGTGTCGAATGACTTGCTGCGCAGCCACGGATACTTCTGGTCGCGGTCGGTGCCCTGCAGCTTGCGCGCGGTCACGTCGTTGAGCGGCGTGTAGCCCGCGACGAGCGACGGCGCAGCGGCCGCGTCCACGTATTTCGCGCCGCGCGCGTCGGGGTCGTTGAAACCGAGCACGAGGCCGAGCTCCGCTTCGTGGTCGACGCGCGTATCGAGCCAGTGCGGGATCACGACGGCGGCGCCGTGCGGCACGAGCGTGTCGGGCAGCTTCGCGAAGAACATCGGCTCCTTCGGCGCCTCGGCGCCGAACTCGCGCGCGTGACTCGCGTAGTTCTTCGCGAGGCAGAGGATCTTGCCGGGCCGCGGCACGGGCAGCAGGAAACTGGCCGGTGCCGCCATCACCGTGGCGCGCTGCATGCGCCCTTGGAGGTCAGCCTGGTTCAGCAGGCCGCGCGCGAGTAGTTGGTGCACGTCGAGAGGCCCGAGGTCGAACCAGCGCTGCGTGTCGGGATCGACGGCGCCGACGTGCGCATTGGTGCCCTTGGCGAACCGGAACCAGGCGGCAACCGCCGGCAGTCGCAGCGGCTCGGTCAGGCTCAACGGCACTTCTCCAGGGCCGTCATCGCGTAGCAGGTGCAGAGCAGCGCCTTGTCCTCGTACCAGCGACCGTTCTTGCTGTTGACCCAGGTGCCGTCGGGCAGCTGGATCTCCTCGAGATGCGCGCGCAGCGCCTTCCGCCAGTTCACCTCGGCAGCCGGCACGACCTTGCCGTCGCTGCCCGCGGCCTTCGCCGGGACAACGACGGTCTGCACGCCCGCGAGGTCGAGCGCCTGCGCGAGCACCATGTAGTAGTAGAACAGGCCCTGATACTTCACGTTCTCAGCCATCGCGGGATCCGCGCCCGGATTCACGGCCAGCGTCCAGTTCTCCTGGATCCACTTCACGGCGGCTTGCACGCGTGGATCGGTGCCTTTGAGGCCAGCCAGCGTGTAGGCCTTGAGCAGCGCGTAGGTCATCGAGCCGTAGCTGCGCGGCACCGACTTGCCGTCGGGCAGCACGTCGTAGCCGGCGTTGCTGTTGCCCGGGTAGTAGGAAGCGCCGCCGTTGTTGCCCGGAGTCGCGTCGAGCACCACACCCTCGCGGTCCGGATCGGGGACCTTGCCCGAGAAGTCGTTCACCGATTTCAGGTTCTGCGTGCGCTGCAGGAAGACGAGCGCCTTCTTGAACGCTTCGTGGTCCGCGGGCAGACCCGTCGCGCGCAGCGCTTCGAGCGAGAAGTGCAGGTTGCTGAGGTCGCCGCGCTGGCTGTTGCCGTAGCCGATCGAGCCGTAGTCGCGGTCGCTGCTCTTGTAGCCGCCGGACTCGCAGTTCTGGAACCCGAGGATCGCGCGCTGCGCCTTGTCGAGTGCTTGCTTGTGGGCGGGGTCTTCGCGGCGCGTGAGTGCAGCGACGACGACGCAGGTCACGTAGTTCGGCGTCTGCTGGCCCCACGTTCCGTCCTCGTTCTGGCAGGCGAGGAGCCACTTGCTGCCCTTCTCGATCGCCGCCTGCTCGTCGGCCGTGCGCGTCGACTTCGGCTTGGTCTGCAGCGCGAGCAGCCCGAACCCCGTCAGACCCGGATCGGGGATCGGTTTGCCTTCGTACATGATCGAGAACACGCCGTCCTTCTGCTGCGACATGAGCCACTCGACCGCCTTCTGCTGGGCCTTCGAGAACACGGCCGCGGCGGCTGCGGGATCCTGGCCGCTGTCGAGCAGCTTGTTGGCGACCTGGCACGCCACCAATTGCACGAGCGCATCGGCCGCGGCTGCGCGATCGAGTCCGGCGGGATTCGCGAACCAAGCGCCGGTCTGTTCGGCCGCCTTCTTGGCGAGGTGCTGCGGGAACACATCGGCGCGCACTTGCCCGAGCACGGCGGAGGTAACGCTCTGGAACGTCGCCACGGGAGCCTTCTGGCCCTCCAGCCAGGTCTGGGCCTGTTCCACTTCGGCGTGGAACTGCTCGGGCTCGAGCACGACGCTGGTCAAGGCGTCGACGACCCACGCCGTGGTCTCGGCATCGCCGAAGCTGCCGTCGGACTTGCGGCTCTTGATCAGGAAGCCGACCGAGTCGGTCACACTCGGTACGTCGTTCGGGTAGTAGTAGCGCCGGTGGCACCGGGCCATGGCGGTCAGGATCTTGGCTGTTGCCAGAACCGAGCCGCCGAGCGACGGCAGCGACTGGGCCCTCGCCGTATCGCGCACGATGCCGACGAGCCGGTCGACCTCGTCCTTGTAGATCGTGCCCTTCTTGCGCGGCGACGCGGCGCCCTGCAGCGCGTGGAACGCCAGCGCAGGAGCCGCGCGGACGGGTGCAGCCACGAAAGACGCTTCTGCCCGCAGGGCCAGGCATCGCCCCGGAAGCGGGCCGAGCAGTTGGGACAAGGACAGGAATACGAGACTCCCGGAGAGGATCATGTTCATGACGCTGGCTGGCAGGTTAGATGCCGCCCGATCGGGCACCAAACGGATTCAGGCAGGCGCGGTTCAGAACAGGATGGCCATCGTCCTCGCGGCGCCAACATCTGCGCCGTAGCGCTGCTGCGCGAGGGCGGTATCCTTCCGCGGCCCCATGTTCCGCAACCGGTCCGTCTCGCTCGTGATCCCCGCCTACAACGAGGAGGCGACGATCCGGCAAGTGGTCGAGGAGTTCCGGCAAGAGCCGCACCTCGACGAAGTGCTCGTCGTCGACAACAACTGCAGCGATCGCACGGCCGAGTTCGCGCGTGCCGCGGGCGCCCGCGTGATCGCGGAGAGCCGGCCCGGTTATGGTTCGGCCCTGATGGCTGGCATGACCGGCGCGTCGGGCGAGATCCTCGTACTGGTCGAAGCCGATGGCAGTTTCCGCGCGCGCGACGTCGAGAAGCTGCTCGTCTACCTCGACGACGCCGGCATGGTCATGGGAACCCGCACGACGCGGCAGATGGTCCAGCAGGGCGCGAACATGCGGTCCTTCCTGCGGTGGGGCAACGTGTTCATGGCGAAGTTCCTGCAGCTGTGCTGGCTGCGGCCGTCGGAGCCGCGCTTCACCGACGTCGGCTGCACGTTCCGCGCGCTGACGCGCCAGACCTTCCAACTCATCCGCGGCCGGCTGCGCGAGAGCGGGCCCGCGTTCTCGCCCGAGATGATGTGTGCGGCGCTGCAGGAGCGGTGCCGCGTGATCGAAGTGCCGGTCACGTACAGCCCGCGCATGGGCGGCGAGTCGAAGCACTCGGACACGTTCGGGCGGCAAGCACGGACTGCCTGGAAGATGTTCCGCACGATCTGTCGCAAGCGTTTCCTCGAGCGTGGTGCGCCGATCAGCTCGCAGTCCGCGGGGCTCGCCGAACCACGATGAGTGCTTCCGGCACGCCGATGCCGCCGCCGGCGTCCGCGGCGATCGACACCTGCCAGCTGTGCGGCAGCGGGGCGCGCACGCTGAAGTTCCGCGACGGGCCTTTCTCCGTGTTCACGTGCAGCGGCTGTGGGCTCGTCTACGTGACGCCGCGGCTGCAAGGCCAGACGCTGATCGACGTGTATGGCGAGGACTACTGGAAGAGCGAGAACCCGGGACAGCGCGGTTACGCGGACTACTCGCGCGAGTCGTCGCTCTACCTGCGCACGTTCGAGAGGCGCATGGAATTCGTCGACCGCTGGCTACCCGCGAAATCGCGCGTGCTCGACGTCGGGTGCGCGGCTGGCTACTTCCTGCGCGTCGCGCAGAAGCGCGGGCACGACGTGCACGGCGTCGAGCCTTCGCAGGCCATTGCCGCACAGGCCGTCGCCGCACTCGGCAACGAACGCATCCACGTCGGCACGCTCGAGACCGCGGTCGTGGAGAAGAACTACGAGCCGCGGTCGTTCGACCTCGTCACGTTGTGGGACGTGCTCGAACACGTTCCCGAACCCCAGGCCCTGCTGCGCGCGATCCGCGTCTTGCTGAAGCCTTCCGGCCGCCTGCTGCTCGAAACCCAGAACGTGAGTTCGGTCCTGGCCCGCGTGCTGGGCCGTCGCTGGCATCACTACAAACACGACGAGCACCTCTACCACTTCAGCCCGCGGACGATCCGGATCCTGCTCTCGGACTGCGGCTTCCGCGTGTTGGACCTGCGATCCACGTTCGCCGGCAAATACGTCTCGCTCGGCTTCGTGGCGGAACGCGCGGGCAGGCTCGGCCGCATCGCCGGACTGCTGGCCAGCCCGCTCGCGCTGCTGAAGGGTTGCAGCCTCTACGTGAACCCCCGCGACGAGCTCATCGTCGTCGCCGAGCCCATCGCGCTCGCCCCGACCGGGGACGCCGCGTTGCGGCGATGACGACTACTTGGCGGCAGACTTGACGTCAGCGCTGTCTGCTCCGGGGCGCTTCAGCTCGTAGCGGCTCTCGAGAGCCTTCAGCGTGAACGCCTGCTGGTAGGCCTTCCCGGCCTGCATGTCGGCGAAGCTGTTGCCGTAGGTGCCCGACCGCAGCGCTTCGAACTCGCGTCGTGTGACGTCGGCAGCGGTGGCCGGCTCGACCTTCGCGCAGGTGGCCACGTGCATGCGTCGGTTCGTGCTGTCGACGAGCACATCGGTCGTTTCATCCACCTTGATCTGCGACTGGCTGCGGAACAGGAAGACGACCGTGGGATCGTAGGTCTTGTCGAACCGCGGCCGCTCCTGCAGGTCGCGCAGGTAGGGCCCGATCGTCGTCACTGTGAACCCGGCTTCGGCCGCGGCTTCCTCGAGCACCTGGCCATAGATCTTCTTGGCCTCGGTGGCGATCTCGGCGTCGATCTCCTTGCCGATCTGGGCCTCGAAGTCCTTGCGGCGCTGCTCCTTGCCGGCCAGCTGCGCATTGAGACTGTCGAGCTTCTGCTGCCAGCCCGCTTTCGCTTGCGTGCCGAGTTTCGGCGTGGCGAGCCGCGCCGTGGCCTCCGCGATGTCAGCCTCGGTAGCCTTCACCCATTCGTTGAATCTCTCGTCGACGCGGCTCTGCCGCTTGCCATCGATCTCGGCGACCTTCTCGGGCATCTTCGCCTTGCCGAGGCGCAGCAGCGCAGCCTCCATGGCCTTCTTCTTCTCCACGCCCTCGTTCTTGGCTTGCTCGGTCCAGTAGGCGCCTTCGAGCAAGGGCTTCAGGTCCTTGTCCCATGACTTCAGCGGACGCGGGTCCACGTCGGTTGCCTGGCAGAGCAGCACGGCCTCCGTCGTGCGACCGGGGCTGTAACACAGATCACCCTTGTTCTCGAAGTGATTGTTCGCCGCCGTGGCCCACTGCCCGAGCCCGAACTCCTTGAGGTCCTTCAACTCGTCGCCGTTCTTGAGCTCGGTCGTGGGCTTCCACACGAAGCCCTTCTTGTCCTTCGTCAATTCGCCGAACGCCTTCTCGAGGTCCCATTCCGCGCGCGCTGTTTTGAGCGCAGTCTCCGCCTCCGTGACCGCTCGCTTCTTCGCATCGACGACCTCGCTGGTCTGGGACACGTCGTCCTGCAGCCTGGTCAGTTCTTTCTGCAACGCCTCGTGGGCTTGCTTGAGCGTGGCGTCCTCGGGCTTCTGCTCGAGCTCCTGCTTCTTCAATGCGACTTCCCTCTCCTTGTTCGCGACCTGCGCCTTGAGCTCCCCCACGGTGCGCTCCGCTTCCGCCGATGCGGCCTGCGTGCGGCCCAATTCGTCGTTCTGGGGCTTCAGCGCCTCGGTCTGCTTCTGGCGCAGCGTGTCGAGCAGGTGCTTCATGACCTTCTCGGCTTGCAGGAGCCGCGTGAGCTCGGCCTTCACGTCCGCGTCCTCAAGCGGCTTGTATTCGTCCTTGCCGTCGATCTTGAAGCGCTCGCGCTCCTGGTGGTAGGCGCTTTTGAGCTCTTCGTCGCCAACCGTGAAGTCCTTCAGCACATCGGCCTGCCACTGCGCCGGATCGAACTGGTCCGGGGCCAGCAGCAACGCCGCGAGGTTCAGCTTCCAGCGCGGCTTGTCGTAGACCTGGAGGCGGTACTTCTCGGTCTCGGTCTTGACCTCCATCCATTTCCGGAGGTCGTCGTCCGACATCGTGCGGGCTGCCTTGAGCCGCGTCTCGGCGGCCACCTCGTCGTACGTGGCGACCTTCAACGTGATCTTCTCGCGGTCTGTCAGCACCTGCTGCAGCACGTTCGCATCCGAGGTGTCGAGCACGAGCGTCTGCAGCCGCACATACGCGCCGATGCGCATGGCTTCGGCAACCACTTCGCGAAACTGCGCGAGCGACTGGAAGCCCGCGTTGCGCGCCAGCTTCGACGCACTCTCGATCTTGAGAGCGTCCACCGTCGCCTTGATCGCGTGGTCGACGTCGAGCAGGGACGGCTCGATGCCTTCCGCGATCGCGGCCCGACGCAGGATGGCCAGCACATCGTTCAGATCCGTCCGGTTCTCCTCGCCGGCGCTGATCGGCGGCAGCACGGCAAACAGCAGGCCGTTGCCGATGTTGTGCTCGATCAAGCGCCCGATCTGGTAGTCGGCGGGCTGCAGCTGGATCCGATGACCGCCGACGACGATCGACGCCATCGGAAGCGGGCCCCTGAACAGCTCGTGCACCACGCTGAGAAGCGGCCCCGTGATCGAGAAGGTCAGGAGCGTGAAGAAGCCGGCCGTGTAGAGCAGCTTCTTCTGGTGCCGGCGAAAGAAGCCGTAGACGCTGCGGTTTTCGTCGAAGTGGGCGTCGGGAGGCTTGGCCGGGACCGGCGCGTGTGCGGATTGGGTCGCCATGGACGTGGGGTGCGGAAGGATACTGGTTCTGGGCAGCCGGAGGTGCGGTGCCATCGAAAAGGCAGGAACAATCAGCCCGAGGCCGGATGCAGCAGCACGGCTTCGGCTGTCAGCAGGATGGGGATCCCATCTAGGATGGGGTAGAACGCCGCGCCATCGGCCGTCACGAGGCCCTCGCTCACCGGAGTGACCACGGCCGTGCCGCCGCGGTTCCTGGCCGTTCCAGCTGCGACGGCCTGGTTTACCTTGGTCAGCTCGTCGGCCGTGGCCATCCGCAGCGGCTGCTTGGTGCCGGGGCAGACGAGCATGCGCAGGAACGTCGGGTCGATCATGGGCGGCTACGGGGGCCAGCAGGACTGGTGAGGGCGGCAGGGATCGAACCTGCGACCTACGGCTTAAAAGGCCGCTGCTCTACCGGCTGAGCTACGCCCCCGATTCAGGGGGCAAGGATAGAACCGCCTCGCCGCGTCCGGCGCAAGAGCCCTGACCCGCCTTGGCTCGACGTTTCTCCTGAGCCTCTCCTGCGCCTCTCCCTGGGGCCAGAAGCGCGGACAAGCCCGGGGTCATCCCTCCATGATCTCCTTGGACTTGGCGCGGAAGGCCTCCTCCATCCTGGTCTCGGCGGCCTTGAGCTCCTTGTCGAAGACCTCGTGCGCCTTCTTGCACTGGTCCTCGGTGATCTTGCCGTCCTTCTTCATCTGGTCCGCCAGCTTGTTCGCGTCGCGCCGCTCGTTGCGCAGCGCGACCCGGTTCTGTTCGACGAGATCCTTGACCTTGCCCGCGATCTTCTGCCGCTGCTCGCCAGACAGCGGCGGCATCATGAGCCGCAGCACCTTGCCGTCGGACTGCGGATTGAGGCCGAGGTCGGACTTCTGGATCGCACGCTCGATCTCCTTCACGACCGGCGGCGTGCTGTCGAACGGCTTGATCATGAGCTGGCGCGGTTCGGGCACCGAGATGTGCGCGATCTGCGCCAGCGGCGTCGACGTGCCGTAGTAGTCGACGCGGATCGTGTCGACGAGCGTCGGCGACGCGCGGCCCGTGCGGATGCTGCCGAGCTGTTCCTTCAAGTGCTTGAGCGTCTTCTCGATCTTCTGCTTGAGGTCGTTCAGGATCGTGGCGTGTGCTTCCATGCGTTCACCGAGGGCGGCAGCCCTGGCAGCGAAATGTAGCGCTGCGCTGTGCACTGCCCAACGGCTGGCGCGGAGAACGCCACAAAAAGCCCACGCGCTGGCGCCGCAGCGGGGTTGGAGCGTGTTTCGCCGCGCGCGTTTCCCCGCGTTGCGGCGCCGGGGCATCACTGAGCCTGATCGCCTCTCGGGCGGACCTCACACGACCCAGGTGCCGATGTTCTCGCCGCGCACGGCACGCTCCATGTTTCCCTCGACGAACATGTCGAAGACCATGATCGGCATGCGGTTCTCCATGCAGAGCGTGAAGGCCGTGCGATCCATCACCTTGAGATCGCGCGCGAGCGCTTCCTGGAAGGCGAGCTGCGCGAACTTCGTGGCACCGGGGTCCTTCCTCGGATCCGCCGTGTAGACCCCGTCGACCTTCGTGGCCTTGAAGATCGCATCGACGCCGAGCTCGGTCGCGCGGAGCGCCGACGCCGTGTCCGTCGTGAAGTACGGATTGCCGGTCCCGCCCGCGAGGATCACGACGCGGCCCTTCTCGAGGTGGCGGATCACGCGGCGCCGGATGTAGGGCTCCATCATGGTGTTCATCTCGAACGCGCACGCGGCGCGGGTCGGGATCCCGGCCCGCTCGAGCGCGTCCTGCATCGCGAGCGCGTTGATCGCGGTCGCAAGCATGCCCATGTGATCCGCCGTCGCGCGGTTCGTGCCGAGCTTCGCGAACTCGGCCCCGCGCAGCAGGTTTCCGCCTCCCACGACGACGGCGACTTCGACGCCGAGCGCGTGAACTCGCGCGATCTGGCCCGCGACCCTCGCGACGACCGCGGGCACGACGCCGCCGCCCTCGTCACCGAGACTCTCCCCGCTGATCTTCAGCAGGATGCGCTTGAGGTGCCGCGGCGGCTGGAGCTGGGGGGACGAGGGCGTGGACGGTGCAGACTTCATATGGTTTGGCCATCGCGGCCTTCACGCCGATCGCGAAGCACCGTCGATGTGGCCAACAAGCCTATCCGCCGGCCCGCGATCAGCCACCCAGCTCCATGCGAACGAAGCGCCGGACCTGGATGTTCTCGCCGATCTTGCCGACGAGTTGGTGCCGCTTCTGCTCGACGGTCTGCGCGTCGCCCTGGCCGGTCGGATCGACGAACTGCGCCTCGAGCAGGCACTTCTCGGCGAAGAACTTCTCCATGCGGCCTTCGACGGCCTTGTCGATGACCTGCTGCGGCTTGCCCTTCATCGTCTGCAACGTCTGCGCGAGCACGATCTCGCGCTCCTTGTCGACGAGCGCCTTGTCCACTTGCTCGCGGTTGACGAACGCGAGCGGCGGAACGGTCGCCGCGACCGTGAAGCACGCGCCCTTGCCGAACGCGTTGAACTCCTCGTTCTTCGCGACGAAGTCCGTCTCGCAGACGATCTCGACGATCACCGCGATCTTGCCGGTGAAGTGCTGGTACGTGAACAGCTTGCCTTCCTTGACCTCGCGGCTGGCGGCCTTGTCGGCGATCTGCTTGCCCTTCTTGCGCAGGACGTCCTTCGCCTTCTCTTTGTCGCCTTTCGTCTCCTGCAGCGCCGCCTTGCAGTCCATCATCGGCGCGCCGGTCTCCGCGCGCAGCTGCGCGACCATCTTGGCATCGATTTCCATTGGTGATTCCTCGTGTGGAGCAGGCTCGAAGGCGAGCCCGCCGATCCTGTCTGGCCAGGCTGAGGCTGGCATCAACACACTGCGTGTTTCCTGAAACCGCGATCCGCCGCGGCCGCGAGCATACGGCCCGCCGACCGAGCCAGCTGCTATTCCGGGGGCGTAGGAGCCTCCGCGGCGTCCGCACTTTCGGCCTTGTCCGAACCGATCGAGACCACGTCCGCGTGGGGCGCCGCCGCGGCCCCGCGGCCGCCGAAACCACCACCCGGAGGACCGCGACGGCCGCCGCCGCCGGGCCCGCCCCGGCGACCGCCACCACCGCCACCACCGCGCCCGCCGCCGCCACCGCCGTCGCGGCCCTCCGAGCGTCGCCCGGGCGCCTGGCGGTTGCGAACGTCTTCCGCGGCGGCGCGCTGCGCATCGCGCAGCGTCCCCTCGTCGCATTGCTGGCGGCCCTCGATGATCGAGTCCGCCAACTTGCTGAGCACGAGCTGCACCGAGCTCATCGCGTCGTCGTTGGCCGGGATCACGATGTCCGCGAACGTCGGATCGCAGTCGGTGTCGAGCACGCAGAGCACCGGCACGTTCATGCGCTTGGCCTCGCGCATCGCGTTGTCCTCGCGCCGCGGGTCGACCACGATCAGCGCGCCGGGCAGACCGTGCAGGTCGCGCACGCCCTCGAGGTTGCGGCGGATGCGCTTCATCTCGCGGCGCATCGACGACTGGTCCTTCTTCTTGTACTTCTCGATGCCGCCGGTCGTCTCGAGCTGCTCGAGCTCGAGCAGCCGCGCGAGACGCTCGCGCACCGTGGCGAAGTTCGTCAGCGTGCCGCCGATCCAGCGCTCGGTCACGGGTGGCATGCCGCACCGCTTCGCCTCGGCTTCCACCACGGGGCGGATCTGCTTCTTCGTGCCGAGGAACATGATCTGCGCGCCGATCGCCGCGAGGCTGCGCAGGAAGTGTGTCGCGCGGTAGAGCCCCTTGATCGTCTCCTCGAGATTGATCACGTGGATCTTGTGCCGCTTCCCGTGGATGTATGGCTTCATCTTGGGGTTCCAGCGACTGGCCTGGTGGCCGTAGTGGACCCCGGAGTCGATCAATTCTTGGACGGTGACTAGCGGCACTGGCTTAGGGCTCCTGGCCTGCGTGGATGTTGCCCGACGGGACTGGTCTCTGCGATCGGAGGAGTAATGAAGGGCGGAGGAGTCTAGGGACGCTGGGGGGCGGGTCAAGACTCGAGTGCCAGCGGCAAGCGCGGCAGCTCCCGATGCCAAGGTGAAGAAGGCGAGAACGGCATCTCGTTCGCCTTACCGGGCATCAGAGCAAGCCACTTGCCGGCACTACGGTAAGGCCTGTCCTCGCGCACCGGTGCCGCTACACTGCCCGGCGTTCCGCATCCCTCAACGCGAGCCCGTGCTCGCATCCGGTGGCACGTCCGAGCACCCAGTTTCGAGCACCCAGTGGAGAGCCCAAAGCTACCAACCCCTCCCCTCCCCGCCGGCCCCCTCCACGACCCCGAGCGGATGGCCGTCAATCCCTCCTCCCCAGCACCGCACTCGGCCTTGCGCAGCGTCATCGTCGTGATGAACCACAACCGCGACGATCTCGCCGAGCTCAACGCGGCGCTGGCCCGTAGCGGCTACGAAGTCCACGTCGGGGATTCGCTGGCCCAGAGCCACCGCATGGTCAGTCAGGTGCGGCCGGACCTCGTGGTCCTCAATCCCCTCGTGTTGTGCGCCGGCGGCGTCGAGCTCGAGCTGCTCGAAGGGCTGCAAGGCGAGCACGGCGAGGACGTGGTGCCGGTGCTGCTGCTCGTCGACGACCTCAAGGCCCTCGCCGAGGCGCGGCAGGCGAAGCTGCCGTTCCGCGACTTCGTGCTGAAGCCCTGTTCGCCCGCCGAGTGCCTGCAGCGCGTGGAGTTCGCGCTGCAGACGCGCTCGCGCATCCACGGCCTGCAGCAGCGCGCGCGTCAGCTCGAGAGCCAGGTCAGCGTCGAC
Source organism: Planctomycetota bacterium (assembly GCA_035649575.1). Taxonomy (GTDB): domain Bacteria; phylum Planctomycetota; class UBA1135; order UBA1135; family UBA2386; genus DASVAL01. Next base: position 21,140 of record DASRJH010000237.1, read on the forward strand.
TTCAAGACCGGGCTCACGTCCGAGTTCCACATGAAGCGCATCCTCGGCCTCGAGTGGAAGCGCGCCCAGCGGCACCAGAACCCCCTCTCGCTGCTGCTGATCGACGTCGACAACTTCAAGTCGGTCAACGACACGACCGAGTACGCGTTCGGCGACGAGGTGCTGCGCCGCGTCGCCGAGGCGCTGCACGGCACGGTGCGCGAGACCGACTTCGCCGCGCGCTTCGGCGGCGACGAATTCTGCGTGCTGCTGCCGCAGACGAGCCCGGCCGAAGCCGTGCAGACCGCGCTGCGTATCCGCCAGCGCATCGCGGGCACGGTCGTGCAGAGCGGCAACTTCCAGCGTCAGGTCACGGTGTCGATCGGCGTCGACAGCTACGACGGCCGTTCGGCCAGCAGCATCGATCACCTGCGCCGCAATGCGAACCGCGCGCTGCAGGAGGCGAAGCGGCGCGGCAAGAACCAGGTGTGGTTGTACTCGGGCAAGGAAGCGAGCAGCGAAACCTGACCGGGCGCCGCGACGCGGGGCCGCTCACGCGACCGCGGGCAGCACGATGTGGACCTTGAAGCCTTCGCCGAGACGCGAATCCACGGTGATGTCGCCGCCGTGGTTGCGCACGATCGAGTAGCTGATGAACATGCCGAGCCCGCTCGCGTCGGGGCGGTCCTTCTTGCTGAAGAACGGATCGAATACGCGCGGCAGATCCTGCGGGTCCATGCCGGGTCCGTCGTCGTCGACGTGCAGGTGGACCTTGTCCGAGAGCCTGTAGGCCCGCACCTCGACGCGGCCGTTCGCCCTCTTCTGCATCGCATCGAGCGAGTTGAGCAGCAGGTTCAACATGACCTGCTGGATCTCGTACGCGTCGCCGTGCACGGACGGCAGACCCGGCGCGAGGTCGACGTCGAGCGACACGTGCTGCTTCTGGAGCCGGTGATCGACGAGCGCGCGCGCCCCTTCGATCGCGGTCGCGAGCGAGAACCGGCTCGCCGTGACGTTGCGCGGCGAGAAGTCGAGCAGGCGGGACGTCGTGCGGGCGATGCGCTGCAGGCCGTCCTGCACGAGCTTCAGGTAGACGATCTGCTTGTCCGTGAGCCCGGGCACCTGCAACAGCCGGTTGACGGCGTTCTGCATGCCGCCGATCGGGTTGTTGATCTCGTGCGCGACTCCGGCAGCCAGCGTGCCCATGCTGGCCAGGCGCGCACTGAGCACGAGCGCGCGTTCCTTCTGCTTGGTCTGCTCGACCGCGTCCTGCACGGCGCGCTCGAGGGTCTTCGTGTAATCCTCGACCTGCGCGGCCATGCGATTGAACGTGCTCACGACCGGGGCGAGCTCCATGAGGCCCTGGCGCTCGGGCAGGCGCACGTCGTAGCGGCCCCTGCCCACGGCGGCGGCGGCCTCGCCGAGCGCTTGCAGCGGCCGCCGGATCGTGCGCCTCACGGCCCAGAACAGCACGACGCCGAACAGGAGCGTCGCGGCGGCGACGCCGAGCACCGAGGTCCACAGCGGCAGCGATTTCGGCAGGACAGGCCGGACCTTCGGCAGGAACCACAAGTGGCCCACGACGGCGCCGTCCTGGCGCAGCGCGTAGCAGAAGCCACCCGCGACGGGCAGCACGTCGTCCACCCCGCGTGCCTGCACCATGCCGGCCACGATCAGATCGTGCGGAAACAGGTCGGGGTCGCGATGCACGGCGCCGTGCGGATTCAGGTAGACCGTGTCGTAGGGTGGGCGGCCGCTCGTGACGATCACGTCTTCGTACATCTCGCGCATCGTGGGATGCATGAGCAGCTTCCTGACCTGCGTCGCGTCGGCCGCCGGGGCTGCCGCGTCGCTGACCGCCTTCGGCGTGTAGACGCGTTCGAGCTCCGTGAACGACCCCTGCACGCCCTCCTTCAGCTCCTTGCTGGCGTTGGCGAACCAGCTCTGCTGTGCTGAGTGCACGACGACCTGCACGGTTCCCACCGTGACCGCGTTGATCGCCAGCGCGAGCAGCAGGATGCGCCAGGCGAGCGACACGCTACCTCTTCGTGCTCATCTGCTGCATCATCGTGATCAGCGGCATGAACAGCGCGAAGACGATGAAGCCGACGGCCACCGCCATGACGACGAGCAGGATCGGCTCGATCAGCTTGAACGTCGTCTCGACCGTGCGGTCGACTTCGGCCTCGTAGCGGTCGGCGACCTTCGCGAGCATGCGGTCGAGCTCACCGGTCTGTTCGCCGACGTCGACCATGTTCACGACGATGTCGTCGAACATGTGGCTCTCGCCCATCGGAACCGCGAAGCCGGCGCCCTCGCGGATCGACGCCTGCACCATGCCGACGGCCGAACGCATGTGCACGTTGTTCGTCGAGGCCGACAGGATGTCGAGCGCTTCGAGGTGCGGCACGCCGCTCTGGATCAGCGTGCCGAACGTGCGTGCGAACCGCGCGACGAGGCTCTTGTGCACGAGCTTGCCGAACAGCGGAACGTGCAGCGCGAACTTGTGCATGAGACTGCGGTAGCCGAGCACCTTGGCCATCAACAGGCGGTGCAGAGCGACCACGAGCACGACGCCGAGCATGTAGGTCCACCACCATGCCTTCATGTGGTCGCCGATGCTCATGACGAGTTCCGTGGTCCAGTGCAGCGAGTTCTTGCCGAGCGAGTCGAACACGGCCTTGAACTTCGGGATCACGAACGCGAACACGAGCATCAACACGGCCAGCGCGACGGTCAGGATCGCGACCGGGTAGGCGAGTGCACCCTTCACGCGCGATTTGATCGCCTCGCTCTGCGTCAGGAAGGCGCTCAGGCGGTTCAGGATCTCCTCCTGCACACCGCCCGCTTCGCCCGCGCGCACCATGTTCGTGTAGAGCGGGTCGAAGACCAGCTCGAACTTGGCCATGGCCTCCGACAACGCGGTGCCGCCTTCGACGTCGTCGACGAGCGACGCCACGATGCGCTTCATCGGACCCTGCGGCAGCTGGCCCTCGAGGATGCGCAGGCTCTTGGTGATCGGGATGCCGGCGTCCAACAACACGGCGATCTGGCTCGTGAACTCGGCGAGCACGCGCGGCTTGACGCGGTTGCGGCGCGAGAACAGACCCGGCGCCGCCCCAGTGCTGCCGCCGCCGCCCGTGGGCACCATGGCGGCAGTCGTCTTCGGAACAGGGAGTTTGCGCTGGAGTTTCTTTGGCATCGGAATCGAGAGGGCCTGCATCGTTGCGCATTCCGCGCCCGCAGGCAACGGGGGCGTCACCGGCCTCGCAGCTGGTCCTGCAGCCATGCCAGCGCATCGATGCCAAAGGCCGATCGCAGTCCGGCATGCAGCAGCCAGAGCAGCGCGAGCGTGAGCATGACCCAGGGCCACACCGGCCGACGCAGCGAAACGGGCTTCGGCCACCGATCGCGGTCGCCGGGTCGTTCGTCGCGAGGCAGGTCCACTTCGCGATTCGCCGGCGTGGCGCTCGGGGCCAGCACGTCGACGACGACCGCAGTCGCGTTGTCGGGACCACCGGCTGCCAGGGCCGCCGCGACGAGGGCCTCGGCGACGGCCTGCGGCGCCGGTCCGGCGGCGAGGGCCGGCAGCACGTCGCCCGGCACGACGGCCCAGACGCCATCGGTCGCGAGCACGAAGCGATCGCCGGGCTCGGTCTTCCACTCTGCCTGGTCGACTTCGGTGGTCGCGTGCCCGCCGCCGATGCAGCGCAGCAGCATGTTGGATGGTTCGCGCACCGCGTGGTCCGTGGTCAGCTGCTCCCACGCGCCCCCTCGGAGCCTGTAGACGCGCGTGTCGCCGACGTGACCGAGCCTGGCCTTGCCGTCGAAGAAACACAGGGCCGTGAGCGTCGTGCCCATGTCGCGCAACGCGGGCACCGCGGCCGCGGCATCGAACAGACGCACGCTGGCCGCGGCGAACCCCTCGCGCACACGCTGTTCGTAGGGGAGCAAGGACGCGCCATCGAGCACGGCCGT
>DASRJH010000238.1:0-18492 GCA_035649575.1 Planctomycetota bacterium
GGTGTGGCGCAGCCCGTCAGCATCCGCTGCGACTTGTTCGGCACCGGCAAGGTCAGCGAGGACAAGTTGACCGCCGCGATTCGCGAGGTCTTCGATCTGCGGCCGGCATCGATCATCCGCGACCTGGAGCTCAAGCGACCGGTGTTCCGCCGCACGGCCTCGTATGGGCACTTCGGCCGGCAGGAGTTCGCTTGGGAGCGGCTGAACCGCGTCGAGCAGCTGCGTAAGAAGCTCGGCTCACTTTCCTCTCCGACCGCGACTCCTACTGCGTAGGGCGGGGAAGCAGCAGGCACCGCACCACTGTGCGTGCCTGTCACTTCAGTGGATTCCTTGGCCAGGGTTGGTTTCGTCCCGCGGGGCCGCGACTATTGAGAATGGCCGTGGTCCAACCGGACCGGACCGCAAGAGGTTGCGATGCAAGAGGACTCGCTGGAAGTCACGTTCTGTGATCTGTGTGGCGCATCGGTGCCGGTGGCCGACCTCTCGAGCGGGGCGGCCGTGAAGCACCTCGGCAAGACGGTCGGAGCGTGCTGCATGTCGGCCCTCAGCGGCGCCGCAACCCAAGCGGCCGCCCCGGTCGCTGGCGCGCGAAGCGCGGGCGCCCAAGCCCACCTGTTGCCCGTGGCCGTCGTCTTGCTCGCCGCCGTGGCCTCCGCGACGATCTTCCTGGACCAGAAGATCAGCGGGGCGGACAAGGAATGGCGCGCGAGCCACGAGCAGATGAAGCTCGCACAGCGCTCCGACAGCGATGTGCTCCAGACTCTCGGCCTCGCGATGGACCAGGTGGCGCGGAAGGCCGACCTCGATGACATCAAGACGAAGCTCGCGCAGGTCGAGGGCGACCTGAAACAGGCCAACGAACAGCTGCGACCGCAGTTGGACCAGGTGACGAAGGAGCTGGGGTCGGTGCGCAGGGAGATCGGCGGCGTCATGACGGCGACGATCGACCTGGGCACGCGGTTCGACGATCTGCGACAGAAGCAACAGCGAGGCGTCGCGGACCTGCTCGTCGCGATCGAGAAGGACGGCGCGCGCGGTGCGGGCACCGCCAACCCAGAGCCAGCCGCGCCCGCTGCGGCACCGGCGGCGACTCCGGGTGCACCGGCGCTGCCGGAGGCGCTCGCCGAGCAGGTGAAGAAACTGAAGTCAGCCGACCCTGCCGTGCGCTTCGAAGCCGTCGACGAGCTGTTGCGCAGCAAGAATGCGCTGATCCTGCCGCACCTGTTGCCGATCGCGCGCGACACGGATTCCTTCGTGCGCCGGCTCACGGTCGAAGGGCTGCGCGACTTCAAGAAGCCCGAGGTCGTGGAGGCCCTGCTCGTCGCTCTGACGGACAACGACGATCTCGTGAGCGAGACTGCCTGGCGTTCGCTCAAGGAGGTCACGGGGCAGAAGATCCCGTTCGAGGCCAGCGGGACCAAGGACGCCCGTGCCCGCGCCGTGCAACGCTGGCAGGAGTGGTGGGAGAAGAACAAGGCCACGTTCGGCGCGTGATCTGTGCTGGCAGCCCGCGCTGGCCGGCTGCGCTGGTCGGCTGGTCGGCATTCGCGAAATCGCCTCGATCCGCATCGCGCGATTGCTACAACCTGCAAGCGCGCAGGCGGGCAGCAACAGGCGGGATCTCGGAGCAGAACCGGATGGCGTGGCAGAACCGAACCAAGATCGTGGCGACCCTCGGCCCGGCTTCCAACAGCGACACGATGGTCAGCCGGTTGGTGCAGGCCGGCGTCGATGTCTTTCGCATCAACTGTGCCCACGCCGACCACGCGACGATCGCGCAGACCGTCGAACGAGTCCGTGCGATCGCCAAGAAGCAACACCGCGCGATTGGAATCCTGGCCGACCTGCAGGGACCCAAGATTCGCGTCGGCCGCCTGCGCAACGCGGAGCCGATCTACCTGAAGCGCGGTTCCGACATCGTCATCGACGTCACGCCGGGTCTCGTCGGGGAGGTGTTCAAGGACGGCCGCGTGCGCATCGGGACGATCTATCGCGGCCTCGCCGACGACGTGAGGGCCGGCGAACGCATCCTGCTCGACGACGGCAACCTCGAAGTCCGGGTGCTTCGCGTCGAACGGCCGTGCATCCACGCGCGGGTCGTGTACGGGGGCATGCTGCACCAGCTCAAGGGCATCAACCTGCCCGGCAGCCAGGTCTCCGCGGCTTGCCTGTCGCAGAAGGACCTGGACGACCTGAGCTGTGTGCTGCGGCACGAGGTCGATTTCGTCGCGTTGTCCTTCGTCCGCACGGCACAGGACGTCATGGACCTGCGCAAACGCGTCGAGCGGGCCCGGTCCGACGCAGCGATCATCGCGAAGATCGAACGGCCCGAAGCAGTGCGCGACGCCGCCAGCATCCTGGCCGCCGCCGATGGTCTCATGGTGGCGCGCGGCGACATGGGTGTCGAGCTCGGGCCCGAGATGGTGCCTCCTGTGCAGAAGCGGCTCATCGAGCTCGCCAACGCCGCGCGCAAACCGGTCATAACCGCGACGCAGATGCTCGAGTCGATGGTGCTGAATCCGCGGCCAACCCGAGCCGAGGCGTCCGATGTGGCGAATGCGATCTACGACGGCACGACGGCGGTCATGCTGTCCGCCGAGACGGCCTCGGGCAAGCATCCGCTGCGCAGCGTGCGCACCATGGAGAAGATCATCCGGACCGCCGAACGCAACGTGTACGCGGACATGCGCGAGCGCCGGCGTCGCCGCGTGTCGACAGCGGCGACGATCACATCGGCCACGGTCCGAGCAGCTGCCTATGCGGCCTACGAGGCCAAGGCGAAGCTGATCGCGGTCTACACCGAAACCGGCACCACGGCGCGCATGCTGTCGGGGGAGCGGCCACCGACGCATGTGCTCGCCTTCACGCCGTCCCAGCGCGCGATGCAGAAGCTGGCGCTCATCTGGGGCATCGCGGCCCGCAAGATCCCGCCGGGTCGCACGAGCCACGAGCTGACTCTCGCGGGTGATCGCGTGATGCGGCAGGAGGGGTTGGTGCAGCCCGGAGACCGGATCGTGCAGATCGCCGGAACCGTGCGTCAGCCCGGGCTGACCAACACGATGAGCATCCGCCAGGTGTGAGAGGGCCCGTTCGTTCCTGGGCAGGACCGGCAGGACCTTCGTTCGTTGACATGCGGGAGCCGCTCGTTAGCATTTCTCGCCCGCAACTGGTCGCCACCATCTGGGCGCCAGCGCCTGCAAGTCCCCATGACGAAGACAACCCTAGCGACCGTTGCAACACGACATGCTGCCATGAATACCTGGCACGTCGTCGATGCCTCGGGTCGGACCCTCGGTCGCATGGCCACCGAGATCGCGACGATCCTGATGGGCAAGCACCGCCCCGACTACACCCCGTACATGCTCGTCGGCGAAGGCGTCGTCGTCGTCAACGCGGACAAGGTGAAGGTGACGGGCAACAAGGCCGAGACGCGGGAATACACGTACTACACGGGGTTCCCCGGTGGGTTGCGGCACGTGAAGCTCGGCGACTACCTCGCGAAGGCGCCGGAACAACTCGTGACGCTCGCGGTTCGCCGCATGCTGCCGAAGAACCAGCTGGCGCGCAAGATGATCAGCCGCCTGAAGGTCTACCGCGGCGACTCACATCCGCACCAGGCGCAGAAGCCGACAGTCCGCAAGCCGACAGTTCGCAAGTAGGGCCGAACGAACCCAAGAGACGACGAGAGATCGAACGTGGCAATCAACAACCCTTACATCTGGGGCACGGGCCGTCGCAAGACGTCGACTGCCCGGGTGCGCATCAAGCCGGGCACCGGCAAGTTCCTGATCAACGACCGCGAATTCGACAAGTTCTTCGTGACGGACGACACGCGCCGGGCGGCGATGCAGCCGCTCGTGGTGACCGAGACGCGGAACAACTTCGACATCTGGGTCAACGTCGCCGGTGGCGGCATCACCGGCCAGGCCGGTGCGGTCAGTCTCGGCGTGGCCCGCGCGCTGCTGCGCGAGAACGCGAACTTCGACAAGGTGCTGCGTGAAAACGGCCTCCTGACGCGTGACTCTCGCGAGGTCGAACGCAAGAAGTACGGCCGCCACAAGGCACGCCGTTCGACGCAGTTCAGCAAGCGCTGAGTGATCTGCTGCGCGTGCCGCGAGGCAGCGGCCGCTGCGGCTCCGTCTGCGGCGCCCTTTCTCGTGCCATGGCTGGCCACTCCCACTCCTCGAACATCAAGTTCCGCAAGGACCGGGTCGACGCCAAGCGGGCCAAGGCCTTCGCCAAGCTTGCGCGGATGATCACGGTCGCCGCGCGCCAGGGTGGTGGCAGCATCGAGGGCAACGCAAAGCTGCGGCTGTGCGCCGAGAAGGCGCGCGTGCTCAGCATGCCGAAAGACGTCATCGAGCGCGCGATCCGGAAGGGCACGGGGGAAGGCGAGCTCGGCAACTACGAGGAATTCGTCTACGAGGGTTATGGCCCCGGCGGCATAGCACTGATGCTCGAAATCCTGACCGACAACCGGCATCGCACGGCGGCCGATGTCCGCATGCTGTTCGAGAAGTTCGGTGGCAACCTCGGCGCCACGGGCGCAGTCGCCTGGATGTTCGAGCGCAAGGGTCGCTTTCTCGTGGATCCTGCGGCCGGGGGGGCCGGCGCGCCGGGTGGCGAGCGCAAGCTCGGCGAGGATCGCTTGCTCGAGATCGTGTTGGAGGTGGGGGCCGACGATCTGCAGGCAGAGGGCGACGCGTTCGCGATCTACTGCCGCCTGGCGGCCTTCGCCGACGTGAACCAGGCCCTGGCCGCGCGCGGTGTGCCCCTGCGCGAAGCAGGGCTCGCGTATGTGCCGAGTCAGCGGGTCACCGTGGCCGACGAAGCCGTTGCCACACGCCTCGTGCGGCTCATCGACGCGCTCGAAGACAACGACGACGTGCAGGGGGTGTTCAGCAACGAGGACTTCCCCGAAGCTGTGGTCAGAGCCCTGGAGGCATGATGGAAGGATCGAAACGGTGGTTCTGGGTCGGGTCGCGCGAGCCGGTTCGGGCGCAGCTCGCGGCGCTGTTTTCCGCGGCTGCGACCAAAGCACCGATCGAACGTGCCTCGGCCGGCGACGTGGTCGTCGTCGAAGCCCAGGCTGCGGAGTGTGCCGCGCTGCCGACCGGTCATGCGTTCGGCGGCGTGCGGGCCCTCAAGGACCGCGGGCTGTCGGTCTACGTCGTCGTCGCGGATACCGACCGCGTGGGGGAACAGCTCGCGCGCTTCTGTCTCGCCGACGGCGTGTTGCGCTGGAACGCGGACAAGGGCGTGCTCGATGCGGCGCAACTGCAGGCTACACCGCGCGCGGCAACGCGCACTTCGGTCGACGACATGCTGGCCCGGCTCGAAGCCGACCAGAATGCGCGCGGTCGGGACTCCGCGTTGCAGCGGCTGTTGCAGTTCGAACGCGAGGACTCGCTGTCGAACCGCTTGCAGGATCCGGAGACGGGCTTGTTCGATGGCGCCTACGCGACGTTGAAGCTCGACGAAGAGTGGAAGCGCGCCATGCGCTTTCATCAGCCGTTGTCGCTGCTGCTGCTCGACCTCGGCCCGCGCCTGCGCAGCCTCGACGAAGCGACCCGCCGGGCAACTTTGGCCGAGGCGGCCGGCGTCTTCCTCAACGAGTGTCGCGACATCGACGTGCTGGCGCGCTTTGCCCCGACGGTGTTCCTGCTGCTGATGCCTGGCACGGGGCCGGATGGGGCCGAGGTGGTCGCAAGGCGCATCCTGGCCACGCTGGGCCAGCGGTTTGGCAAAGCGCATGGGCTCCTCCCCGCAGGTGGGCTGTGCTCGGTGCCATCGAGCGAGATCCCTGACCGCAGGGCCTTCCTGGCGGTCGCAGAGGCTTGTCTGCGACGCGCCGAGGCCAGCGGGGCTGGCGGCGTGAGCTCGACTTGGCAATAGTCGTGAAGACGTGCGCAAGGGCAGCGTTGGCGGCAGCTCCCTGTGCCGCGGTGCACAGTCCCGAATGTTCGACCGTTTCATCAGACTGGCGAAGGCCAAGCAGGCGCTGCGCGACAGGCGCTTCGAGGATGCACTGCGGTTGGCAGCCGATCCTCTGATCGAGAACGACCGGCGCGCGGAGCAGGTGCGCAAGCAGGCCGCGGACCACCTGCGGGAGCGTGCGCAGCAGAAGCTGGCCGACGGCGACACGGCCGGGGCGCGGGCCGAGTTGGTCCAACTGCGCGGCCGCACGCCGGCAGCGGCCGTCGACGCACTCGAGGCTGCCATCGTTGCCGCCGAGTCCGGCGAGGCCAAAGCACGGGACCTGGCGCGGGCCAATCTGGCCGAAGTGCGTCGCCTGCTCGATCGCGGTGAGACCGCGGCGGCCACGGCGCTGTTGTCCACCGTTCCGGCCACCCATCTGCTGCTCGAGCGCCAGCAGATGGAACAGCTCGTCACCGAACGGCGCCGGCAGGGTGCAGTCCTGGCCGGGCAAGCGCTGAGCGCGTTGCAGGACGAGGCCAGCGAGGTGGCCCTCGAGCGGCTGCTGCGCGCGGAAGCCATGGATCGCGATGGCGCCGAGATCGCCCGGTGCCGCCAGCGCATCCTCGATGCGGCCGCCCTCAACGCTGCGGCCGCTGTGCGCTCGCTGCGGCACAAGGGCGACGTAGTTGCTGCCGTCGAACGATTCCGCGCGGTTGCGGCCACGCCGGCGGTCCGCAAAGCGGCTGCGATGGTCGAACTGCGCGCCGAGCTGGAGGCCGAGGTGCTCGCCTGGCTGCAACGGGCCGAAAGCATCGATGCGGCGCTGCCGCTCGCGCGCGCCGTCGTGGCTGCCGAGCTTGCCAGTGCAGAACCACTGCGCGGCCTGACCGCGGCCGTGCTGGCGGCGGAACCGCGCGTCGGCCGCGGCGAATCCGGCGCCGCCGCGGCGCTGGAGGCCGCGGCCAGGAGTGCGGGGGCCGAAGGGCTCGCGCGCATGGCGGCTGGTATCGCTTCGGCCGGGGCCTCGAGACAACAGCGGCTCCTGGAGGCGCAGCAGCTGCGCGACGGCGGCCAGCTCGACGCGGCGCGGGCCTTGTTGGTGGAATTCCTCGTGGACGAACCAGTGCACGAGGCAGCCCGTCGCGAGCTCGACCTCGTCGACCAGGGTCTCGCAGACCTCGATCGACGGCTCGCCGCGGTGCGGGCGGCGTTGCGGGAGGGTCGGTTGCGCGAAGCCTGCACGCAAGCACTCGGACTCGTGGGCTCGGCGCGCGTCGCGAAAGAGGCCCAACAGGTCGTCGCCGAGGCCCGCGCGCGCATGTTGTTGGTCGAACGCGGTCTCGACGAGGTCCGTGTCGCGTTGTATGGCCGCGTTGCGTCGAGCCAGGAGGGCGTCAGGCACTGTCTGCTGCGCCTCGAGGAGCTCGCCAAGGTGCAGGCGGACCACGAGGAGATCCCCAAGGTCGCCAAGGCAGTCACGGTCGAGATCGAAGCGCTCTCGACCTGCGAACGTGTGGCCTCGGCACTCGACCGGCGTGCCGTCGACGAGGCGATCTCGGGCCTGGCAACGCTGGCCGAGTTGCGCGAACGCCTGTTGGCCAGCGACCGGCTCGACGCGCGCGTCTGTGTCCTCGCCGATCGGCTGGCCGAAGTGGCCGAGCTGGCGTTGGTCGGCGGTCGGCTCGCCGAGGTCCAGCGATGTGCCGACCTGTTCGGCAAGCTGCAGGTGGTCCGGCCCGAGTTCGAGGCCAAAGCCGGTGCGCTGCGGCAGCGCGCCGACGGGCGCCGGGAGGCCGCGAGCGAGTTCGTGCAGCGGGCGCTCGCGTCGCTCGCCGAACGCGATCTGGCCGAGGCCGAACGGCTCGCCGAGCAGGCGCAGCAGCAGTGGGCCGAAGGCTCCGAAGTCCGCGCCCTGGTGGAGCGTCTCGTCCAGGTCCGGCGGCAGAGCGACACGCTCGACCGCGTCGAGACCTTGACCCGGGGGCGCGATTTCGTCGGCGCGCAGCAAAAGCTGGCCGAGATGCCGCCGACCCAGCAGTTCCTGCGGACCAGGATCTACGACATGAAGCAGAATCTGGCGCGCGCCCAGGGCCTCGAGGGGGCCTTCCTCCTGCGAGCGGACGAGGGCGGCGAGCATCTCGTCGTCCGTGGCGAGACCGTCTCGATCGGCAACGTCCGACAGACGCGCGCCGACCTGCCAGTGTTGGCCAACGTCGCGGGACGCCACGCGACCATCCGCCGCAGCATGTCGTTCCACGGCGGCATGCAGGACACCATCGTCGCCGAGGAGGGCGAAGTGCGCGTCGGTGGTGACCTCGTGAAGTCGCGGGCCCTGGCGCCCGGGGACCGGGTCCAGCTCGGACCGACGTTCGGCTTCGTCTACCAGCGTCCGAGCGGGCGTTCGCTCTCGGTTGGGCTCGTCCTGCGCGGTGGTTTCCAGATCGCCGGCACGGACCGGGTCTTCCTGATGAAGGACCGCGGCCGCGACGGGCGCATCCTGCTCGGGCCGACCCAGGACGTGCACGTGCGCGTGCCGAAGGCCACGGGCGAGGTCGAGGTCTTCTCGACCAACACGGGCCAGATGCGCGTGTTCTGCGAGACCGGCGGCACGATCGACGGGGTTCCGTTCCGCGGCGAACACCCCCTTGCCGCGGGCCAGATCGTCGCGGCCGCTGGCATGAGTTTCCTGTTGCTGCCGTGGCGCCCGACCGTGTGAGCGCGCAGTTCCCGCGACGCGAGAATATTGCGCGCCGGCACCGTAACGGCACGCGATCCTGGAGGTGCCCATGCTCGACGTGCTGCTCTCGACCTGCCTTGCGTGCCTCTTGCCGCAAGAGCCCGCGACGCTGGCCTCGGCTGTTGCCGTGCAAGGCGAAGCGGAACTGACCCCTGCTGCGGCATTCGCCTCGGCGCGGCGCAAGGCCGAGGAGCACGTGCGCGAGCTCTGGCACGATCGGGCGTCCCAGGCGTTCGCCGCGCAGCGGCCCTTCTGGCTGCCCGAGATCCTGGCAAACGAATCGCTGCGGCGGTGGCTGTCCGACCTGCCCGTGAACCAACTCGTGCGCCTCGTCGACCGCGAGGATCGCGAGCGCACGCACGAGTTCGGCAACAGCTACCAGACCACGCTGTGGGTCGCCGAAGAGCCGGCCCGCGTGGTGCAAGGCGAGCGCCAGCTGCGCCGCGAGTTGCAGCAGCTCGAACGAGTCACCGCGGTCAAGTATGGCGGAATCGCCGCGAGCTGGGTGTTTCTCGCCGTCGTGCTGGGCTGGATCGACCGCCTGTCGCGTGGCTACATGACCGGGCGGTTGCGCCTGGTCGGTCTGCTCGCTGCCACCGCGATCCCGGTGATCGCCTTCCTCGTGTAACGTGAACGCGCACATGGAAGCTCCCCGCATCGAACCCGCCGAACCCGCACCGCGACCCGTGCGGGTGGATTGGGAGTCCTTCTACACGCACTACCGGAAGCCCGGTTATCTGCCCGGCTTCGAGATCGTGAACAAGCTCGGCGGCGGCATGTTCGGCCTCGTGTTCAAGGCCAGGAAGGAGTCGATCGGCAAGGACTACGCGATCAAGTTCCTGAAGGTCGACGACGACACCGTGCGCGACGCGGTGGCGCGCGAGCTCGAGACCGTGCAGTTCTTCGCGCAGATCGATCACCCGAACCTCGTCTCGATCGAGGACAAGGGTGTGATCGACGGCATTCCGTATCTCGTGATGAGTTACGCCGGGCAGGAGACGCTGCAGAAGCGGCTGCAGCAGGGCGCGCTGGCGCGCGACGAGGCTCTGCGCATCTTCGTGCAGGCAGCCCGCGGTGTGCAGGCGCTGCACGAGCACTCGCTCGTGCACTTCGATCTCAAGCCCGCGAACATCTTCCTGAAGGGCGACGTCGCGCGCGTCGGCGACTACGGCCTCAGCAAGCTCGTCTCGGAGTCGCGCAACTCGCTGAGCTTCGGTCGCGGCACGCCGTACTACATGGCACCCGAGATGCTGCAGCGGCGCGGTGATGCGCGCAGCGACATCTATTCGCTGGGCATCATCCTCTACGAGTGCCTCTACGGCGACGTGCCGTTCCGCGGTGACTCCGAATGGGAGGTGTTGCGCAAGCACGAAGTCGCGACCCCCGAATTCCCGCCGCACAGTCTGCCCGGTGATCGCGAGATCGTGCTGCGTTGTCTGCGCAAACAGGCGGCGGACCGGTTCACTTCAGTGGCCGAGCTGCTGCGCGCGCTGCAGGCGCCCGTGGCGCTGGGCGAGAGCATGCTGCTGAACGGCCCGCGGCCGGCCGGAGTTCGCACGGCAGCCGCAGCGGCAGCGCCGTCGCCGGCGGTCCCGCCGCCGTTGCCGCGCGACAGCGCCGACAGCCCGTATGGCATGCCATGGCACCCCGGTCGCGGCACGGGCCGCGGCGTGGTCGCGTTCGTCGTGCGCGCGATCTTCGCGGTGCTCGAAGCGTCCATCTTCGTGGTCTTCCTGCCCGTGCGCGCCGTGAGCACAGTGGCCGGGCGTGGCATCGTCTGGCTGCTGCGGCTTCCGCTCCAGATCCTCGGGCTCGCGGCCCGTCTCATTGGGCTCTTGGTCGTGGCTGCGATCGTGTTGCTCGTGATCGTCGCGGTGCTGCATCTCGTCTCCGTCGCTTGAGCTCCATCGCGCTGTCACCTGTTATGATCTCCGCCCCCTCCATGAGCGAACGAGTGCACGAGATCCCGCGGCTGCAGGCGATGGACGAGGCCGCGTGGGCTTCCCTGCAGGACGACTACTACCGGCGCATCTACTTCTACGTGAAGCGCTACGTCACCGACCATCAGACGGCAGAGGACCTGACACAGGACGTGTTCCTCGGTGCGCTGCGCGGCATCGCCACGTTCGATGCCACCTACACGCTCGACCAGTTCCTGTTCGGCATCGCCAAGAACCGCGTCATCGACCACTACCGCAAGCACAAGGTCACGTTGGTGCCCAGCAAGGCGGACGAGCAGGGCGATCGCAGCCAGATCTGGCTCGAGAACATGGCCCACGCGGGCACCGCCCAACCCAAGGAGAAGGCCGTGCACAGTGAGGACGGCCGGCGCCAGCGCCAGGTGCTGGTCCAGATCCTGCGCGACCTCGTCGGTGAGTTGTGGTCGGCTGGTGAGTTCCAGAAGCTCATGGTGCTCGAGTATCTGTTCGTGATGGGCGGCCGCAACAAGGACGCTGCCGCGCGCTTCGGCATCGCCGACGAGAAGGCCGTGGCGGGCATCAAGTTCCGCGCCATCGAACGGTTGCGCGGCCTGGCGCGCCAGCGTGACCCGAATCACTCGCTGTTCCTTGGTCTCTGGCAGCCGGGGGCCCGATGAGCGCCGAAGAAGATCCGGTCGAGGCCAAGCTGGCCTTCACGGTGGCCACCGTCTGGCGCGAAGAACGCATTTCGTGTCCGCATCCGCACCTGTTGCAGAGCTGGATGCAGGGTGGCCTGCCCGCCGGCGCGGGCGAGTTCGTCGAGTTCCATCTGCGCGAGAGCCAATGCCCGTATTGCAACGCGGTCGTCGACGACCTGCGCGAGCGCGACAGCTCGGCGAAGGCCCCGGCTCTCGAGGACATGCGCGATCGGCTGCTGCGGTCGACGGCGGCCGCGCTGCGCCGTTCGCGCGCGTAGCGGCTCGTCCGCGCCAGGTGGCCCTTCGCTGCGCACAGCAGCCATTCCGCTGCGCGGAGCTGGCCGTTCCGCTGCGCGGAGCTGGCCGTTCCGCTGCGCGCGCCAGGCATGCCGGACAATGTCGGCCAGAAATGTCTGCACTGGCGCGAATAGTCGCGACACCGCTGCGCATGTGGGGGCACGGAGCCATTAGGCATCCGGTCAACCCGACAACGGAAACGACATGATCTGCAAGACTCTCAAGTGGATGCTCCTCAGCGGCGCGGTGCTCGGTGGGGCTGGATTCCTGTTCCTGGGCACCGACTTCCCGAGCTACCTCGGCACGATGGCATCGTCCGTGCGCGAGAGCGTCACCGGCGCCATCCCGGTCGAGATCGAACTGAAGCGCGCGGAGGGTCTGATCCGCCAGATCGATCCGCAGATCGACCGGTGCAAACTCGACCTCGCGCGCGCCCAGATCGAGCTCGAGAACCTGCAGAACTCGGTCACCCACCTCGAGAAGGTAACGGGCGCGGAGGAGAAGAAACTCAAGGTCGGTGCCAAGCTGCTCTCGGGCGACGGCACTGCCGAGGTCATGCTCGCTTCGGACTCCGGGGCACACCGGCGCCGCGTCAACGCCGATCTCGCCCGCACGAAGGACAGCTACGTGAACAACGTCGCGATCCTGAAGGTCAAGCGGGCCCTGATCGAACGCCAGACGCGCGCCGTCGAAGCCGCCTCGCAGCGTCTGGAAGCCGTTCGCACCGAGCGCGGCGCGCTCGAGGACCAGGTCGCGACCCTCAAGACGCAGAAGATGCAGGTCGAAGCGCTGACGGCGCAGAGCAAGCGGATCGACTTGGACGACTCGGCGCTGAGCCAGGCGAAGGAAGTGATCAAGAACGTCAAGGAGCGTCTCGACGTCGCGCAGCGCATGCTCGAGAACGACATGGTCTTCCAGGGCGAAGACCCGGTCGAGGTCGCGGTCGAACAGCGCAACGTGCTCAAGGAGATCAATGAGCTGTTCGCCTCTGGCGAGACGGCGACCGCTACGGTGATCGCGCTGCCGACCCAACGCTAGACGCCACGCTGCGTCCCGGCTCCCAAGGCCGGGGCCCTGCCCCACGCGCCGCGAGCAGTTACCCGAAGGGTGCTGCTCGCGGTTCTGCGTACCGACTACAGGTCGTGAAGAATGGGGACACAGGATCGACGGCGCGCCACGCGATCGTTACCGTCCCGCCCCTCCGTCCCATGAACATCCACGAGTACCAGGCCAAGCAACTGCTGGCGAAGTTCGGCGTGCCCGTGAGCAAGGGCATCGCGTGCAAGACGGTCGACGAGGCCGGCAAGGCGTTCATCGCGCTGAACCAGCCTCTCGCGGTGGTCAAGGTGCAGATCCACGCCGGAGGCCGCGGCAAGGCCGGCGGCGTGAAGCTCGTGCGCAGCGCCGACGAGGCGCGGAAGGTCGCGCAGAACCTGCTCGGCAAGCCGATCGTCACGCACCAGACCGGTCCCCAAGGCCGCATCGTCAAGACGCTCTACGTCGAGGCCGGCAGCGACATCGACCGCGAGATGTATCTCGCAGTCGTCATGGACCGCGCTGCGCAGGCGCCGGTCGTCATCGCGGCGGCCGAGGGTGGCGTCGACATCGAAGAGCTCGCCCAGCACCGGCCGGCTGCGATCGCGCGCCAGCGCGTGCATCCCGTGAAGGGTTTGCTGAGCTTCCAGGCCAGGGCGCTGTGCAAGCATCTCGGGCTGGTCGGCGATCAGCAGAAGGCCGGCGCGAAGCTCGTCACGACACTCGTCAAGGCCTTCATGGAGCTCGATTGCTCGCTCGTCGAGATCAACCCGATGATCGTCACGAAGCAGGGCGAAGTGAAGGCGCTCGACGCGAAGATGAGCTTCGACGACAACGCGCTGTTCCGGCACAAGGAAGTCGCCGAGTTGCGCGACCTCGACGAAGAAGACCCGAAGGAAGTCGAGGCCAAGAAGTTCGACCTCAATTACATCGCGCTGCAGGGCAACATCGGCTGCATGGTGAACGGCGCGGGTCTCGCGATGGCGACGATGGACGTGATCCAGCTCAAAGGCGGCACGCCGGCGAACTTCCTCGACGTCGGCGGCGGCGCCAACAAGCAGCAGGTCACCAACGCGTTCAAGATCCTGCTGTCGGACAAGAACGTGAAGGGCATCCTCGTCAACATCTTCGGTGGCATCATGAAGTGCGACACGATCGCCGAGGGCGTCATCGCCGCGGCGAGGGAAGTGCACCTGTCGGTCCCACTCGTCGTGCGCCTCGAGGGCACCAACGTCGAACTCGGCCGCAAGCTGTTGCTGGAGTCCGGGCTCGACCTGCAGACCGCCGCGTCGCTCGACGAGGCCGCGGAGAAGATCGTGAAGGCGATTGCCTAGGCCTCAGCCCACCAGGAGCACCATGAGCGTTCTGATCGACGGCAACACGAAGATCCTGTGTCAGGGCTTCACGGGCGAAGCCGGCATGTTCCACACCAAGAACTCGCTCGCCTACGGCACGAAGGTCGTGGCCGGCGTGACGCCCGGCAAGGGCGGTCAGACCATCGAAGGCCTGCCCGTGTTCGACACGGTGCGGGAGGCGGGGCGCGCCACGGGCGCCACTGTGTCGATGGTCTACGTGCCGGCCGCGTTCACGGCGGACGCGATCTGCGAGGCGGTCGACGCCGAGCTCGACCTCGTCGTCACGATCACCGAGGGAATCCCCGTCGCCGACATGGCCTTCGTCAAGGACGTCATGCGAGGTTGCAAGACGCGGCTCATCGGACCGAACTGCCCCGGCATCATCACGCCGGTCACGGACAAGACGGGGTGCAAGATCGGCATCATGCCGGCCTACATCCACCGCCCTGGCAAGGTCGGCATCGTCTCTCGAAGCGGCACGCTGACCTACGAAGCCGTCTGGCAGGTGACGACTGCGGGGATGGGGCAGTCGACCTGCATCGGCATCGGCGGTGATCCGATCAAGGGCCTCGACTTCATCGATTGCCTCAGGCTGTTCCAGGAGGACAAACAGACCGAAGGCATCATCATGATCGGCGAGATTGGCGGCACGGCCGAGGAAGAGGCCTGCGAGTTCCTGAAGGGTCATCTGACCAAACCCGTCGTGGGCTTCATCGCCGGCGCCACGGCACCTCCCGGCAAACGGATGGGACACGCCGGCGCGATCATCAGCGGCGGCAAGGGCACGGCGAAGGACAAGAAGGCGGCCATGGCGCGCGCAGGAGTGCACGTCTGCGACACGCCGTCGATCCTCGGTGCCACGATGAAGAGAGTGCTCGCGCGGTGAAGATCCCCGGTGGTTTCGAGGCGTTGTTCCGCCAGCTCACGCCGCTGCTGCTGCTCGCAGTGTTCGTGGCGGTCGTGTTCGAGCCTTGGTTGCCCGGTGCGGGCTGGCTCAAGACCCAGTTCGGCGACACGGTCGTGTTGCGGGCATGCGTTGCGGCCCTGGCCTTCTATGTGCTGTTGTTGTGGGGCGAGTGCTTGCGGCTGCACACGATCCTCACCGGCGTGTTGCACGCGTTCCGCGACTTCGATGGCGCAAAGAAGAAAGGAGAGCCGGGCGCCGGGCGCAATCCGAAGACCCGGCTCGAGGCGGCACGCCTGTTGATCGCCGCGATGCGTTCGGACGATGCGTCGATCCGGACGACGAGCAGGCACAATCTGCAGCGGCTCGTGGGCCAGGATCTCGGTGCGGATCCCGAGGCGTGGCAGGCGTGGCTGAAGACCCAGGAGCAGGAACAAGACCCCTCCTGAGTTCTCATCCGCGGCCCCGGCCCGGTCGCCTCCCGGCAGCCGCGTTGGCGAAAGTTCGAGTCTCGGGCTGCGTTCGGAGAAGTCTGGACCGGGCGCTGGCGTTGGCGGCAGGGTTGGCTGATGATCACGCAAACGCTGAGGATGTCTGCATGATTGCCTTCGTGAACCACTGGGAGCTGCTCGTCATCCTCGTGGTGGTCTTGCTCTTGTTCGGCCATCGCTTGCCCGGAATGGCCCGTTCGCTTGGTTCCGGCATCACCGAGTTCCGACGCGGCCTCAAGGAAGGCTCGTCGAAGGACAACGACGGCAATCCGCCCGCCAAGCCCCCGACATCAGGGCCAGACTCCGGCAGCGGCGGGTCGCCCCGGTGACCGACACGCTGCCCATCCACGACCTGGTTGGCCTGGTGCAGCCGCAACTCGACCGGTTGAACCGCGAGCTGATCCTGGATCTGGCCCCGGGGCACCGCGAGATGCTGCCGCTCGTCGAGCACGTCGGTGGCTTCCGCGGCAAGCAACTGCGTCCCGTGCTGACGTTCCTGTCGGGCATCGCCGTGCGAGGTGCGAGCCACGGCGGCGGGCTCGGCGACGACGTGGTCACGGTCGCCAAGGTCATCGAACTCCTGCACACGGCCACGCTCGTGCACGACGACGTGCTCGATGGGGGAAGTCTGCGGCGACGCATCCCGACCGTGAACCAGATGGCGGGCGTCGAGGTAGCGGTGCTGCTCGGCGACTACATCTACGCGAAGGCGTTCCACATGGCCGTGCAGCTGCCGGACCCGACCGCCGCGCGTTGGCTCGCCGAGACCGTGCGCGTGATCTGCCAGGGCGAGATCACGCAGGTGCTGCACCGCTTCGACCTCGCCTGGAGCGAAGCCCGCTACTTCACTGTGATCGCCGAGAAGACCGCGAGTCTCTACGCGGCCGCGTGCAGGCTCGGTGCCTACTACAGCGGCAGCAGCGAAGCCCGGCTGCGGGCCCTCGAGGAATTCGGCCTCGAGCTCGGCATCGCGTTCCAGATCGTCGACGACTGCCTGGACCTCGATGGCGACGAACGCATCGTCGGCAAGTCGCTCGGCACGGATCTCAGCAAGGGCAAGATCACGCTGCCGATGCTCTACCTGATGCAGCGCGGTCCCGCCGAAGCCGAACGGCTCCGCAGCGTGCTCGGCAAGAGCGAAGCGGAGGCGTTGCGCCGGCTTCACAGCGAGTTCCCGCTCGAACACGCGATCGCCTACGCCATGGAGGAAGCCCAGCGCCGGATCGCCAAGGCGCAGGCCTCGCTCTCCCTGCTGCCCAAGGGGCCGGGCCGGGATGCCCTGCACCAGTTGGCAGGGTTCGTGCTGACGCGGCGGCTGTAGGATGGTGACCTGCGGCGGCCGCGCAATTCGCGGCGTAGCCAGTCGGTTTCCGTTGCGATCGAAGTCACAGCTGCCCACAGTCCTCTGGTTCCCGTCAATGTGTATTCGCCGCCCAACCACGGGCTCACCGATGCGTTACCCCGGCCTGCTCCTGCTCACGACTCTCGCGCTGTTGTCCGCTGGCTGCGGTGACCCGACGGAAGCGAGCTTCGGCGCGCCGCGCAAGGTCTCGCGCGAGCAGCGGCCAACCACCTGGGATGCTCCGACGCGGGACCGCCTCGGGATCCGCGACATGGAAGCGCCGCCGTCCAACGAGGCAGAGCGCTGGACCGGCACGACGCCGGGTGGTTGGGAAGAGCTACCGCCCCAGCCCAAGCGCTTCCGCGACCTGCTCTGGCGCGTCGCGGGCAACACGGAAACGGAGTGTTACCTGTCGGCCGGCGTGGGTGGCGGCGTGGCCGGCAACATGAAGCGCTGGTACACCGACCAGAACGGCATCCAGGACGTGCCGAAGGTCGAGTCCCTGCCCGTCGTCGAGATGGCGGGCCGGCAGGGGCGCCTCATCGAACTGAGCAGCAGCGGCAAGGCCATGATGATCGCGTTCCTTGCCGACGGCCCACAGTTGACGACGCTCAAGTTCACCGGGCCCGAGGCCATCGTGAAGCAGAACCGCGCGCCGTTCCTCGAGGTCGCGAAGTCGCTGCGGACGGTTCCCGCGAACGCGACCAGCAACGCACCAAATAGTGCCTCCGGAGCGAACGACAGGACTTCCCCCGGCGAGAAGCCCAGCGGCGAGCAACACTGGACCGGCACGACGCCGAGCGGTTGGGAAGAGCTGCCGGCACAGCCCGACAGCTTCCGCGACCTGCTCTGGCGAGTCGCGGGCAGCACGGAAACGGAGTGTTACCTGTCGGCCGGCGTGGGTGGCGGCGTCGCGGGGAACATGAAGCGCTGGTACACGGTCCAGAACGGCATCCAGGACGTTCCGCAGGTGGAGTCCCTGCCCGTCGTCGAGATGGCGGGCCGGCAGGGGCGCCTCATCGAACTGAGCAGCAGCGGCAAGGCCATGATGATTGCGTTCCTGGCCGACGGCCCACAGTTGACGACGCTCAAGTTCACCGGGCCCGAGGCCATCGTGAGGCAGAACCGCGAGCCGTTCCTCGAGGTCGCGAAGTCGCTGCGTTTGCAGGCCGGCCCCGGTCCAGCTCGTGGTTCGGGCTCGTCGGAAAAGACTCCGGCAGGCTCGCCTCACGACATGCAGCCGGGCGGCACCGACCCCGCGTTCACGGCAACCGTCCCGGCGGGCTGGACCGTGAAGAAGCCTTCGCATCGCGTGCTCCACTACACCTTCGGCAGCGAAGGCGAGGTCTACATGTCGCAGCTCGGCGGCACGCTGCGCCCGACGCTCGACATCTGGCGTGGTGAGCTGGGCTTGCCGGCCATGTCGGACAGCGAGTACCTGGCCCTGCCCAAGGTCCCGATGCTCGGCAGCGAGGGCACGCTGCTCGACGCCCGCGGCGACTTCCGGAGCATGAGCGGCAAGCAGATCCCCGGCGCGCGCGTGCTGATCGGAGCGCTGGTCGAGGGCAGCTCGATCACGTTCGTGAAGCTCGTCGGCAAGGCAGCCGAGGTCGAGGCGCAGCGCGAGGGCTTGCTGCAGTTCCTCGCCTCGTTGCGGAGGACGCCATGAACGCGCACGTGCCCGCGCCACCACCGCCACCGTTGCCGCGCGTGCATTGGGGGCGAAGAGTGCTCGAGCTCTGCTCGTCGTTGAAGGTGACCGTCGTGTTGCTCCTCGCGTTCGGCGTGTTGACGT
>DASRJH010000239.1:0-30874 GCA_035649575.1 Planctomycetota bacterium
GAACCCGCGCGCGGGGGCGGGGGTGCAGGATTCCGGGCCCTCGCCTGGGATCCCCAGGGCGAGTACAAGAACAAGAGTCACCGCTACGTGGTGCAGTGGCAACAGCGCCAATACGCGCACCAGCAGACGCCGCACGAAGGCCGCACCGACTTCACGTCGACGATCTTCTGGAACACGCTCGTCGCCACCGATGCGAAAGGCGAAGCGACCGTCACCTTCGCGACGAGCGACGCGGTGACGACCTGGCTCGTGCAGGCCGACGCGCACTCCCCCACCGGCCCGATCGGCCGCGTCGGCCAGGCCGAAGCGAAGTTCACGGCGCGGCTGCCGCTCCACCTCGAAGCCAAACTGCCCGACGAGGTGAGCCAGGGCGACGTGCTGCAGCTGCCGATCGCCGCGATCGTCACCCAGGACATCGCCGAGGTCGCGTTCCAGGCCAGCGTCGCGACCGGGCTCCGTCTCGGCGCCAACGTGCCTGCGAGCATCGTGCTGCAGCAGGGCCGCGGCCGCGTGCTGCTGCCGATCACCGTCGACACGGGCATCGCGGCCGCGAAGCTCACGCTGCTCGGACACGCGGGCCGCTTCGCCGACGTCGTCGAGCACACGCTGCGCATCGCGCCGCGCGGTTTCCCCTACCACCGCTCGGCCGGTGGCACCGTCGAAGCGGGCAAGCCGCAGACGTTCGTCGTCGTCGTGCCCACCGACGCCGTGCCGGGATCTGGGCACCTCGCGCTCAAGGTCTATCCGTCACCGCTGACTGCTCTGACCGAAGGTCTCGCCGGCATCCTTCAGGAACCGCACGGCTGCTTCGAGCAGGCCAGTTCCTCGAACTACCCGAACACGCTCGTGCTCACGCTGCTCGAAGCGAACGGCGACGACGTCCCTTCGGTCGCGGCGCGCGCGCGCGAGCTGCTGCCACGCGGTTACGCGAAGATCACGGGCTACGAGTGCAAGCAGCGCGGCTACGAGTGGTTCGGCGGCGATCCGGGTCACGAGGCGCTGACCGCCTACGGCCTCTTGCAGTTCCACGACATGGCGAAGGTCCACCCCGTCGACGCGGGCATGGTCGATCGCACGAAGCAGTGGCTGCTCGCGCGCCGCGACGGCAAGGGCAGCTTCAGCCGCAATCCCAGGGCGCTCGACAGCTACGGCGGTGCGCCGCAGGAGCTCACGAATGCCTACGTCGTCTACGCGCTGCTGCAGGCCGGCACGCCGGCGAGCGAGCTGAAGACCGAGATCGAAGCGCTCGCCAGCCGCATCTCGACGAAGGACCCGTACGAAATGGCGCTCATCGCGTGCGCGATGCATCTCGCGGGGCGCCCCGAGGTGACGACCGCGCGCCAGCGTCTCGCCGAGATGCAGGGGCCCGACGGTTCGCTGCACGGCGCTGCGACGAGCATCACGCGCAGCGGCGGCAAGGACCTGATCGTCGAGACAACGGGCTTTGCCGTGCTCGCGTGGCTGCCCGACGCCGCGTATCAGAACCAGGTGCGCCACGCCGTCGAGTTCTTGCAGACCTGTCGCGGCGGCTCGGGCACGTTCGGCGCGACCCAGGCGACGATCGTCGCACTGCGTGCGCTGACCGAGTACGCGGCGAAGAACCGCACGATGCGCGAAGCCGGCACGCTGCGCGTGTTCGACGGCGGCACGATCATCGCCGAGCGCGCGTTCGGAGCAGGCGACGTCGATGCCATCGCGTTCGATCTCTGGAACAAGCTGTCGCCCGGCGAGCACGCGCTGCGCGTCGAGGTCGAGGGCGGCGGCAGTGTGCTGCCCTTCTCCTGCGAGGTGACGTACCACGCCGAGCAACCCGCCGACGATCCCGACACGAAGGTCTCGTTGACGACGAGCCTGCGCGCGGCGACGGTCACCGAAGGCAACACCGTGGCGCTCGACGTCGAGGTCAGAAACCGCACGGCCGAAGGCCAGCCGATGACGCTCGCGATCATCGGTCTGCCGGCCGGCGTCGAATTGCCGACGCGCGTGCTCGAGGACCTGCAGAAGGCGGAAGCGTTCGCGTTCTGGGAGCTGAAGGGCCGCGAACTGGCTCTCTACTGGCGCGACCTCGCGCCCGAGGCCAGCAAGAAGCTCACGCTCGACCTCGTGGCACGCATTCCCGGTCAGAGCACCGGCCCGGCGTCGCGAACCTACCTCTACTACACACCGCAGCAGAAGCGTTGGGCCGCGCCGCTGCGCATCGACGTGACGCCTGCGAAGTGATCGCGGCGCGTCACCGCGGCCGGCGCAGCCACAGGTCCGCGAGCGATTGCCCACGCCAGCGCAACCGCTCGCGCAACGGCAGCGCCGACTGCATGCCCGCGAGCAGCAGCAGTGCTCCGAGCAACGCGAGCATGACGCAGACGCGGACCCATCGCGGCATCTGATCGTGCGCGTAGTCCAGCAGCGGCGTCTCCATGAGGAGGTTCGCGGCCACTGCGAGCAGCGATGCGGTGAACACACCGACCTGTTCTGTGTGCTCGAGCCGGCGCGCCTCCGAGTAGAGCCAGACCACGAGGAAGGCCATCAGGATGGAGCAGGTCCAGATCCGCTCGAAGTCCCACGCGATGAGATGCAGGGCCTGCGGCACGAGCACGACGAACGCCACCGCGCCCGACTCGAGCGAGGCCGGAAGCCGCGCGCGCTGGGCGAACGACACGAGCAGCGCGATCAGCGTCGGCAGCAAGAGACCGTATGCGGAGGGCTGCGTCATGCGCTCCGCGAGCGACGGCAGGCCCGGCCACTTGGAGGTTGCGAGCGCCCAGGCCTGGCCAGGCGACAGCGCGAGCAACGACGGAGTGATCGAGTCGTAGCCACCCTGCACGAACGGGAAGGTCTTCAGGTGGTCGGCGTAGCTCTGGGGGAAACCCGCGGGTGGCGACGCGAGCACGATGGCCATGACCACGGCCATGACGACCGGCAACAGCAGCGGCAGCAGCGATGGCGGCTTCGCGGCCGGTTCCGTTCGCCCGGTGGAGTGCAGCAGACAGGCGAGCGCAAACACCGGGTAGATGAGCACGGCACAGCTCTCGTGGATCAGCAGCGCAAGCGCCTGCACCACCGCACCGGCCCAGAGCTTCCCGCGCAGCGCGAGCCACACGGAGAGCACGCCGAGCGGCAGGAAGATGTGGTCGTAGTAGCCGACCACGTGGCCTGTCATCACGAGGAATGGCGAGGTCAGGAAGGCGACCATCGCGGCTACGACGGCCGGACTCCATGACGCGTCTTTCGCAATGCGACACGCGAGCAGCAACAAGAGCCCGCAGAACCCGACGCAGATCGCGAGCGCGACCCCGCCGATCAGCCCTTCGCTGACAGGGATCCCGAGCAAGCCGGTCGTCCACGTCAGAACCTGCCCGACGAGCCCGCGCTTGACGAAACCGAACCGATAGTCGAGCAGCCAATGCGCCTCCGCCCAGTCGTTGGGCCCCCGGATCGTGCGCAGCACGGTCGCGACCAGGGCGCCGAGCATGAGCATGCAGGACAGGATCGGGGGCCACCGGCGCATCGGCCCGCGATCCTACCGGCGCGAACCGGCAAAACACGGAGCCCACCGCGGCGACTTCCCTTCGTGCGGTAAGGGCCCGACGGCCTTAGCCTGTCGCGCGCCACCCGAGATGAACCATCCGATCCTGAGCAGTCGCGGCACCGTCTTGTTCTTCGTGCTCGGGGTCTTCCTGGCCGCGAACGCGCTGCTCGCCGAGCTGCTCGGCGTCAAGCTGTTCCAGCTCGAGGCCGTGTTGGGCCTGCCCAAGGCCGACATCTCGCTGCTCGGAGAGCACCACATCTCGTTCGTGCTCAGCGTCGGCGTCCTGAACTGGCCGCTCGTGTTCCTCGCGACCGACGTGGTCAACGACTACTTCGGCGTGCGCGCCGTCCGGTTCCTCACGCTCGCGACCACAGGGTTGATCACCTTCGCGTTTCTCGCGCTGTTCGCCGCGATCGCGATGCCGCCCGACGCAGGGTGGTGGCTCGGCAGCAGCAGCGCCCACGGAGTGCCGGACATGCAGGCAGCCTTCAAGGCGATCTTCGGCCAGGGCCTGAACCTGATCGTCGCCTCGCTGACTGCCTTCGTCGTGAGCCAGCTCGTGGACGCGAGGATCTTCCGCTGGTGGAAGCGCCGCACCGGCGAACGCCGCATCTGGCTGCGCGCCACGGGCAGCACGCTCGTGAGCCAGCTCGTCGACAGCCTCGTCGTCACCTACGTCGCGTTCTGGCTGCTGCGCGACTGGTCGCTGCAGAAGGCGACCGCGATGGCGCTGACCGCCTACGTCTACAAGTTCAGCGTCGCCGTGCTGAGCACGCCGCTGATCTACCTCGCGCATGCCGCGATCGAACGCTACCTCGGCCGCGAGCAGGCCGCGGCCATGCGCGCGGCCGCGCTCCTCGACCAGCCGCTGTAGCAGGTGATTCCTCGCATTGCACCTGGCCCTCTTTTCCGCGTGGCGCGTTTGCCGATCCACGGTTCATGCCCCCGGCAGCAGCGACCAGGCGACATGTGCGCTCCGGCCACCGCATCGCGTTGGCCGTCTGCCTGCTGTGGTGCCTCGTCCTCGCTGGTTGCGACGCGGAACCCGTCGGCCAGGAGACCGCACCGAGCGCTACCCAGCACCGGCGGGCTCGCGTCGAGCTGGCGTTCGGTGCGTTCTCGGCGGCGCGCGAAGTGTTCGACTCGCAGCTGCTGCCGGACTTCGCGAGGCAACGGCAGCAGCACGGGCAGCAGATCACGTTCACGAAGGTGTATGCGGGCAGCGAGGTGCTGACCGAGACGATCGCGTCGGGGTTTGCTGCCGACATCGCCGTGTTCGCGCACCCTGGCGACATGGAGAGCCTCAGGAGCGCGGGGCTCGTCAGCGAGACCTGGCGCGACGCGCCGAACCGCGGGATCTTCTGCCGGTCCATCGTCGTGCTGGCCGTGCGCAAGGGCAATCCGAAGTCCGTGCGCGACTGGGCCGACTTGAGGAGGCCAGGCCTCGCGATCGTGACGCCGGATCCCGCGTCGTCGGGCGGTGGCATCTGGAACCTGTGCGCACTGTATGGCGCGGCCCTGCGCGGCCACGTCGGGGTCCCCGCGAACGACGTAGGGGCCGCGCGCGATTTCCTCTCGCGCGTCGAGTCGAACGTCGTCGATCGCCGCGCGAGCGCGAGCGAGTCGTTCCGCTCGTTCCTCGCGGGCACCGGCGACGTGGCCATCACATACGAGAGCGAGGTGGCGCTCGCGTGGTTGTTCGGTCACGAAGTCGAACGCGTGATCCCGAGCTCGACCATCCTGGTCGAGAGCCCCGCGGCATTGATCGAGAAGAACGTGGAAGCTCACGGCGTACGCGCCGAGGCCCAGGCCTTCTTCGAGTATCTGTGGACGACCGAGGCGCAGAAGAAGCTCGCCTACTGTGGATTCCGCCCCGTCGACGCGGCGGTGGCCGCCGCGAGCGGCAGTCAGTTCCCGCAGCCGCAGGACCTGTGGACGATCGACGATCTCGGCGGCTGGGACCGCGCCGTGCGCGCGATCCGTGCGCCCTTGCCGGCGCGTCCACCGAAGTAGCCCAGCAGGTCTCCGGCAGCGGCCTGCGCCGAGGCCCCATTCTGCGACCGTCGCGTTATGCTCCCCGCGATGGCAACACGCCCCTCGCTCTGCGCCGTCCTGCTCTGCACCGCGGTTGCCGTCGGCCAGGCGCCACCGGGCTACAAGACCTACGAGAACAAGCTCGCGCCGGTGCAGTTCTTCTACCCGGTCGTCTACAAGGAGATGCCGTTGCCGCCGACCGAGCAGGTCGTCGTCGCCAAGTTCATCATCAAGGAGAGGCCCGACGAGCTCGAGAAGGTCGACGACCGCTCCTACAAGGCGGCCGAACCGGAGCTGAACGTGTTCAAGTTCGATCTGCCGGCGACCGTCACCGGGCCCGAAGCCGGCAAGGAGAAAAGCGAGCAAGGAACGCCGGCGTCTTTTCGTGAAGCGATGGAAGCGGGCAGTCGCGTGACGTCGTGGGAGCAGTTCGAGAAGCGCTTCGCCAATTGGCGGCTCGCGGAGGACAAGAAGAGGCCCGACAACTTCGCGCTCTCGTTCAAGGAGGAGTGGCCGGCGAGCGTGCCGAAGCCGATCGGCTATCTCGTCAAGAAGCGCGAAGGCAACGTGATCTTCGGCATCTACGGCTTCACGCTGCAGCCCTGCGAGAAGGCATTCACGACCCACGTCCAGAAGATGGCGGGCAGTCTGGTCCTGGCCGCCGAACAGTCAGGGGCCGCCGCGGAAGCGGCGATCGACCGCCTCTACAGCAGCGGCAAGTATCGCGCAGTGGAGTTCCGCAAGAAGGCCCGCGCCGAGCTGGCCAAGGAGTGGCGCGCGGTCGACACCGAGAACTACCTGATCGTGCACCACAGCAAGAACGAGGGCCTGATCAACCAGATCGCGCGCGAGATCGAAGCGATGCGCGCGCTCTACAGCGAGTTGTTCCCGCCCGTGGGAACGATGGACAGCCTCAGCGTCGTTCGCGTCTGCCGCACGAGGGAGGAATACCACCAATACGGCGGTCCTCCGAACACGGGCGGTTACTGGCACCCGGGCAACGAGGAGCTCGTGTTCTTCGACTACTCGTACACGATGAAGACGCTCGACAAGGACGAGAAGCGTGCGATGGGTAGCCGCGTGCTGACCAACGACGACTCGCTGCTCGTGCTCTACCACGAGGCGTTCCACCAGTACATCCACTACGCGGTCGGCGAAGTGGCGCCACACGATTGGTTCAGCGAGGGCTACGGCGACTACTTCTCGGGCGCCGTCGTCTCGGACACGACGGGCCGCGTGCTGCGCGTCGACCCGAGCTCGTGGCGCATCCACCTGGCCAAGGACATGTGCGAATACGGCGAGGGCTTCGTGCCGCTCGAGGAGATCCTCAAGGCCGAACGCCCGGTGTTCTACCACCCGACCCGCATCCGGTTCTTCTACGCGGGCGCCTGGTCGTTCGTCTACTTCCTCAAGAACAGCAAGGAAGTCGCCGCGCACCCGAAGTGGTCGACGATCCTGAAGACCTATTTCGACAGCGTGAAGGACAGCTACCGCGAGCAGCTCGCGAAGCTCGGAGCGACGCCCGACCTGCAACAGAAGATGGTGGCGGGCTTCAATGCGCGCAAGAAGGCGCTCGCGCTGACGCTCGAAGGCCTCGACATCGCCGAGCTCGAGAAGGTGTGGCGCAAGTGGGTCGTCGACATGAAGGACCCCTGGCCGAGCCAGCGCAAGAAGCACAAGTAGCGCACGCGCAACGCCCAGCGGGAAGATGCAGCGGGGAGGGCAGCGCGGCGGAATGCCCCGCACGGCGTGCCTCGAGAGCCGCAGCTTCGATCCCACGGGCCCATCGAAAGCCTGCGCGGTCGCTGCGCGGGGGCGTGCCCCGTCGATTAGACTCGGCACCCCCCCATGACAGGCTCCACGCGCGTCCTGTTCTGCTCGTCGCTCCTCGTCGCCGCCGCAGCCGCTCAGCACGAAGGTGTCGTCACCCACGCCGAGCCAACGAACCAGATCGACTTCGCCCGCCAGGTGCAGCCGATCCTCGCGCAGAACTGCTTCCGCTGCCACGGCCCCGACGACGGCAAGCGCAAGGCCGACATGCGGCTCGACCGGCGCGCCGACGCGTTCGCCGAACGCGAAGGCGGCCCGGCCTTCGTCGCGGGAAAGCCCGAAGCCTCGCAGGCGCTGGTTCGCGTGCTCTCGAGCGACCCCGAAGAACGCATGCCGCCGCCCGAGGCCGGCGACGCGCTGAAGCCCGCGCAGATCGAGACCCTGCGGCGGTGGATCGAGACCGGCGCTGTGTGGACCGAACACTGGTCGTTCGTGAAGCCCGAACGCCCGGCCGTCCCTGCCGTCGCCGACACGGCCTGGGCGCGCTCCGACGTCGACCGCTTCGTGCTCGCGCGCCTCGAGCACGAGGGGCTGCGGCCGAGCGCCGAGGCGCCGCGCGAAGCCTGGCTGCGTCGCGTCACGTTCGACCTGATCGGGATGCCGCCGACGATCGCCGAGCTCGATGCGTTCCTGCGCGACACCTCGCCCGATGCGCACGACAAGGTCGTCGACCGACTGCTCGCCGATCCGCGCTACGGCGAACGCCAGGCCACCGAGTGGCTCGACGCCGCGCGCTACGCCGACTCGAGCGGTTACCAGCGCGACCGCGCGCGCAGTGCGTGGAAGTGGCGCGATTGGGTGATCGATGCGCTCAACAAGAACATGCCGTTCGATCAGTTCACGATCGAGCAGCTCGCGGGCGACCTGCTGCCGAACCCGACGGTCGAACAGCGCATCGCGACGGGCTTCAACCGCAATCACCCGGTCAACACCGAGGCCGGCGAAGAGCTCGACGAATACCGTTCGGCCTACGTGATCGATCGTGTGCACACGACCGCGACGACGTGGCTCGGTCTGTCGGTCGGTTGCGCGCAGTGCCACGATCACAAGTACGACCCGATCTCGCAGCGCGAGTTCTATTCGTTCTACGGGTTCTTCAACCACGTCAAGGAACGCGACTCGGGCGGCCCGTTCTCGCTGAATCCCAAGCCGTCGATTCCGGCACCGGGCCCCGACGACGTGCCGCGTCTGCTCGACCTCGACAAGCGCATCAAGACGCTCGAAGAGCGCCTCGATCGCGACGACCCGCTCGCCGATGCGGCCCAGGTCGAATGGGAGAAGGCGACGATCGAACGCATCGGTCCGGCGCTGCAGTGGACGACGCTCGATCCGACGGAGCTGATGGCCAGGCACGGCTCGCGACTCAAGCGGCTCGAGGACGGTTCGATCCTCGCGACCGGGCCGGTGCCCGCGCGCGACACCTACGAGCTCGTGTTCGCGCCCGGCAAGCGCAAGATCCAGGCGCTGCGGCTCGAAGTTCTGCCCGACCTGACGATGCCGCTCGGCGCGTCGGGCCGCGCCGACGACGGGCGCTTCATCCTGAGCAGCCTCGAAACGCGGCTCGCCAGCGTTGCCGACAGCAGCGACCCGCCGCTGATCGCCTACGCGCTCGCGGCGGCCGACGTGAACCAGAAGGAAGACGAAGACGAGCACTACCTGACGGCGATCACGCCCGGCTCGATCGCGGGTTCGATCGCGATCGAGAGCAGCGACGGCAAGTCCGGCGGCTTCCGCTTCGGCGGGTGGAGCATCGCTGGCGACGAGCGCAAGGAACCGCGCGAAGCGATCCTGATCCCGATCGAGCCGCTCGAAGCGAACGACACGTCGATCCTGCGCCTCACGCTGCACCACGGTTCGGCCAACAAGTTCAAGAGCCTGATCGGCCGCTTCCGCGTCTCGTTCACCGAGGATGCAAGGGCGCGCACGCAGCTCGTTCCCGTCTCGCCCTCGCTGTGGCGTGTGATCGGACCGTTCCCGGCCCCGAACGCGGAGGCCGCGTTCAGCACGGCGTTCGATCTCGAGAAGGACCTCACCACGGCCGAGTGGAAGAAGAAGTACGATCAGCCGATCCTGCCAAAGCCGGCGAGCGAAGGCCAACCAGCCGGACCAGCCGGACCAGCCGGTAAGGACGAGAAAGAGAAGTCGGCCAAGGACAAAGCTGCGCCCGCAGCCGCCCCCGCTGAAGACAAGGACAAGAAGGAGGGCATGCCGGCCGCGAAGGAAATGCCACAGCCCGCCGAGCAGCAGAAGGCCCAAGCGCCGGCAAAGGGCGACGCGGCCAAGGCCGACGCGAAGCCGGAGCCAGCTGCTGCCCCCGCGGGCAAGGCGCGCAGCGAAGGCGCGAAGGACACAAAGCCATCGGGCGCGGAACCACCGAAGGAGAAGACCGAGCAAGAGACCGGCAAGCCGGCGCCCGCCGATGCCAAGCCCGCTGCCGCGGGCGACGCCAAGCCCGACAAGCCCGCAGCACAGGCAGCGGCCGAGAGCAAGCCTGGTGACGCAACCGACAAACCCGAAGCCAAGCCCGAAGCGAAGCCCAAGCCGAAGAAGATCGAATGGAAGGAGCGCCGCGAGTGGCGCGATGGCGAGCCCGCACGGCTCGGCCCGGAGGCAACCGCCGCGGCCTGGTTCGCGTCGCGCAAGCTGCAGACCTCGGGCGCGCGCACGGCGACAATCGAGTTCGACGGCGGCGTCGGCAGCAAGCTCTGGTTGAACGGCACGCTCGTCGCCGAGTTTGCGCCCCCACCCGAAGTCCCCGAACCCGAGGGCAAGCAGAAGCCCGCGCCGACGAAGGAGACGTTCGACGAAGAGGAGTTCTTCGCGCAGCGCCGCCTCGCCGCGGAACGCGAGCCGCACCGCTTGCGCATCGGTCTGCGGGCCGGCGACAACTACTTCGTCGCGAAGATCGTCGGCAAGGGTCCACCGCCGAAGCCGAAGCAAGGCCAAGCAGGAGCGAAGCCTCCCGAGGATGGTGGCGAAGCCGACATGGTGCCGCCCGAGGTCCTGATGGGCATGCAGCGCGGCGGCAACGAGCTGTCCTTCACGTTCACGGTGCGCGCCGAGGGCGAGGATCTGCTCGACTACGAGACGATGCTCGCGTTGCGCATCAAGGCTGCGACGCCCGCGAGCCCGACCACGGCACCGGCCACCGCACCGGTTGGCGCGCCGATTGCCGCACCGGCCAGCACACCGGCCGCCGCGCCAATTGCTGCACCGGCTGCCGCACCGATCGATGGACCGGCGATGTCCGCGCCTGCGGCAACGTCCGCGGCGGCCCCCCCAACAGTCACCACCCCGACAGCGGCAGAGGCAAGCGCGCCTGCCGCCACCGCGAACGCCACCGCCAACCCGAGCGAGAAGAAGCCGCTCACGCCGGCCGAACGGCGCGCGAAGGCCATCCGCCGCTGGTTCCGCACGCGCATCGACATCGCGGGCCGCGTTCTGTTCGAAGAGCTCGAGCGCGTCAAGAAGGAGAAGGAGCGCGTCGAAGCGAAGCTGCCGCAAGCGCTCGTCATGGAAGAGCTCGCGACGCCGCGCCCGACGCACGTGTTCGTGCGTGGCGACTACCGCAAGAAGGGCGAGCTCGTCGCCGTGGGCACCCCTGCCGTGCTGCCCGCGATGCCCGCCGACATGCCGCGGAACCGCCTCGGTCTCGCGCGCTGGCTCGTCTCGCCCGACAACCCGCTCACGGCCCGCGTCACGGTGAACCGCGCGTGGCAGCAGTTCTTCGGCCACGGCCTCGTGCGCACGGCCGACGACTTCGGCATCCGCGGCGCGCTGCCGAGCCACCGCGAACTGCTCGACTGGCTCGCGGTCGAGTTCGTCACGAGCGGTTGGGACCAGAAGAAGCTGCACCGGCTGCTCGCGCTCTCGGCCACCTATCGCCAGAGCGCTCTCGCGACACCTGCTGTGCGCGAACGCGATCCCGACAACCTGCTGCTCGCGCGCGGCCCGCACCAACGCCTTTCCGCCGAGATGGTGCGCGACCAGGCGCTCGCCGTGTCGGGTCTGCTCGTGCAGAAGATCGGCGGCGCGAGCGTGAAGCCGTGGCAGCCGCCGGGTCTCTGGAAGTCCGTGCTCGGGTCCGGCGAATGGAAGGCCGACACCGGCGAAGCCACCTACCGGCGCGGTCTCTACGTCTACTGGAAGCGCGGCGTGCCATACCCGTCGTTCACGGCGTTCGACGCGCCCAAGCGCGAGACGTGCACGGTCACGCGCGTGCGCACGACGACGCCGCTGCAGGCGCTCGTGCTGCTCAACGACCCGATCTACGTCGAAACCGGCCGCGCGCTCGGCCTGCGTATGCACAAAGAAGGCGGCGCCGACGACGAAGCGCGTCTGCAGTTCGGCTTCCGGCTCGTCACTTCACGGCGGGCCGAAGAACGCGAGCTCAAAGCACTGGTCACGCTGCTCGCGGACCTGCGCACCCACTACAAGGCGGACGAAAAGGCCGCCAAGGCGCTGCTCGCCGTCGGCGCCGCGAAGGTCGATCCGAAGCTCGACGCTGCGGAGGCCGCCGCGTGGGCGCAGATCGGCGCAACTCTGCTCAACCTCGAAGCCGCGATCCGGCGCGGATGATGCCATGAACCTGCACACTCAGAATATCGACACGCTGCTGCGCCGCCGCGCCTTCCTCGGGCAGGGTGCGTTCGGCCTCGGCTCGCTCGCGTTCTCGCTGTTGTCGGCCCGCAGGTTTGCCGCAACCACCGGGGCGTCGCTGCTGCAGGATCCCGCTCCCGCGTGGCGGCTGCCCGAGGCGAAGGCCAAACGCGTCGTCGTGATCTTCCTTTCCGGCGGCCTCGCGCAACACGACCTGTTCGACGAGAAGCCGCTGCTCAACGAGCGGCGCGGCGAGGAGCTGCCGCCCTCGATCCGCAAGGGAGAACGCATCACGGGTCTCACCGAGCGGCAAGGTGCGCTGCCCGTCGTGGGCTCGAAGTTCGAGTTCTCGAACTACGGCAAGTGCGGTCTGCGGATGTCGGAGCTGTTGCCAAGCCTCGGCGCCGTCGCCGACGAGCTCACGCTGATCCGTTCGGTGCAGACAGACCACGTGCTGCACGAAGCGGCGATGACGATCTTGTTCACGGGCACGCAGCTGCTGGGCCGGCCCTCGTGGGGCGCGTGGACCTCCTACGCGCTCGGCGACGGCAAAGCCAGCCTGCCCGAGTTCGTCGTGATGCTGTCGAATCCCGACGCCGCCACGCCGCTGCATCCGCGTCTGTGGCACAACGGCTTCCTCGAGGGCCGCTATCAGGGTGTGCCGTTCCGCGGCGGCGCCGAACCCGTGCTGTTCGTCAAGAACCCGCCCGGCGTCGACGACAAGGTGCGTGCCCGCCAGCTCGCGACGCAGAAGGAGCTCGACCAGCTCGAAGCCGCGCGCACGGGTGATCCCGATGCGCTGGCCCGGCTCGCGTCGTTCGAGACCGCAGCGCGCATGCAGACCAGCGTGCCCGAGCTCGCCGACCTGTCGAAGGAACCGCCCGAAGTGATCGAGGAGTATGGCGCCGAGGCCGGCAAGGAGAGCTTCGCGAACAACTGCCTGATGACGCGGCGGCTGCTCGAACGCGGCGTGCGCTTCGTGCAGCTCTGCGACGCGGGCTGGGACCATCACTACAACATCCCGCGCGTGCTGCCGCGCAAGTGCGAGCAGGTCGACAAACCCGTCGCGGCGCTGATCCGCGACCTGCGGCGCCGCGGCATGCTCGACGAGACGATCATCGTGTTCGCGGGCGAGTTCGGCCGCACGCCTTACTGCGAAGGTCCGCTCGCGTTCGACACCTACGGCCGCGACCACAACGCGCTGGCCTGTTCGGTGCTGATCGCGGGTGGCGGGTTCCGTGCCGGCTACACGCACGGCAAGACCGACGATTGGGGCTGGTCCGCCACCGAGGACATCGTGCACGTGCACGACCTGCACGCGACGATCCTGCACCAGCTCGGGCTCGACCACCTGAAGCTGACCGTGCGCTCGCAGGGCCGCGACTTCCGCTTGACGGACGTCAGAGGCTTGGTGGTCAAGGAACTGCTCGCGTAGCGCACTCGCGTCGTGCGGCCCGTCACGGGCTGCTCTTCCCGCGTCGGCGGTGGTTCGTCGTGCGCTTCGCCGGGCTCGGCCTCTTCCGCGGCGTCTTCGCCGATGGCTTCGCGGGCAGGTGCTGCGCGACTTCTTGCCAGGCAAGCGTCATCCAAGGACGCAGTGCATCCACCGCAGCGGCCTCGAGGCGCACGTAGGTGCAACCGGCCCGCCCCCATGCCCCATTCGCCGGCACGAAACCATCCGCGTGAGCCTGCACGATCTCCCGCTGCTGCTGCGGCGACAGTCTGACCATGCCGCGTTCGCCATCGGGGAGCAGCGTCGCGAAGATGCGACCGTTGGCGCGGAAGTCGGGATGACCGTGGTGCTCGCCTTCGACGGCACCCGGCATCGACAGCGCGAGACGACGGAACTGTTCG
The DNA here is from genome assembly GCA_035649575.1 of Planctomycetota bacterium. GTDB lineage: Bacteria > Planctomycetota > UBA1135 > UBA1135 > UBA2386 > DASVAL01. The sequence continues at coordinate 13,844 of DASRJH010000239.1, forward strand.
GGCGTCATGGGTCCCATCACGCTAATCCGCGGCCTCGCCGCTCGCACCCGCTTGATCGCCGCGGCGCGCTGACTACACCGCCGGGCTCGACTTCGCCGATGTCTCTGCAGGCCTGCTCCCTATGGTGTGCAGCTAGACCCCGCCCGGCGAATGCACGACAACAGCAAGCTCCTGTTCGCGCGCCATGCTTTGCCGTTGTTCACACGCGGCGTCCGCGTGCTCGAGATCGGCCCCGACTACGTGCCGAGCACCTACCAACAGATGGTCGCCGCCGAGCGGCGCGGCGACGGGCCCGCTGTCTGGGAGACGGTCGATCTCGCGAGCCGGCCGGGCATGACGCACGCCGCGACGAACGAATACGCGTTCCCGATTCCCGAGTCCTCCTACGACGTCGTCGTGTCGGGCCAGGTCATGGAGCACGTGCGCAAGCCGTGGCTGTGGTTGCGCGAACTGGCGCGCGTCTGTCGCGCCGGCGGACACGTGCTCACGATCTGCCCCGTGAGCTGGCCCTACCACGAAGCGCCCGTCGACTGCTGGCGCGCCTATCCCGAGGGCATGCGCGCGCTCTACGAGGATGCGGGTCTCGAAGTCCTCGAGGCGAGTTGGAAGACGCTCGAGCCGCGCGGGCTGTTGCCGCGATGCCCGCGGCCGATCAGCGACCATGCGCCGGGGCTGCTCTACAAGCTAGCGCGCTTCCTGCACTGGCCGCTCGCGCGGTCCTACGACACCATCACGATCGGCAGGAAGCCCGCCGCTCGACGCGCGTAGCCCCCATCACTTCTTGGGCTCGGTGCCCTTCTTCCGGGCTTGCTCGGCGAGCACGGCCTGGAACCTCGTCAGTCGGCCCACATACCGCGCATCATTGCCGCTCGCTGCCGCCGCCACGGTCTGCAGCTCGACCGCCTCTTGGATCTGGCCGTTCAAGAACAACGCCAGGGCAACCGTGTCCTTGCTGCCGTTGCTGAGACCGGCGCCTTGCTGGCGCTGCATCTCCTCGCACTGTGCCAATGCCATCGTGTCGAAGCGGCCGAGCGACAGCGGCTGGACCATCATGTACCACGCATCGTTGTTGAGGCCGAACGCGTTTTCATTCTTGCCGCGGTATTCGACCATCAGCTTCTCCGCGGCTTCGAGGTCGCCACAGCGCACGAGCACCTTGTGCCGGACCGCGCACAGCAAACGTGCATCGAGGCCATCGGCAACAGCTTCGATCGCCTGCTCGGCGAGGTCGCGAAACGCGGCCGGCAGGTTCGCTTCCATGAGCGTCTCGGCGAACACGAGTTGGTCCCACGGTCGGCCTTCGAGGTGTTTGGGCAGCATCGCGGCTGTGCGACCTGCGATGCGATCCTGACCCGCGCGCAACAGCGCGCGAAGGTAGACCAGCTGCGTGAACACGCCGTCGGGCGAAGCCGCGGCCAGAGGTCCGAGCAGCACCGCGAGCGTCTTCGCGTGCCGCGGGTCGTAACGATCCCCACGCAGCACCAGATCCGCGAACTGGACCATCGGCACGCCTTCGCCCGCGAGCGCCTTCACACCGCCTTCGAACGCCTTGTGTGCGGCCTCGAGGTCGCCCCTGCTCCACCACTGGAACAACACGGCCATCGCGCGCACGCGTCCCGAGCGTGGCCACGCAGCGACGCACTTCTCGACCTCGGCTGCAAGCTCGCCGCTGTCGATGACGTTGGCCAACAGAGCCTGCACCGTCTCCTCCATCCGTTGCAGGACGGGGCTTTCGAACTTCTCCTCGACAACGGCTTGCATCAGGTCCACTGCACCATCGAGCGCGGACCAGGCCAGCGGGACACTCTCACCGCCCCTGCACAACGCGGCCATCGCGCTTGGCACGCGCTCGTCGGGCACCAGACCGGCCTGTGGCACTGGTTTCTCCTCGTCAATCGAAGCCACGGCGAACGAAGGCGTGCGAGCAGCCGCTCGCTTCGCCGCAGGCGCGGGCATGACGACCGCAACGGCGATACCGCGCTCGGCGAAACGCCGTTGCAGGTCGGCGAGATACTGGACGTGATCGAGGAAGTCGTTCGGATCGTGCGTGTACAGGACCCACAGCGTGTACTTGGGTTCGGGAGCGTCGGGCGGTGAGTGGAGCCGCTGCACGCTGCCGATCGGCGACTCGATGCGCTGCACTTCGACCGGCTGCTGGGGCTGCGCCCCCAGAGCAAGCCAGAGCGTGGCGGTAGGAACGACGATCGCTGGGCAGGCACGCATACGATTGCTGCAACCTGAGGTGGGAACCGCGGAGCGGCGCCATCGTCGCCGCCGATCGCGACCGCCGCCAGTGGCCGCGGGACTCGCGGGCTCAATACGCGATCGTCTTGCCGGCCTGGCTCGCGGCGAGGAAGCCCGGAACCTGCGTGTCGAACACGATCCACTGGAAGAACAGCGGCAGGTAGCTGAGACCGACCACCGGCGGCAGGGGGAACGGGAACGCAAACGAGCCGGGCGCAGTCGGCAGCACGAAGCCCGCGTTCAGGTCGGGCGAGATGGACAGGTAGCTCTCGGGCCAGCCTATGCTCGCGAGCGGGAGCGGCAGCGGGACGCCCAGATACGCCTGGTTGCTCAAGCCGATGAACAGCAGAGCCCCCAAAGCGTTGGGCACGCCCGTAAGCGTGATCTGGAACGTGGAGCCGACGAACGGCACACCCGCCATGCCGCAGCGGCCGAGCTGGCTCCACCCGAAGCCGTAGGGGCCGGCGATCTCGTAGAGGAACTGCTTGCCTTGTCCCTGCACGTCGACGACGCAGATCAGGCGCAGGCGCGAGGTCGGCGTGCCGCTCGGACGCCAGGCCTCGAGGCCGGTGGCGACGCCACCCGGTCCGAAGCCGGGGTTCGGTATCCGGATGTCACCACAGAACCGGACGCCGGTCGTCTGGAAGTCGTAGCCGGACCACTCGAAGCCGTTCACTTCCAGGCTGCCGGGCGGAGATGGCTGTGGCGTGCGACTGAAGCCGTAGAAGTTGCCGAGCGTGTGGTCGTAGCCGAGCCCGGCACAGCCGGGCGGGATCGTGCGCTGGTCGAGGATCTGCGTACCGGCGCGATTGAACTCGTAGGCCGTGCCGGCTGCGGTGCTGACCCAGAACGAACCGACGCCGAGCTGGCCGGAAGGATCGAACGCGAGGCCGAAGTCCTGCTGCGGCACCTGGCCGATCGACGGGAAGGCCACGAGCGGAGTGGAGCCCACGATGACGCCCGCCGCGTCGAGCCGGTGCAAGACCACCTGCCCGACGGGCCGGCTGTCGACGAGGGCGAAGACGAACTGCTGCGCCGTGGGCCCGAAGCCCACCCTCTCCTGGGTCAGCGCACACGCTCCGAACGGCGACTGCGAAGCCGGACCTGGCAGCGGCGTCTGGCCGATGACCGCGCCTTGGAAGATGCGGATGACCTGGTGCAGGCCAACGGTCGCGCGCGTGCCGACGAAGTATGTCGGCAGGAACTGGGGCGCCGGCCCCTCGGTGACGGCTGCGGACACGCAGTGAGCGCCCGTCAGCGCCGTCAGATCGTGAAACGTCCCCGGAACGACGGAACCGAGCGCGTCCCCGTCCTGGTCCGGGCCGGGCTTCACGCACTTGCTGCTGACGAACAGGTTGTCGATCGCGATGTCGCTGAGCGCGTTGTTGGTGAACGTCCAGTCGATGTCCTCGTCGTCCGGCTGGGGGATGAGCTCGGCGGAGATCGTGACGCGTTCCCAACCGCCGCCGATCGGCTCGCTCTCCACTTCGACGATCGCGCGGCCGTAGTTCGCGAGGTCCTGGTCGATCTCGCTCGCGATGTCGCCGCTCGACCCCTCGAACGCGTCGAACTGGATCCAGAACAGCTTGACCCAGTCGAGGTGTGGGTCGTTGTCGACCTTCATCGTGAACGAGCCGGTCTGCAGCGCGCCGGTCCCTGGCAGGCCGACGCAACCGGTGTGCGTGCCGAGGACCGGGATCGCGACGATGTTGGACGAGAACGTCGCCCCGGTCACGAGCGGGCTGTACCAGGCCGGCGATGCCACGACGAACGTCGGGGGCGAGCTCGGGCCGCCGCTGAAGTCCCAATAGGCGCTCAGCGTCACTGCGTCCGGCACGGCCCACCACGGCGGCGGGTTGACTGGGGTCTGCGCGAGAGCGGCGGCCCCGGACAGGAGACCGGCGAGCATTGCCGGCAGATGGTTGTGGAGTGGCATGGCTGCAGCTCTGGGCAGACAGAAAGATCGACGTAGGGTGGTGCTACTTGTGTTCGGCCGGGCGCACGAGCCCGTGCCGCACCTTCTCTGCAGCGGTCAGCAAGCGCAGAGGTAGACGTTTGGCGAGGGCTACAGGTTCAGTCGGCCAGATGCGGGCCGTGCCGTCGCGCGAGGTCGTGACGGCCCAGGTGCCGTCGGGGTTGAACGCACCCCATTCGACCGTACCGCGATGGCCGTGGAAGCGCAGCAGCTCGGTGCCGTCGACGCGCCAGAGCTGCGCCTCGAAGTTGCCCGCAGCGCTCGTCGTCAGCACCATCGAGCCGTCACGCGAGAACGTCGCGTACTGGAGGCGCTGGCCGGCGTCGAGGACGGCGAGGCAACGCTTGTCGGGTGTCTGGATGCGCGCCGTGCCATCGTGGCTGGCCGTCAGCAGCGTGCTGCCGTCGGGCGAGAAGCGCACCCAGAGCACGTGGTCCGTGTGGCCACCGACCTCGCCTCGCGGTTGGCCGCCCGGAACCGACCAGAGCCGGACGATCGATTCGCGCTCTTCGACCGTCGCGAGCAGCGCGCCGTCTCGCGAGAGATCGGCGGCCACGAGCGGCTGCGGGCGCGATAGAACTTGCACCTGCGACTGATCGTTCATGTTCCAGACGATTGCGCGCCCCGTGCGGCTCTTGTCGGCGTTCGTGTGCACGCCGGCCGTCAGCAGGCGGGAGCCCCCGGCCGCGAACCGCACGACGGGCACACTGCCGGTGTGGTCTTTGAGCGTGAAGAGCGGCGCGCCATCGACGAGGCGGTGCACGGCGATCCGGCCGGGGACGCGGCCGTCGACGGTGCTGCACGCGATGCGCTCGCCGGCGTCGTCGACGTCGAGGGTGCGTACGGGCATGCCGAGCGGCTCGGTGACCCAGACGCGCCTCCCATCGTGTGCGTTCCAGAGCCGCAGGCGTTCGTCGTCGCCCGCGGTCACGATGCGGTCGCCGGTCGCGTCGAAGCAGGCGGCGGGCAGGGCGCCGGGCTGACGCAGCGTGACGACGCCGCGTGAGTCATCCGAGTCCCAGATCACGGCGCGGTTGCTCCCGGCGAGCGCGAGCACGCGACGGCCCTCCGGATCGAAGTCGGCGGTTCCGATCGCGGGCCCAAGCTCGTACTGCAGGATCGCGCCACCGTTCGGGGTAGGACCGCTGCCCGCGTCGAAGATGCGCAATACGCCATCCTCGCCGGCCGTCACCGCGAGCCCGTTCGTGCGATCGAAGCCGACGTGCCGCAGCGAGCCACCGTGGCCGACGAACGTCTGCAGTTCCCGGCACGGGAGTCCGCCCGTCGCATCCCGCTGCACCTGCCACAACCGCGCGGTCTGGTCGCGCGAGCCCGTGAGCAGTCGTTCGCTCGTTCCGTCGAACGCGAGCGTGCGAATCTCGTGGCTGTGGCGGACCGTGCCGAGCAGGCTCGCATCGGCAACGCGGTAGATGTGAGCTGCGCCGTCGCTCGCAGCCGTTGCCACGAGCGAGCTGTCCGGCGCGAACGCGATCGCGCGAACGCTGTTCTCCGCGCCCTGATCGAGCAGACCGATCGTCTCGCCCGTCGCGGTGCGCCAGAGCCGCACGGCGCCTCGTTTGCCACTGCATGTGGCCGCGTACTCACCGCAGGGACTCAGCGCCAGGGTGACGAGCAGCTGGTCGTGCACGACCGGCGCAGACACGGCCTTGCCGGTGCTCGCCTCGAACACCTGCGCCTTGTAAGGGCCGTCATCCGAGCCGTAGCACGCCACGAGCACACGTTCCCCGCGACGGTCGGCCCGCAGCGCTGCGGCCTTGTCGGGCAGCGACACCTTGTATTCGAGGCTGCCGTCCTGCGTGCGCCACAAACGCAGCGTGCCGTCCGCGCTCGCCGTCAACAACCGCTCGCCGTTGCCCACGAACACCGCTCCGACGACCCAGCCCTTGTCTTCGTCCTTGCCTTCGTGGCGTGCCAAGGTGCGCGTCAGCGCCCCTTTCGCAGCGTCCCACAGCAGCACCTTGCCGTCGACGCCCGTCGTCACCACGCGCTTGCCGTCCGGAGACCAGCGCGCGCTGATGATCTGTCCCACGTGGTCGCGGTCGTCTCCGGTGCGCAGCGTCGTGGTCCGATAGACTCCGCCGAGCGCGGTCAGCACCGCGGAACGGGTCTTCGACGAGCCGCCGAGCGCGTCGGCTTCGAGCGCCAGCAGTACGGCCAGCTCGCGATCGTGCGAGATCTGCTGGCTGCTCTCGAGGCAGATGCGCGATGCCATCGTCGCCGCGAGCAGCGCCTTGGTGCGATAGCCATCGATGCGTGCCACCACCCCCGCGTCGTCGCGCAGGCGCAGCGCCTCGGTGGCAAGCTGGATCGCGAGGTCGAACTGGTCGCGTCCGGCCTCCTGCTCGGCTTTTGCCAGCAAGCCCGACGATCGCCCATCCCGGTCGATCGCGTCGAACCACGAGTACCCGAGCACGCCGGCGACGATTGCGCCGACGGCGCCCGCGAGCATCGTCTCCGCGCGATGCCGGCGCATCCACTTGAGCAGCCGCGTCACCGTCCCCGCGGGTCTCGCGTGGATCGGCTCCCAGCGCAGGAAGCGAAGCAGGTCCGCTTCGAACTCGGCGGCGGTCTGGTAGCGGTTCTGCGGGTCCTTCTCGAGCGCCTTCTGGCAGATGGTCACGAGGTCGCGCGGCACCTTCGTGTTCAGCTTGTGCGGCGGGACCGGCTCCTTGAAGCAGATCTCGTAGATGACCTGCTGGAGGTTCTTGCCGTAGAACGGCCGCTGCAGCGTGAGCACTTCGTAGAGGATGACTCCGAGCGACCAGATGTCGGCGCGATGGTCGATGACGACGCGCTTGGCCAGCGTCTGCTCGGGGCTCAGGTAGTGCGCCGTACCGGTGATCTCGCCTGACATCGAGATGCTGCCGTCGCCGAGCGACTTGGCGAGGCCGAAGTCGAGCAGCCTCGCCTGCCGGCGATCGTCGATCATGAGATTGCGCGGCTTCAGATCGCGGTGCACGACGCCGGCCTGATGGGCGGCCGCCAGCGCCGAGGCCAGTTGTGCGCACAACATCGCACACTCCGCGACGTAGCCCTTCTTCGGCTCGATGCCGAGCGTACCTTCGATCGAGGTGTGTCCCTCGCCGTTGGCGAGCCGCAGGTCGTCGAGGATGTCGCCGAGGTTGCGGCCCGCGACGAAGTCCATCGCGAGCGCGAACGTTCCGTCGACCTCGCAGAAGGTGTGCACGGGCACGATGGCCGGATGCCGCAGCTGGGCGGCGGCGGCCGCCTCGCGGCGGAAGCGCTCGACATGGCGCTTGCTGAGCGTGAGTCCACTCGCCATGACCTTGAGCGCCACGCGCCGGTTGAGGGACCGTTGGTGCGCGAGGTAGACGATGCCCATGCCGCCGCGGCCGAGTTCTTCCTGGATCTCGAAATCGCCGAACGTGCGATTGTCGCTGTGAGGACGCTGCCCTGCTTCCCACTTCTGGCGGCCGAGCAACCCGTCCAACGAGAGGAATTCGCGACACTGCGCGAGGATCCGCGGTCGCAGTGGCAGCGCAAAGCGCTCGACGAACACCACGAGGTCCGGCGCCTGCCCCGAGGAATGCAGTTCGACGAACTGCTCGACAGCCTGCTGCACGCCGGTACCCGAACTCGCCTCGCCATTCGACACGGCGTCGGGCGTGGGTTCAGGTTGGTCGCGCATCACGACTCCTGTTGGCGCGACAGGAGGCCCGACAAGCGGGCCTGGGCCCGCGAGAGCAGCGCTCGCATCGCCCCCTCCGTCGGCAGCCCCATCTCGGCGCAGATCTCGTTCGGCTCGAGTTCGAGGTAGCGGCGCAGCACGATGATCTCGCGCTCGCGGTCGGGCAGTTGTTGCAGCGCCACGCGCACGCGTTCGGCCAGTTCCTGTTCGTCCTGGTGCTGCGAGGGAGTCGCGCCCTTGTCGACGACTGCCTGTTCGACCTGCGCGTCGAGGTCGACGATGCCGCCCTCTGCGCTGCGCTTCTTCGCCCCCAGCGCGCGGATGCGGCGCACGATCTCGTATTCTGCCCCCTTCAAGAGCCAGGCCAGGAACGACCCCTCGCCGCGGTACTCGAAGGTCTGCAACCGCCGCAGCGCCGACAGGATCGCGTCGTGCGTGGCGTCCTCGCTGTCGGCGAGCAACAGCCGGTACTTGGGGCCGATCAACTTGCGCAGCGCGTTGCGCAGCCGGTCGCGGTAGCGCTCGAACAGCAGGTCGATCGCCTTACGGTCCTGCTCCAGGGCGCGGCTGACGAGGTTGCGGGTGTTGTCGTCCAAGAACGGTGCGTGGGCGAGGGAACCGTGATTCTGCCCCTTTCCTGCCCGCCGACAAGCCGCACGCTTGATGCGGGCCTCCAATCGCCGCGCAAAGTGCTCGATCCGATGGAAATGGCGCATGGCTGAGTGTGAAGAGCCGGTGCCGTTTGCTTCGCACGCAGTTGTGCGCGGTTTTTCGGGCGCCGCGCACTCCAGCGTCTCGGCAACGCGATCTCAAAAATCCGCGTGCGCTGTCGCCAGGTGGGTTCTTCAGAAGAGCCCCCACCCTTCTTTCAGCTCTTTCCACCCATGCGCACCCACATCCTGTGTCTGTTCACGGGCCTCGCGCTGACCAGCACCGCTTTGGCCCAACGTCTTGCCACCTACGCGACGGGCGTCGGCGGCTTCGCCGAACACCAGCCGCCGACTGCGGTCCTGCCGGCACCCGCGCCGATCATCGCCGCCTACCCGGCCGTGCCCGTGCTGCCCTTGATCCCGCCGGCGCCGCCGTTCTTCGTGCCGAACGGGGACAGCACGTTCGACAACGCGGTCGGCATTCACTGGGTCACCAACGGTCTGGTGATGGCGTCACAACCGACGCCGACGTTCCCACCGCTCGCGCCGCCGCTGCCGCCGTTTCCGATCCCACTGGCCGTTCTCGCGGCGATCGGCGGTGGTCCCGTGACGGGAATCGCGATCAATCCGATCGCGGGTGTCATGTATCTGTGCGGCCAGGTCGGCCCCGTGGTCGGCGTCGCCCCGGCTCCGGGCATGCCGATCCTCGTGCCGCCGTTCCCGATCCCGTTCCCGGCGGGTCCCATCACGGGGCTCGAGTGGGACGGCATCACCGGCACGCTCTGGGCCATCGACGGACCGGGCATCTGCTACAACTTCTTCCCCGGGGGCCTGCCCGCCGCGCCGCCGATCGTGCCACTCCCGCTGTTCGTCGCCCCGACCGGTGACCTCGCGATCGACAAGACGGGTTCGCTGAACGGCGTCGGTCTGCGCTCGCTCTACGTCGTCGCGGGCCCGGTGATCTTCGACGTGAACACGCCGGCGCCGATCGTTTTCCCGTCCGGCCCGCCCCTGCCAAACGGCATCGCGTTCCTGGACCATCCAGCCTCCGTGCCGCCGATCGGCACGTGCCTCTGCCCTGGCACCGGCTATCCGACGCAGGCCACGTCGAGCGTCATGAGCAGCGGCAACGGCGCCTTCTCGTTGACGAACGGTGGCTTCCCGCCCGGTTGGCCCGTCATCTTCATCTTCGATGGGGTCTTCAGTCCGGTGTTCATTCCGTTCCCGCCGTCGGGATGTCCGCTCGGGTTGGTCCCGGGCTCGCCGAGCCTGATCCCGGTCCTCGTGATCGCGGACCCGTTGGGCAACGCCACGCTGCCGCTACCGCTGCTCTACCCCGTCGGCACGGGACCGCTCTACAACCAGAACCTCTCGTTCTGCCCGACGGACCCGACGGGTTTCATCCTCTCGCCGCTGCGCGTGATCGAGGTCAGCGGTTTTTGAGTCAGTCCCTGCGTGCGCCTGATCGGAATCGGTTCTTCCGGGGTGTCTTCAACAACCCACCCCACCGATCATGAACCACGTCACGCTTTCCCGTCTGTTCGTTCCCGCCACACTCGCCGCCGCCGCACTGGCCCAGGGTCCGGACTTCCTCGTCACCTACTCGCAACCCGAAGTGACCATGTCGGGCAGCGGCGGCACGAACCTGCGCTTCCTCGCGCCGAACGAGATCGCGCATCTCGAGTGGTCGCTCGGCCCCTGCTCGAACCTGTCCGCCGAGAAATGGGCGCCGCGCACGTGCTTCCACACGATGGCCGGGGACGAGAACGGCGACGCGATCTACTGGAACCCCTCGATCTTCGGCTCCATCGACGCGCTCGTCGCGACCATGTCCACGACGCCGATCGGCGGAGTCAACCCGCGCACGGTCTTCTATTCTCCCTCCGCCGCGATGGGCACGAACATCAGTGGCGTTCCTGGGCTGCGCCCTGGCGATGTCGGCCGCATCGTGCGCACGAGCGCCGGCGACGGCCAGGTCGAGTACTTCATGCGGCGCGAACAGTTCAACCAGGCCTTGGGTCTGCCCCTGGCCACGCCGATCGACGTCGATGCGATCGCCTTCTCGGTCAACGACGGCGTGTTCTTCTCGCTCGACCAGGACATCGTGGCGAACACGATCTGCGGGCCGATGCTGATCCAGGACGGCGCGGTGATCATGGTGCCGGCCTGGGGGCTGACCTACACGCCGGACTTCCGCGTCGCCACCGTGCTGCCCGTGTGTGCGGCCGTGCTCTACACGGAGGCGCAGATGGACGCGTTCGTGAACAACGCGCAGGTGACCGACCGCTTCGGCGTCTGCCTCACCAACGGAATCGACACCGAGTCGCTCGAGATCGACTGGTCGGGTCCGAACGTGACGGTGTTCCCGTGTGGTGGCGCGGTGCTCAGCGCGCCCTCGCTGATCTTCTCGTGCGAGACGATGACGGGAGCCAGCCTGCTCACGACGGCCGGCGGCGGCACGATCTACAGCGGTCTCTGCGGCAGCACGGGGCGCGGATGCGGTGGCGGCCCGACGCTCGGCCTCCAGATGGGCATCCAGCCCACGAGTGCAGCGGTCGGCGCGCCGAGCTACGTCAACGGCCTGCTCGGCACGTTCACCTGGCGCTACACGATGGAGCCACAGCAGCACGTGCAGAACGTGTTCCCGGCCGGCGCGCCGTTCGGGGCGACGAGCATCGAGGTCGGCTCGCCCTGGCTCTGGAACTTCGTGTTCATGGAGATCGTGCCGCCGACGGTGCCCGGCTCGTTCCCGGCCTTCCCGTTCTCGCTGTTCTGCTTCCCGGACTTCTACATCCCGAGCTTCACGTTCTACATGCCGGCCCTGGCGCCCGGTGGCTTCGGTTCGTTCCCGATGCCGGCGATCCCGGCCAACTGGCAGGGCAAGGTGCTGTTCCAGAGCTTCGCCTTCGGCGGCAGCGGGATCGAGCTGAGCACGCCGGTCGTGATCGACGTGCTGTGAGACGGGCGGCAGGCGCGTCAAGGGCGCCTGTCGTCGATGCCGGTGAAAGCACTCGGCGGCGCGAACACGTCGAGCACGACGGCTGTCTCGATGGCCTCCGCACCGTGCGGGGCATGGCTCGGCAGATGAATCACGTCGCCGCCGCCCAACACACGCTCACCATCCGCGAGAGTGAAGCGCACGCGGCCCGACACGACGCAGCTGAACTGTTCGTTGGCGTGGCTGTGCACGGGCACCTTGCAACCGCGGTGCAGCGTGACGTGCGAGATCATCGCATCCGCGCCGACGATGCGCCGGCGTTCGAGAGCCGGCATCGGCTCGTCGTGTGCGAGGTCCTTCCAGCTGGCTGCGAACGGCGCACCTGGCGCCACGGCGGCCGCCTGCACCAGAGCCTCGATGCGCGTCACGTGGTGGTCGTCGTGCTCGGCCGTGAAGAAAGCGACGTCGACGGCGCGCATCGGCCGCTGCAGGCGAGGGTGCATGGCCTGCGCAGCGAGGCGCGTGCGGTCGAGACGCTGGAGTCGGTCGAGCAAGTTTGCGCGACTGGCCGCGAAATCGCCGAGCACGGCTTCGAACGTGCGGCTGTTGTGCCCTGCATTCCAGCTCGCGCGGTTCTCGATGTCCCAAGCCGACAAGGTGGTGACGCCGCGCTCCAACTCGTCGAGTCGCCGCAGGTGCAGCGCCTCGAGATCGTGCAGGTGGCCGACGTTCTCCTGGATCGACCACTTGCCGTCGCGACGGCGCGTGAGCTCGCTGGCGGGCAGTCCGCGCACGGCGTTCGCGATGCGCACCTTCGTGCCGCGCAGGCGCGAGAGGAACACGTCGATGCGTTCGACCGGGAAGTCGAACGGGAACTGGCGCGAGATCCAGGGTTCTTGCATGGCGCTGCCCGAGCAGGACTGTCCTGAAGTTACTCGCCGCGCGACGCGTGACACGTGGTCGGGATCAATTCCTGTTCGTGTCGCGCGCGATGGCGCGCCCCCCTCGCTGGCATTCGCAGCGCATGATCGGTCGCTTCGGCGAGGGACGCGCCACTTCGGCGAACCCTGCCTTCCGATACGCGGAGGCCACGCCGGTCCACGCGAACACGTCCGGCATCGCGCGTCCCTGGGCATCCTGCGGGTAGCCTTCGAGAATCCTGCCGCCCTGTTTGCGCACGTGCGCGACGGCCGCGCGCAGCAGGGCCACCGAGACGCCGCACCGGCGGTGCGCCTTCTTCACGAAGAGGCACGAGACGACCCAGACCGGTCGTGAATCCAACGGCTTGAACAGACGCGAACGCGCGAGCGCCGGATAGTCGGTCCGTGGCGCGAGCGCGCACCAGCCGATCACCTCCCCGTTGCGCGATGCGAGCAGTCCGGGCTCGGCGCCCGCTTCGACGAGGCGCTGCATCGCCCGCCTGTTGCCCTCGCCCTTCTGGGCCTCGAAGTCGGTCCGGCTCAGGCGCCACAACATGCACCAGCAACCGCCGCATGCACCTCGCTTCCCGAACAGGAGCTCGAACTGCGGCCACCGGGCTTTGGTCAGAGGCAACACCTCGAGTCGTGGCGACGGCATCTTCATGACGGTCGACAATCTAGCCGGCGGTTGCCGCGAGCGACTGCTACGGCAAGCGAAGCCTCACCGACCGGAGCGTCCCGGCAGCCCGACTCCGCGCAGGAACTGCCAGACCACCTCGTAGAAGTTGCGCGCACCGGTCACCGTCGGCTCGTCACCGAGCAGGAACGGAGGATCGCCGGTCAACGACGCGATGCCGAAGAACGGCCGCAGGTAGAACGCGAGCTGACCACCGACGAGCAGCGAGAGCAGCAGCCAGCTCGCGACAACGACCCTGGCGCGCCCGAGCGACACGACGTGCTGCGCGAGCAGCGCACGGGTCTGGACACGCACGGCCACGCAACCCGCGGCCGCGACGAAGGCCATGTTGATGCCGACGAAGGCCGGGTAGCCGCCAAGGCTCTCCCCCTCCGGTCGCTCCATCGTGCGGCCGAGGAACAGGCTCACCGGCGCGATGCTCGCGAGCATCACCGCGACGGACCGGTACAACGAGAAGCTCGTACGTTGTAGGGCCGCGAAGGACGAGCTGATGCCACACGTCCTGGCGAGCACGTGGTAGGCCAGCGCACACAGCAGCGCGGTGCCGAGCAACAGCAGTGGCACCTTGATCGAGCTGCGTATGCCGTAGAGCAGGTTCTTGCTGCAGCCGATGCAGAAACCGTAGAACGCGCCACCGAGCGCGATCGCGGCGACGCAACGGCCCGCGCCCGGTTCGGCGTGGGCCTTCACTCAGCCCACCAGACCGAGGGCTCGCGCCATGCGCCACGTGACGAACACGACGAGGACCTGCCACGACAGCAGCAGGATCCCGGCCGGGCCGAACGGCCGCAGGTCGCGATGCCCCGCAACGCAACGCGAGAACTGGCCGAGCCCCGCAAACAGACCGAACGCGAGCAAGACGACGTAGACCGCGTTCCCATCGATCCAGTCCCCGTTCACCATCGTCGCACGCAAGAACCAGACGATCGGTGCGAAGCCCAGCGAGAACAACGCCGCGACGGACGCGATCAACAACGAGAGCGCCAGGTTCTGCAACGGTCGCAGGCTGCTGCCGAGATAGGCGCCGAACACCTGCAGCGAGGGCCAGCAGAGCAGCACCGAACCGCCGTAGAGGGCGGCGACGCGCCACGCGTTCGACCAACCATCCACGACGCCGTAGGGCAGCGACGCCACTGCGGTGCACAGGACCAGCACGGCGACGAGCGTCCAAGGCGCAGTCGACAGAGCGATGCTCGCCGCGAGCCGCGGGCGCTCCGCGAGCACCATGTCGAGCACTCGCGAAGGCGACCGTGCCATGCCAACCAGATCGGCGAACCCGAACGGTTCGGCAGCCGTTGTTGCGGAGGATGAGGTTGGGGTCAGAACGGCCCCCTCGGGAGCCTCGGAGCCGGGATCGTTCATCGCTGCCTCTGCTGAGTCTCTGCTGTATCTCTGCTCATACTTTGCCATGCAAAGTTAACACCGTCAAGCGTCGCGTCGGGACCGCGAAGTCAATGAAAACTCCAGAAGCACGCCCGCGCCGGTTATGGTCAATGACAGGAAAAACAGTGGACCCGAATCTCACCCAGACGTGGGAGCTCGTACAGAGAGCACAAGGCGGCGACAACGACGCTTTGAATCGGTTGTTCCAACGCTACTACGAGCGCGTGCGGCGCTCCGTCCGGGCCAGGATCGGCAGTCGCCTGCGCTTGCGGCTCGATTCGGAAGACATCTTGCAGCCCACCTTCGCGAAGGCGTTCGAGAACTTCGATCGCTTCGAGATGCGGCACGAGGGCAGCTTCCTGCACTGGTTGGCCGAGTATGCGAAGCGACAGATCCACGATGCCGCCGACCGCGAAAACGCGATCAAGCGGGTGCCCCTCGACCACCTTCGCAGCATCGACGACGACGGGGGAGACGAGTCCCGGCCCAGGATGGAGGTCCCCGGGCGAACGACCGGTCCGATCGACAGGGTCGTGCGCAGCGAACGCGAGATCGCGGTCGAGGAGTGCCTCGATCAGATGGCAGAGCATCACCGCATGGTCATCGTGCTCCGCGACTACGATGGGCTCGAGTGGAACGAAGTCGCCGAGAAGATGCACAAGAACACCGACTCGGCGGTGCGCGAACTGCACCGGCGTGCCATGCTCGAGCTGGCCAAGCTGTTACGGCGGCGTGGAATGGGGCCCGAGAAACCCTGATTTCGCTAGATTCCACGTGCTACTGCGGGTGCGTCGCCCCCTGGAGCCACGGGTGCAACCATGATCCAACCCTCGAAATCCCCGACCGTCGACGACCTTGCGATGGAATACCTGTTGGGGGCCGAAGCCGGGCTGCCGCCTGACCTGAATTCCCTCGCAACCCGCCTTCCCGACAGTGATTCGCAGGAGGAACTGCGCGAGATCGTCGAGGCCGCCGAGATTGCCCGTTCGACGTTTCCGGTGCCGTTTCGGCTCCGCACCGTGATCGCAGGCCGCTACCAACTGCTCGAGGAACTCGGCAGTGGTGGCTTCGGCAAGGTCTGGCGCGCGAGGGACCAGAAGCTCGGCCGCGACGTGGCCCTCAAGCTCTTCCATCCGCTCATGAACGACGCCCAAGTGGAGTCGACGCTGCGGAGGGAGCGCGACGCCCTCGCGCGCGTGCACCACGATGGCATCGTGCGTCTGCTCGACAGCGGCACGCACGAAGACGCCCAGTTCCTGGCGATGGAATACCTGCCAGGCAGCACGCTCGACAAGGTGCTCGAGAGGCTCTGCGCCCGCGGCGACAAGACGCCCGGGCGCGCCGCGGTCGCGGCCGCGATCGGCGGCCCCCCTGCCACCGGTGAGCAGTCGTGGCTCGAAGACGACTGGCACCGGACGACGGCGCGGATCATGGTCGGGGTCCTATGGGCCGTGGCCGCCGCCCACGCCCACCGGATCCACCATCGCGACCTGAAGCCGGGGAACATTCTGCTTCGCCCGAGCGGCCGGCCCGTGGTGCTCGATTTCGGCCTGGCGGGACTCGGCGACATGGCCCAGGGCACGCTGACCGGCCGTCTGTTCGGCACCGTCGCCTACATGGCGCCCGAGCAGCTCGAAGTGATGCGCACGGGCAAGGATGCGCGCACCGACATCTATCAGCTTGGGCTTGTGCTCTACGAGATGCTGACCTTCCAACGCACGTTCGCGGGGAAGGAGCGCACATCCCTGCTCGAGGCGGTCCGCCGCAGCAGGATCCCGTCGCCTCGTCAACTGAAGAAGGACATCCCTGCCCCGCTCGCCGACATCTGCATGCGTGCTCTCGAGCGCGATCCGAACCGCCGTTACGCCTCGGCAGATGCGTTCCGCGATGACCTCGAGAAGTGGCTCGCGGGGCAGGTCCCCTCCGTTTCACGGCTCGGGGCCGCTGGGAGAGGCCTCCGGCTCGTGCGCAGGTTCACGGTCAGCCATCGCGCCGCCGTCTTGGCAACCGCCCTGCTGACGCTCACGACAGGAACCGCACTCTGGTACATGTTGCGGCCCGAGGCCGCCATCGACGCAAAGAAGCTGGAAGGTGATAGCAACAGCTACGCCGTCACGATGCGTGAGCCAGGCTGGGTGTGCGCTCTCCGCAACTCCTTGGATGCGTCCGGGAACACGATCGGCATCAACGCCGTGCACATCCGGGTCGGTTCGGGTAATCCGGGATTGCTCGTGCGACTCGACAGCGGGACGACGACGGTACAGATCGTCGAAGCCAAGGACTATTCTCAGTTGCCGGGTGAGGAGGGTACCAAGGTCTGTTGGATCGCCGATGCAACCAACAAGTGGGAGGGCCTGTGCAAGGGTGTGGCCGATGCTGCGGACCGCAACCAGAAGCCCGTGACGAACGAGGAAGTCATCCGGATCAACGGGGAGCTCGACACCAAGGGAGCCCGTGGTGGCAGCAGCCGCTCTGTGCCGATCGAGGAACTGCGGGCCCGCCTGCGCTAGTCAATCTGGACTGGAGGCGGGAAAGTGGTTCCCCGAGATGCGAC
>DASRJH010000240.1:0-12934 GCA_035649575.1 Planctomycetota bacterium
GGCCGTCGTGGATCGAGCCTGATTGCCCGAGCCGCGGCGGTAGCATGGCGCGACGATGTTGCGCGCGCTGTCCCTGGGTTGGCTCTCCGCGATGTCGCTGCCCAGCCTGGAGGCGCAGCAGGAGGCGCCGCGGGAGGCGACGCAGCAGGTGCCCCAAGAGGAGCCACTCCGTTGGCTCGCCACCGAACACCTCGGCAGGCTGACGCCGCCGCGCGTCCTGGCGCCGGTCGGGCTCGCCGGCACAGATCTCGGTGTGAGCTTTCCGAGCGGCGAGCGGCTCGTGTTCCTGTTCGGCGACTCGTGGACTCTCGACCGGCGCGATTGGGACGTCGACTCGGTCGCGTGGACGAAGCTCGCGCCGCTCGAGAACGCGACGGTGCCGTCGCTGCAGTGGTTCGTGCGCCCCGGCAACCGCTTCCTGCCGCTCGCACCGGAGGGTTTGCAGCTCGGCGGCATGGACGTGCCGGTCGAGGGCGTCGTCGTCGGCGAGCGGACCTACGTGTTCTTCTCGAGCGGCTGGGACAAGCGCACGAAGCGCCACAGCCATTCCGTGCTCGCTCACACGGCCGACTTCGCAACGCTGCAGCTCGACCATCGTGTCACGACCGGGAAGTTCGTGAACGTCAGCATCGTGCGCGACGGCGCGCAGCTGTGGATCTTCGGGTCCGGCGCGTATCGCAAGAGCAGCGTGTTCCTCGCGCGCGTCGAGGCCGAGGCGCTCGCCGATCGCGCGGCCTGGCGATACTGGCCCGACTTCACGCCGGACGAAGCGACCGCGAGGCCGCTCGTCGCGAGCGATTGCATCGGCGAGCTCAGCGTGCGGCAGCTCCCCGGCGCGAACTTGTGGGCGATGACCTGCAATGCGACGACACCGCGCGGCATCCACCTGCGCACGGCGCATGCGGTCAGTGGTCCGTGGAGCGAGCCCGTCGTGATCTTCGACCCGGGCCGCGACCGCGGCTATGGCCATTGTTTGCACCAGAAGGCCAGCGCCGTCGGGTACGACGACGGCTTGTCGGATCCGGGCCGCGAAGAGGAATGGGGCGGCGAGTATGGCCCGTATCTGGTGCCCGAGTGGTGCACGTCACCGGAGCCCGGCGTGTCAACGCTCGTCTACGCGCTCTCGACGTGGAATCCGTATACGGTGCAGCTCGTGCGGAGCCACGTCGCCGCACCGGGCGTCGCGTGGAAGCCGGCGCCAACACAGCTGCCGCCGAAGCCGCCGAAGGAGCTTCGTAATCTCGAGTTCGCGGGCGGCAGGATCACGGGCTGGCAGCAGGAGGGCGAAACGTTCGCGACGGCGAAGCGCGCGGACGGCAGCTGGCTCGTCACGACGTATGTCAAACCGAGCGGCGACGCCGTGCGCGGCCGCTTGTGGCAGGACTTCACGGTTGCGCCGAACGCCCGCGAGCTGCGCGGCTTCGTGCACGGGGGCAGCGAGGCCGTGCAGCTGTGGCGTGGCGACGAACTGCTGCGTTGCACGCGCGGCCGGCGCACGAACGACGTCGAGACCGAGTTCCGCTGGACGCTCGAGGAATACCGCGGCGAGGCGCTGCGGCTCGTGATCGCCGACGATTCGACGGCTGCGTGGGGGTTCGTCAGCGTGCGCGGGCTCGCGGTGATCGAGTAGCGTCGGCGTACTTCGATCACTCCGCACGCGGCTGGCGCAACAGCACGTGGATCGCCAACGCGAGCAACCAGACGAGCGACGTCGCCACGTGCGTGACGCCCCACAGCGAACGCGCCCAATCCTCGACGGAGACCTGCCGCAGGTAGCCGCTCCCCGCCATCGCGACGGAGAGCACGAGCAGCCAAATCCCCGAACGCCGCCTTGCGACTTCGCGCGACTGCAGCTTCGGCAACGCATGCGCCTGCCACAACACGCCGAAAACCACGAGCCACACGGGTGCCGCGAGCACGTGCAGGTAGAACATCGTCGGCTGCCACGGGTGGACGAGGTCCATCGGGTTCTCGGGCGACGCGCAGTAGAGCATCCAGGCACAGACAAGACCCGTGACGCCGGCGGCTGCCGTCGTGCTCCACGTGGAGACGCGCAACGCCGGCGTCATTTCGCACCGAGCTGCGCGTGGATCGCGAGCACCCTGCGCACCGCGTCGACCGTGGCGCGCACCGTCAGCGTCGCGCCTGCAACAGGCTGGATGCCGCGCCGCGGTTGCATCTCGTCGTCGAGGCCCTTGCCCTGGAACTGCGCGTAGAACGCGGCCCGCGGCCGGTATTGGCGTGGTTCGTCGAACGCGAGGATCTCGATGCGTTGCACCTTGCCGTCCGCGTCGACGACGATCAGCAGCTTCTGCGCGTGCGTTCGCACGGTGTGGCGGTCGACGTAGGCGTGTCCGACGACCTTGCCGTCCTTCGTCGCCACGTAGCGGACCACTTTCTCCGGCACGGTATCGACCTTCGCGGCGTCCTTGGCCTTCTGCTGCTGCTCGGCCGAGAGGGTCGTTGTCTCCTCCTTCACGACCGAACCCGGGAACGCGAGCGCTGCAGCCTCCGCGTCGGTCGGCGCCGAGGCTTCGACCTTGGGTGGCGTCTGCGCCGCGAGCATCGTTGCGAACAGCGCGCACGCAGCCGCGCCCGCGCATCGCTGCGAGCTGCCAGCGTCAGAAGACATAACCCATCGAGAGGTTGAATCGGTCGGAGCTGTCGCTCCACTCCTCGAAGTCGGCCTTGAAGACGATCTTGTCGATCGGACGCCAGTTCACGCCGAACGTGAAGATCGCGTTGTCCTGCGCAGCGTCCGCGGGGATGCCTTCGCCCATCTTCGCCTGCGTGTCGATGTGCTCGTAGCGCACGAACGGCGTCACCGACGCCGTGCTGGCCGGGAACAACCACGGCGCCACGTCACAACCGAGCTCGCAGTAGGCGCCGTAGGAACGCTCGGCGAGGTTCTTGCCCGTGGCCGTCGCGAATTCCAGCGCATCGTCGCTGAACACGGTCGCGTAGAGCGCGCGCGCGATCCAGGGGCCGGTTCGGTAGTCGACGTGCGTTTCGGCGATGAAGGTGTCCATCTCGGGAATCGGCGTCGTGCCGTCCAGGCCGTCCTGGCCCGCCTTCTGGTAGACGACCGAGCTGCCGGCCACCAGACCTTCGCAGGCGTGCCAGTCGACGCGCAACGCGGTCGCGATGTCGTCGGCAGCCACGCGATTGCCTTCCTGGCGTCCCTCGCGCAAGCCGCTCTCGTCGAACTCCTCGCCGTCGAGGCCCGTCCCGGCGAACACCCTCGCGTCGAAGTCGCCGACGGTCGCTACACCTTCGATACCGATCTCGCGCCACGTCGTCGGCAGGATGCGGGTCTCCGTCTGCGACCGGCGTGCGGGCAGATACTCCGTCGGGTCGTGCTTCTCGTTCACGAGGCCGACCGGCATCAGCACGAGGCCGGTGCGCAGCGACACGTTCTCGCTGAACAGGTGCTCGAGGTAACCGAACTCGAGCGACACCTCGCCGCCGCTGCTCGTCGTACCCGAATCTGCGCCCGTCGAACCGTGTTCGACCTCGATCTCCGAGTGGAACAGCCACCTCGGGTCGAAGCGGTAGCCGAAGTAGATCACCGCGCGCAGCGCGTCGGCGACGTCGGTCTGCCCCGAGTTCTGCGAGAACAGCATCTCGCCGTAACCAGCGACGGACAGCCCGTCGCCGATCGAGTAGACCTTGCGGTAGCCCGGTGGCACCTCGGCGCCAGGCTGTTGCGGCTGCGCTGCCGGCGCGCCGGCCAGCTTGTCGACGCGCTGGCGCAGTTCGCGGTTCTCGCGTTCGATGCGGTCGAGTCGTTGCTCGACGGTTTCCTGCGCGTGCGCGGTGACACAGGCGAGCAGCGCGGCGATGGGAGGAGCGAAGTGTTTCCTGGGATGCTGACTGTAGGGCTTCATGGTCTGGATCGGGACGTGGGAGAAATGAACGACACGGGGCCACCCTTGGCAGCGCGCACGCGCCCCACGAGGCCCGCTGTGGCACGAAGCTGCACGGTCGCGTCATGGAGCTCGACGACGACGGCTTCGACGCCGAGGTCGGCGCACGCGCGTTGCAGTGCAGCGGGTCCGAGCACGAAGCAGGCCGTCGACGCGGCGTCGGCCAGCGCAGCACCGCGCGCGAGAACGGTCACGGCGCCGAAGTCCGGCGCGGGCAGCCCGGTGCGCGGATCGAGCAGGTGGCCCACGCGGCGGCCGTCCGCGATCTCGCGGCGTTCGCCGTTGCCCGAGGTCGACGCGGACCAGCCCGGTGCGAGCAGCACTTCGGCGACTATCCGTTCGCGATCGAGTGGATGCGCGATCGGCACCCACCGCTCCGCGCCCCCGTCCTGGGAGATCCCGTCGAGCGCGATCTGGCCGCCGAAGTCGAGCAGCACCTCGGTTGCGCCGGCTTCGCGCGCCGCGGCCGCCGCGCGGTCGAGGGCCACGCCCTTGCCGAACGCGTCGCAATCGAGCGCCGCGTGATCGCAGCAGCGCTCGACGCTCGCGTCGCCGAGCCGGAACCAGGCGACGCCGGTCGACTCTCGCGCGGCTCGCAACACGTTCTCGCCGGGCCAGCGTCCGCCCTCGCGCAAGCCATACGCCTCGACGAGCGGACCGACCGTCGGGTCGAACGCGAACGCCGTCCTCTGCGCGAGCGCGAACGCCCAGCGCAGGTCTGTGAGCGTTGCAGTATCGACGCGCACCGCCTCGCCCACCCGCGCTGCGTTGATGCGCGCGACGTCGCTGTCGCTACGCCACACGGACAGCCGCCGTTCGACGCCTTCTGCGGCCCGCAGCGCCTGTTCACTGGCCAGCAGTGCGGTGGCGCGGGTCGGCGCGCTCACCTCGACCGACAGCGTGGTGCCCATCGCGAAGACATGCCGCTCGACCGCGGCCTGGGCTGGCGCGGCGCTTGCGATCACCAGCGAGGTGACTGCGTGTAGAACGGTCGTGGGCCGAGGCATTTCTTACTGAGACAGATTCTCAATAGCAGGGGAAGGGCCGGGAGTCCACTCCCACTCGCGCTGGCAGGGTGGGTCGAGCGCCTTCAATCGGGTTTCTGCCCCGATGTCGCTGCCCAGCCGGGATGCGGCGATCGAAGTCGACTTCGCAGTACTGCCGCATGCATTGCGTCGCATGGTTCGTCAACGTCAGTGCCGTACGCGACGGTGCGCAGCCTTGGACTGTTGGTCACGGCACCTCCGCAACGGCAGCGTCTGCCTCGCGCGCGTCGACGCCGAGGCCCTGGTCGAGCGCTGCGGTCAGCGGCGAGGCTCGATTTCGCGGCCGAGGAAGCGGCGGCGAAGCGCCCGATGATATCGATGTAAACATATGCAAATAAGCAATGTACGTAGGAAATCCACTGTGGTCGATGTTGCTAACGTCGCAAACGTTCGATATATTAACGTCGTGGACGTTAGATCGATCAACAAGCATCTGCAGCTTGGCCAGCTCGATGTCCCGGGTCTGTTCCCGCATCTCGAGCGGCTGCGCTCGAGTGGGCCGATCTTCCAGATCGACTTCGGGCTCCCTGCCCTGCCAGCAGAATCCGGCGTGTTGCTCGTGCGCGGACCAAGGCAGTACGGGAAGAGCACGTGGCTCGAGGGACAGCTCGAAGCAACGATCCGTTCGGCGGGACCCGCGTCGGGCTTCTACCTGAACGGTGACCAGCTGTCCGATGTCGAGGGACTCGTCACCGCCGTGCGCGGTCTCTTGCCGTGGTTCCGCAAGGACGCGCCCGTGCGTCGCCTCTTCATCGACGAGATCACGGCCATCGCGAACTGGGAGAAGGGGCTCAAGCAACTGCTCGACGCGGGTGAACTGCGAGACGTGCTCGTGGTGACCACGGGCTCGCGTGCGACGGACCTGCGGCGCGGCGCCGAGCGACTGCCTGGGCGCAAGGGGCGCCTGGCCCGCACGGCGTACCTGTTCACGCCGCTGCCCTTCGCCGAGTTCGAGCGGGTGCTCGGCGATCGCTTCGGCGAGGACGCGGCGATTGCCTACATGTTGTGCGGCGGATGCCCGGTGGCTGCGACGGAACTCGCACAGCATGGTCGGTTGCCCGAGCACGTGATCGAGATGGTGCGCGACTGGGTGCTCGGTGAATGTGCGGCGAGTGGGCGGGCGCGCGGCAGTTTGCTCGCGGTGTGGAATGCCGTGCTGGCTCGCGGCGGCACACCGATCGGGCAGGCGCTGCTTGCGCGCGAGACGGGGCTCGCGAACAACACGATTGCCGCAGGGTATCTGGAACTGCTCGCCGATCTGATGTGCATCGGCAGTGCGTTCGCGTGGGATCCGAGCCGGCGCATCGCTCTGCGGCGCAAGCCGGCGAAGTTCCCTCCGATCAATCTGCTGGCGGCAGTCGCGTTCGACGGCAGTCGGCTGCGGTCCGTGACCGACTTCAAGGCGCTGCCACCCGAGGTGCAGGGCCGCTGGTGGGAGTGGCTCGTGGCCCAGGAGATCTGGCGGCGCGCTGCCCTACGCGGCGAGCAGACGCCCGAGGAACTGCTGTTCTGGGCCTCGGGCGATCGCGAGATCGACTACGTCGTGCGGCCAGAGTTGTGGATCGAGGTGAAGCGTGGTGGTGCGAGCGCGATGGAGTTTGCGTGGTTCGTGTACAGTTTCCCGCGAGCGGAACTGTGGATCGTGGGGCGCGAGTGTTTCGCGGCGGATCGCATCCGAGGACTGACGATGGCCGAGTTGCTGCGCGATCCCAGCTGGTGACTCACGAGGCTCTCGCCGCCTCGATGAGCCGGCGGATCGGCTGCTCAACGCTTCTCTGAATCGCATCCGCTACCTACGCTGCCGCGCCCTCGCCAGCCACTTCGGGCTGGTGCTCCCGTCAGCACGCCGATGCCCGGAACCCACCGCTGGAAGTTGTTCCTGATGATGGTCCTCCAGTTCTTCATCTGGGGGGCGTGGCTGCCGCCGCTCTTCGACATCATGAAGGGCCTGGAGTTCGACGAAACCCAGAAGGCACTCATCGGCAGTGGCTTCGCCATCGCCTCCATCGTCGGCATCTTCTTCAGCAACCAGTTCGCCGATCGCACCTTCGCGGCCGAGCGGTTCCTCGCGGTCAGCCACTTGATCGGTGGGCTGGCAATGGTCGGTCTCTATTGCACGACGAGCTTCCCGACGTTCTTCGTGCTCATGCTCGTGCACTCACTCGTGTACGTGCCGACGATCTCGGTCACGAACTCGTTGGCGTTCGCCCACCTCGGGGATGCGCAGAAGGAGTTCGGGATCGTCCGCATGGGTGGCACGATCGGCTGGATCCTCGCGGCGTGGCCGCTCTACTTCGTGCTGAAGGGCATCGCGCCGGAGGACGCGCTGGCCGCCAAGCGGACCGTGTTCCTGATCGCCGGCATCGCGGCCCTGCTGCTCGCCGGATTCAGCCTCTCACTGCCGCACACGCCACCGAAGCCCGCTGCGACGGCCGCCGACCGCCTGGCGTGGATCAAGGCGGCGCGCCTGCTCAAGCTGCCGTTCGTGCTCGTGCTGTTCGTCGTGACATTCATCGACGCGACGGTCCACAGCGGCTACTTCGTGATGACCTTCACGTTCCTCGAGAAGGTGGGGTTCGAGGGCGGCCAGATCATGCCGGTGATGAGCATCGGTCAGGTCGCGGAGATCCTCACGATGGCTGCGCTCGGTCTCGTGCTGAAGAACCTCGGCTGGCGTTGGACGATGACGTTGGGCGTGCTCGGCCACGCGGCTCGCTTCGCCGTGTTCGCGTTCTGCAATGACCACACGGTGATCATGGCGGTGCAGGTACTGCATGGGATCTGCTACGCGTTCTTCTTCGCGACGGTCTACATCTTCATCGACGCCTACTTCCCGAAGGACGTGCGCACGAGCGCGCAGGGTTTGTTCAACCTGCTGATCCTCGGACTCGGTGACCTCGCGGCGAAGTGGATCTTCGTGCCGCTGCAGGCTCACTACACATCGGCCGACGGCAAGTCGATCGACTACCAGTCCCTGTTCCTGTGGCCGACGGCCATGGCGCTTTTTGCCGCGGTCATGCTCGCCGCGCTGTTCCGGCCGCCCGCTGCAGCGGTGCTGACTGCGCCTGACGATGCGGCGTGAGCCAGCGCCGGCAGCGCTGAATCTGCCGCGAGACCTGCGCGCCAACCCTGCGAGCCAAACCCTACGCGTAGTACTTGCCGAAGCGGTTCTGCAGGAACGCGTCGTAGTCGACGCTCTCCATCTTCAGCAGCCCCGAGCTCGGCAGCTTGCCCGCGCGCAGCATGTCGACGATCGCGGTCACGCCGGCGGCGGTCGTGATCTGGATGCCGCTCCAGTTCTCGCCGTCGATCTGCTGGTGATAGATCGTCTTCGCGTAGATCCGCTCCGTGAGCCGGCCCAGGTATTTGCCCGTCGCGCTCACGAAGATCACGATCTGGTCCTGGAACGTCGCCGGCAGGCTCTTGTCGAAGATGCTGCGCAGCAGCGGCTGCTGGTCCTGCATCTGCAGATCCTGCAGCAGGAACTTCATGAGCTCGCAGTGACCCGGGTACCGGATCGTCTTGTAGTTGACGTTCTTGACGCGGTCCTTCAGCGTGATCGCGAGCGTGCCGAGGCCGCCCGACGTGTTGAACGCTTCGTAGTCGACGCCGTCGATCGTGAGGCGCTCGAGTTGTTCGAGCGGCGGCACCGTCGTGAGCTGGCCCTGCTCGACCGACTCGCACGGGTTGCAGTACTCGTTGATGAGTCCTTCGGTGCTCCAGCTCAGGTTGTATTTGAGGCGGTTGCTCGGGTAGCGCGGCAGCGCGCCGACGCGCAGGCGCAGGTCGCTCACGTCCGTCATCGAGCGCATCAGGTGGTTCGCGACGATCGTGATGAAGCCCGGAGCGAGCCCGCATTGCGGCGCGAACAGCGTCTTGCTGCTCTTGGCCAGCTCCTTGACCTGGTGCGTGACCTCGACGTCCTCGGTCAGGTCGAAGTAGTGCACGCCGAGCGCCTTGGCGCGCTGCGCGATCAGCGGGTTGCAGTGATAGGGCGCGCAACTGATCACGGCCCAGGCGCCCTTCAGGAACGTGTCGAGGCTCTTGCCGTCGCCGAAGTCGACGACCTCGCCGCGCAGCTTCGGGTATCGGCGCGTCACCACGTCGACGGCACCCTGCGCGGAGTCCGCGATGCGCACCGCGTAGTCGCCGCAGCTGACCATCAGGTGGCAGACCATGCGCCCGATCGTGCCGGCGCCGAGGATGACGAGTTCGTTCATGTACTTGAGTGGTGGGCTGCCGCGGCGGCGCATTGTTCGGACGGAGCCGCCGATGCGCAAGCGTCGTGACCCCGAGAGTGGATGCGCAGGCGAGATGCGGCCGCGCAGCGCCGGCTCAACGCGGCTTCCTGCCCAGGACGATGCTGATCCAGGCGTCGTCCATGGCCCCGCGCTGCACGCGGCGGAACACGCCGTTGCCCGTACCGGTCGCCGTGTCCGTGCTCTCCCAGAGCACGTGCACGTCCTCGAACCCCGCCTCCGTGAACAGTTCGCGCAGCTCGGGCAGCGTCCAGAGACGCCAGTCGTAGACGAACGCATCGCGCATCCGGCTTCCGTCCACGAACTCGAAGTGGATCGCGCACGTGATCTCGTGCGTGATCGGGTCGAAGCGACGTTGCTCCCAGTGGTAGACGAAACCCTTGTGCCGCAGCTTGTCGGTCTTCTGCTGGATCACGTCGGGTCCGCCCCAGGCATCGAGGAACAAGAGGCCGCCGGGCTTCAGCGAGCGGTAGCAGTTGCGCACGTAGACGCCGAGCTCGCGCCGGGTCTTGAACACCGAGTAGCTGAAGTTCAGCGCGAGGATCGCATCGGCCTTCGGCCGCTGCACGGCGAGCACGTTCTTCTGCAGCAGCGTGAGGCGTGTGCGCTGCTCGGCGTCGAGCAGTCGCTTCACGTTGTGCATGCGAGCCCAGGCGAGCGTTTGCCAGTGCTGGTCGACGCCGATCGCGCGATTCTCGCTGTGGCGTTTCACGTGGTGGCAGGCGAGCACGGCGGTGCCGCAGAAGTCCTCGCGCAGCACGCGCAGCGGGCGGCCCGTGTACTTCTCGAACCAGCGCGCATAGAACGCCGCGTCGAGCGCGGGCGCCTGCACCGCGCGCTGGTAGAGCTCGTGCCGGTCGGCGTTGCGGGCCGTGAGCCGTTTCTTGCGGACGGCGCGGGAGGGAGGGGGCTTCCGTGCAGCCATCTGCATGTGGTAGCCGGCGAACGGCCGCGACTCCACCGTGCAGTGCGCACAGCGGCGGCGGGAATCGCGCGTGACCGGCGTTCTCGCGGCTGCTATCGACCCTCGAGTCGGTCCGAGGCTGTCCCTGGCCGCGCCCGCTGATCTCGCCTCCACAATGCAGTTGGAGTGTCAACACCCAGGTGTTCCATGAGCGATCGTCCGTCCCTGGTTTCCTTCTCGACCCTCCTGCTGCTGGTCGCCGGTGCCGCGACCTCAGCCATCCGGGCGCAGTGTGCGACGCAGTGGCTGCCCGGCCAGGGTCTGCCCGGCACCAACGGGCATGTCCTTGCGTCGACGCAGTGGGATCCCGATGGTGCGGGCCCGCTGCCGCCCCGGTTGGTGGTCGGCGGTGACTTCACGATCGCAGGCACGATCCACGCGAAGAACGTGGCAATGCTGGATCCGGTGTCCGGCCTCTGGCTGCCGTTGGGCTCCGGGATGACCGGCAATCAGTTGAACGGCGCCGTGCAGGCGTTGGCGACGCTGTCGAACGGGGACCTCGTGGCGGGTGGTTGGTTCACCTCGGCGGGGGGCGTCAGCGTCCAGTACCTCGCGCGCTGGAACGGCACGACCTGGTCGCCGCTGGGCTCGAGTCCGAACGGTCCGGTCGTCGACCTCGAGACCCTTGCGAACGGGGACCTCGTGGCGGGTGGTTGGTTCACGGCGGCGGGCGGCGTCGCTGCCGGCCGCATCGCACGCTGGGATGGCACGAGCTGGTCGGCGCTCGGATCGGGCATGGACAACGTCGTGGACGCACTGACGACGCTGCCGAACGGGGATCTCGTCGCCGGTGGCGACTTCATCATCGCCGGCGGTGTGGCTGCGAACAGGATCGCGCGCTGGGATGGCGCGAACTGGTCGGCGCTCGGTGTCGGGATCAGCGGCATCGTGCTCGACCTGACCACGCTCCCGAACGGTGACCTCGTGGCGAGCGGCGCGTTCGCGACGGCCGGGGGTGTCACCGTCGACGCCGTCGCGCGCTGGAATGGCACCAGCTGGTCGCCGCTCGGTCCTGGGCGGCCAAACAGCTACGTGTATGCGCTCACGACCCTCTCGAACGGGGATCTCGTGGCCGGTTACCTCACCTTGGGGGGAGGCCAGGCCATTGCGCGGTGGGACGGCACGAGTTGGTTGTCTCTCGGTTCGGGCATGACCGGTGGAAGCATGTGGACGACGGTCTCGACGCTGCTGAGGCTGCCCAACGGTGACCTCGTCGCCGGTGGCAACTTCCAAGCGGCTGGCGGTGTCGGCGCCAACTACCTTGCGCGCTGGGATGGCACGAGCTGGTCCGCCCTCACTGCAGGGATCAACCGCAGCGTCCTTGCCTTCTCGACGCTGCCGAACGGCGACCTCGTCGTCGGTGGTTCGTTCACCACGCTGGGCGGCGTGAGTGCGAGGAACATCGCGCGTTGGAATGGCACGAGTTGGTCGTCGCTCGGTTCCGGCATGAATGGCGCCGTGAATGCACTGCTGACGCTGCCGAACGGAGATCTCGTCGCGGGTGGCTATTTCTCGACTGCCGGTGGTGTGACCGTGAACAACATCGCGCGCTGGGATGGCACGAGCTGGTCGGCGCTCGGTGCAGGCGTGGAGTCGCTCGTGTATGCCCTGGCGGCGCTGCCGAACGGGGACATCGTGGCAGGCGGTTACTTCTACGGTTCCGGGAGCGTGCCTCTCAACAACATCGCGCGCTGGGATGGCGTGCAGTGGTCGTCGCTCGCCGAGGGGGTGAACGACATCGTCTACGCGCTCACGACGCTGCCCAACGGAGACCTCGTTGCGGGTGGCTCCTTCATGGTTGCGGGCAGTGCGCCTGCATCCTTCGTCGCGCGCTGGGATGGCCTGAGCTGGTCGCCGTTGGGGTCGGGCATGAACGTCGCAGTGCGGGCGCTGGCGACGCTGCCGAACGGGGACCTCGTCGCGGGTACCTATGTTTCAGTCGAGCGCTGGGATGGTGTCGCCTGGTCGCAGCTCGGAGCGGGCATGAACGGCGGTGTGTTCGCGCTTGCGACGCTGCCGAACGGAGACCTCGTGGCTGGTGGACATTTCACGACGGCTGGTGGCGTCAGTGCGAACCGCGTCGCGCGTTGGGATGGCGCGAACTGGTCGGCGTTCGGTGCGGGGATGGAAAACGATGTGCTGGCCTTGATGGCGCTGCCGAACGGCGACATCGTGGCTGGCGGTCAGTTCCACACCGTCGATGGCGCAGTCTCCGCCTACCTCGCGCGACTCACGACGACATGCCCCGCCTTGGCGGTCCCGGCCGGCGCCGGCTGCACGGGTTCCGGGGGGCTCAACGTGCTGACCGCGACGGCGCTGCCGTGGACCGGTGGGACGTTCCGTTCCAGCGCGACCGGCATGCCCGCGAACGGGCTCGCGCTCGGTGTGTTCGGGTTCACGACGGTATCGATCCCATTGTCGTCGATCCTGCCGGTAGGTGTGCCGGGCTGCACGCTGCTCGTGGCTCCCGACCTGCTCGAGGTCCACATCCCTGCGGCCGGCAGCGTGCCGACGCAGCTCGCGATTCCGAACACGGTGTCGCTCGCGGGCCAGGTCTTCCATCAGCAGGTCGTGCCCGTCGAGCTCGGTGCTCCAGGCATCACGGCGCTCACGAGCACGAATGCGCTCACGCTCACGATCGGTTCGTTTTGATTGACCACGCGTGCGGACTAGCGGGGCGGCAGCTCTTCCACGGTGCAGTGCGCGGTCCCGCGTCGCGTCGCGTGTGCCTTCTTCGGC
>DASRJH010000241.1:0-21799 GCA_035649575.1 Planctomycetota bacterium
GCAGAACCTCACCCACTTCTTCTGCGCGTACTTCTGGTAGAGCTCGCTGCTCTCTTCGACGCTCGCCATCTTCGTACGGATCGCGCCGATCGTGCGGTTGAACAGCAAGCCCGAGCCGAGGCCGAACACGAGACCGAAGACGAGCCCGCCGGCCGTCGCGTAGTACTGGAAACCGCACCAGGCCGTCACCTTGCCGTTGATCAACGCGCGGAACAGACCCTGCAGCGGCCCGTCGAGCAGCCACGTGCCGAGCGCGTAGGACACCGGCAGCATCACCACGCTCAGCGCCTTGCAGCCGAGCGTGACGAGCCCGAACACGCCGAGGTTCGCGTTCAGCACGAGCACGCAACAAAGCAACAGCACGATGAGGCCAGGCGCCTGCATGAAGCCGCCGCCGAGATCACCGGGCAGGAAGAAGCCCGGAACGAAGCCGAGGATGCCGCCGAGCGTCGTGGCGAGCATCAACTGAAGAGGGGTAACCCTGCCCCGCAACACCGAACCGATCTTGCGAAGTATCCACATGCCACCACGGTATGGCCGGCGGACCTTCGCCGTCAAATGCGACGTGTTGCCAAGCTCAGCACGGGCTCAGCAACTCTCGGGATGTAGCCTCGCAACCTCCGCGGCGAAGCGCGAGCGCAGCGAGTCGTGCAGCGACCGCAACGCCGCGTCGGGCGTGGTCTCGGCGCCGCGACGCACGAACGGTGCGGCGACGGCGTCGGTAGTCAGGTTCCTCTCGCCCGCGAGGCGTCGCACGCACCACGCCGCCTGCAGCGCGGCGCCGAGCGCCGCGGACTCCGCTTCCAGCAGGAGCCGCACGGGCACGCCGAACACGTTCGCGAGGATCTGCCGCCACAACGCGTTCTGCGAGGCGCCGCCGGTGACGCGCACCTCGGCGACCTGCAGACCCAGCGCACGCAGGCGGTCGAGGCCCGCACCGAGGTTCAGCGACGTGCCTTCGAGCGCTGCGCGGTAGACGTGGCCAGGCCGCAGCAGACCGGGCCGCAGACCGAGCAGCGTGCCGGTGGCCAGCGGCAGGTCGGGCACGCGTTCGCCGACCAGGAACGGCAGCCACAACAGACCCGCGCATCCCGGCGGGACGTCCGCAGCCAGCCTGGTCAGCGCGTCGTGGGACAGACCCGTCAACGCCTTCACCTCTTCGGCGACGCCCGTGAGGTTCATCACGCAGAGCAGCGGCAACCACGCGCCATCGCTGCTGCAGAACGGCGCGATACAGCCTTTCGGGTCGACGACGGGGCGCTCGGTGCGCGTGAAGATCGTGCCCGACGTGCCGAGACTCACGACGACGACGCCGGCCCGCGTGGCGCCGCTGCCGATCGCGGACATCATGTTGTCGCCGCCACCGGGGGCCACCGGGATGCCGGCCGGCAGGCCAATGCGCGCGGCAGCAGCCGCGGACAGACGGCCGGCGAGCTCGCCGACCGCGCGCAACGCGGGCAGCATCGAGGGCAGACGCAGGTCGATCGCGGCCATCGCGGCCGCATCGAAGCGGCGCTGCTCCGGCGCGAAGAAGCCCGTGCCCGAGGCGTCGCCGAACTCCATCGACGCCTCGCCGGTGAGCCGCAGGTTGACGAAGTCGTGCGGCAGCAGGACCCGTTGCACGGCCGCCCACGAACGGCTTTCGTGCCGCGCGAGCCAGAGCAGCTTGCTGGCCGTGAACCCCGTCGGCACGGCGCGCCCGGTCCGCTCGGACAGCTCGCGCGCCTCGGCGGCCGTCGCGGTGTCGCACCAGAGTTTCGCCGGGCGGACGACCGCACCCGCGGCGTCGAGCACGACCGCGCCGTGCTGCTGGCCCGAGACGCCGATGCCGGCGATGCGCGTTGGATCGACGTGCTGCAACACTTCGCGCGCGGTCGCCACGACGGCGTCCATCCACTGCTCGGGGTGCTGCTCGATGTGGCCGGGCGGCAGTCCCTCGACGAACGCGTGCGCGTGCTGCGCGCGCGCCACGGTGCTGCATGTCGCGGGGTCGACGACGAGCGCCTTGGTGCTCTGGGTGCCGACGTCGAAGCCGAGGAACAGCGGGCCTGCCGTCATGTGGAGCCGCGCACGCCGAGCAGGTGTTCGACGAGCAGCTGGTCGAGCCGTTCGTAGCCGAGCCCGCGCTTGCTGATCGCGTCGGCATCGATCGCGAGCGCCTTGAGCCTCTGCGCGTTTTCGCGCGTGTAGCCCTTGGCCAGCAGAGGATCGACACTGGCGTCGCGCTGTTCGGCGAGCAGCGCCTTGACCTCGGGATCCGCGTCGAAGGCCACGGCACGCGCGTGCAGGATCTTGTAGGTGCGCATGCAACCGCGCGCGAACTCCCAGACGCCGGCTTCGTCCTCGGTGCGGTAGGCATGCGCGTCGAAGTGCCGCGGTCCCGTGTAGCGCGGCGTTCCCATCGTGCCTTCGAGCAGCCGCACGAGCAGGAACGCACCCTTCTGGTCTTCGCTGCCGAAACGCAGGTCCTGGTCGTAGCGCCCGATCTTCTGCCCGTTCAGGTCGAGATGGAACAGCTTGCCGCACGCCATGGCCTCCGCGATGGCGTGTGGGAACGACAGTCCGGCCATCGTCTCGTGCGCGACCTCGGGATTGACGCCGACCATCTCCTCGTGCTCGAGCGTCGAGATGAAGTGCAGCATGTGACCGGTCGTCGGCAGGTAGTTGTCGCCCCGCGGTTCGTTCGGCTTCGCTTCGAGCGCGAAGCGCATGTCGTAGCGCTGGTCCTTCACGTAGCCGCAGAGGAAGTTCATCGCGTCGCGCATGCGTTGCCATGCTGTGCGCGGGTCGCGGCACGCGTCGGCTTCCGTGCCCTCGCGTCCACCCCAGAACACGTAGACCTGCGCGCCGAGCTCGGCACCGAGGTCGATCCCGCGCATCGTCTTCTGCAACGCGAACGCGCGCACCTTCGGATCGTTGCTCGTGAACGCGCCGTCCTTGAACACCGGGTGCGAGAACAGGTTCGTCGTCGCCATCGGCACGCGCATGCCGGTCTCCGCGAGCGTCTGCTGGAACGTGCGCAAGAGGCGATCGCGTTCGGATGCCGTCGCGTGGAACGGCACGAGATCGTTGTCGTGCAGGTTGACGCCGTAGGCGCCGATTGCGGCGAGCTTGCGCACGATGTAGTTCGAATCGAACGCGGCGCGCACGGGCTCGCCGAACGGGTCGCGGCCCGGATTGCCGACGGTCCAGAGGCCGAACGTGAAGAGGTCCGCGGGCGTGGGATCGAAGCGGGAGGTCATGTGCTTTGGTTGCGGCCATGGCCGCATGGGCCCGTGCACCGTAGCGGCTCGCTCACTTCGTGCCGAGCAGTTCCGGGGCCGTCCACGGTTCCTTCCTCGTCTTGTTCGCCGCCCGTACGGCGCCCACGTCGGCGGGTGCGACCGTGTTCGCGCGATGCCCGAAGCTCCGGCGCACGTAGCTGAGCACCTGCGCGAGATCCTCGTCGCTCAGGTGAACCTGGCCCGGCATGTCGAGGTTCCACGTAGTCCCGTTCACTTCGATCGGGCCGCGGACTCCGTGCAACGCGATGCGCATCAGGCGGTCCGGAGCGCCGAGCACCCAGTCGGAGTCGCACAGCGGAGGAGCCAGGCCCGGCAGACCTGTGCCATCGAGCTGGTGGCATGCCGCGCAGGCCCGCGCATAGACCTTCGCCCCGGCCTCCACGCGCTGTCGTTCGGCGTCCGTGAGCTCTGCGGCGGCTGCGCTCGCGGCGTCGCCCGAGAGCACGACCGCGGCGAGCAGCTCGTTGGCGAGCCGGCGGCATTCGACGTCCTCGCCGGACGCGAGCTCGAGCAGCTCGCGCGGGGTCGCGTCGAACGGCAGCCAGCCGGCGCGTCCCGCCCCGCGCGGCACCGCGGCAACCGCCCCGCGCAGCAGCGCACGGCGCTGCCACAGCGGTCCGCACGCCGGCACGAGCGCGAACAGCTCCTTCTGCTGGGCCACCGAGCGGCTGCGCACGCAAAGGCGCGCGAGCTCCTGCAGCACCGCAGCGAATCGCTCGGGATCGTCCGAGGGCAGTTCGCGCAGCAGCTGGCGCAGCACCTCGAGCCCATGCGGGTGCGCGGCGACGCCGACCACCGCACACAGCGTCGCATCGCCGGGGGCCGACGCGAGCAGGCGCACGAACAGCGGCATCACTCGCGTCCGGGAACGCGCGGGGCCCGACGCGAGCACGTCGCCGAGCGTCAGCGCGAGCTGCCAGCGCACTGCCGGCGGGGCCGTGGTGATCAGCCGATCGAGCGCGAGCCACAGGTGTCCGTCGCCGGCCGCGAGCCATGGCGCAGCGCACTGCAGCGCGAAACCGGCGACGCCGGGATCGCCATCGAAGAGCGCACGCCGCAGGTCGGTCGCGGTCAACTGTTCGAGACCCCGAAGGGCCGACAGCAGCACAACGCGGCACGCGGCACGCGGGTGGTCGGCCAACACGAGGCGCAGCCGGTCGGCGGCGCCGCGTTCCTGGCGCTGCACGAGATCACGCAGCGCGAGGTCACGCACCGTGCCCGTGGCGCTCGTAAGCGCGTCGACGAGATCGCCGGCCGGTGTTTCGGCCGGCCACGTCTTCGCCGGTGCCGGTGCGACCTCGTCGGCCGGCACGATGCGCCAGATGCGACCGAGCCCGATTGGGTCGGCGAGGCCACGCTCGAGGATCTGCCGGCGCAGGAAGGTCGTGACGAAGTTCTTGTGCTGGATCACGCCGCGATACATGTCAACGACGTAGAGCGCGCCATCGAGGCCCGTCAGTAGACTGACCGGCCGGAAGCGTTCGTCGGTCGAGGCGAGGAACTCGCTGCGCTCCGCTTGGTATGCGTTGACGCCGCGCAAGAGACCATCGGGCTCCGAGAGCACGATGCGGCGCACGACGTGTCCCGCGGGCTCGCAGACGAACACGTTGCCGTCGCAGCCGCGCAGCCGTTCGCCGCGGTAGACGTGCGGGCTGCAGACCGCGGTGTGGATCGCGAGCACGTAGTCGACGAGCCGCCCGGGCTGGTAGCCGCGGTTGACGCCCGGCGTCTTGCGGATCGGCCACACGGTCTTGTCCGCGCAGACGCGATGGTTGAGTCCCGCGAGCCCGCCCAGCGACGCCGCGTCGCGGCCATACCACCCGGGCACCAGATCGCAGCGCAGCCAGTCCTCGTTGTAGTTGAAGTAGAGGCGGCCCCGGTCGTCGTGCGTGAGGCCCCACTGACCACCTCCGGCGCCCGTCTCGACGACGAAGCCGTCGGGCGTCCAGCGCAGGAGGCGACGGTCGTTGGCGAGGTGGATGCGATGGTCGAGCCCCCACAAGAGACCGTTGCCCGCGTGTTCGGGATTGTCGAGGCCGGCCTCGAAGCCGCCCGTGACCACCGACTTCTCGTCAGCGCGCAGATCGCCGTCGCGGTCGGCACACCACCAGAGGTTCGGCGGTTCGATCACGAGCGCGCCACCGCGCAGCGGCAACACGGCTCGCGGCAGCACCAGTCCGTCGGCGAACACGGTGGTCGTGTCGGCGCGGCCATCGCGGTCGCGGTCCTCGAGCACGACGATGCGCCCGCTCTTGGCCAGTTCGTCGCGCCCATCGACGTCGTTCATGAAGCCGCGCATCTCGACGACCCACAACCGTCCTGCGGCATCGAACGTGGCCGCGACGGGGTCGCCGACCAGCGGCTCGCTCCCGAACAGTTCGAGGCGGAACCCCTCGGCGACCCGGAACGTGGCCGCAGCCTCGGCCGGTCCATGGACGCGTGCTTCCGGTATCTCGAGGCCGGCAGGCAGCGGCGTCTGCGTTTCGCCCGCGACGTCACCGCGCTGGGCCGTGGCAACGGCTGCCGGCAGGGCCAGCAAGATCAGCGCGCGCATCATGCAGGGTCTGAGTAGACACCGGACCGCGCTCGACTGCGAACGTCGCCCCGATCGGGCGGCGGTGCAGGCCGCCGGCTGTGTCGGTCGCCCCGCGGCGACGGGAACTAGTGCACGACCACGAACCCGCCAGACGGCACTACGAACTGGTGCACGGTCTCGCCGATCACCGTGCGATACTCACCGGAGGGCAGGCCCGAGACTTCCCAACC
The DNA here is from genome assembly GCA_035649575.1 of Planctomycetota bacterium. Taxonomy (GTDB): domain Bacteria; phylum Planctomycetota; class UBA1135; order UBA1135; family UBA2386; genus DASVAL01. The sequence goes on from DASRJH010000241.1 coordinate 6,051, forward strand.
CCTGGCCGCGCACGCGAATCGCACCGCGACCGGGTGCATGCCCGCTATCGACTGCCCGAGGAATTCGAAGCGAAGGGTCAGGATTTCCCCCGCTTCGCTCCCCGTCGGGCGCAGTTGCTCCCCGAGCTGCGCGCGCCCGGTCGCAGCGAGAGTCACGGTGATCAACGGGGGGCCGAACCCCAGCGTGACCTGGCCCGTTGCACCATCCGGTCCGAGCACGAAGAGCTGGCTACCCAGCGTGACACCAGTCAACGGGAAGAAGCCCGCGGCCGACGTGAACCCATGGAAGCTCGTGTCCACGGAGTCGCGTGGCCCGCTGGCCGCCAACGAAAACACCTGCGCGTCCGCTACGGCGTGCCCGAGGCTGTCGACGACGAGCAACCCCTGGTCCCCCGTGCCTGCGGTACCCGAGAAAAGTCGCTGGTGCCGGTACGAATACACGACCTGCAGGTCGGTGCCGCCGATGTCGGTCATCTGACGGAACACGGAGGACCGCGCCAGCGACGGGCCGCTCGGGCGATACCGCAGGAAGCTCACGCTGGTGTCGATAACCAGTTCGCGGACCAGCGGGTTGGCAGCGTTGCCCAGACGCCACCAGAGACGACCGCTGCCGATCGGGAAGTTGTTCACCCGCCCGCTCGAGTTGGTCGTGGCCGGGCGCTTCACCACGGCACTCTCGCCGCGCAGACCCGGGACCTCTTCGAGGATCTCCACCGGGGTGTTGTGAGTCAGGCCAGACAGCTGCACGGGATGCAACCGTCTGGCCACCATGGACAGCGGTCCCCACCACCCGTTCGGGAACTCACTACCACGCTCCGGCACGGGCACGAACGTGGGCTCGAGTAGCGGGTCGAGCAGCAGCACGGCCAGGTGCTGGTGCGGGGGCAGACGCGATGGCAGCCGGTGAATCTGGAAGTCGCCCTCGACATCGGTCGTGGTCTGACCGGTCATCAACGGCAGCACTGATCCGAACAGCTCGTCCACGATGCAGGGCAGCACGCGCACGTGACTGCGAGGAATGTCGAAATCGTCGCGGACCCTGCCCCTGAGCGGTGCCGCGAGGTTCAACACGAGCGGTCTGGCCAACTCTACGTAGGACTGGAGGCGGGTCACCGGCATCGCCTGTGGCGGCGTGACTCCGAGATCCAGGCGCACTGCGGCTGGCTCGACCTGGACGATCGCGAACGGGCGATCGCAACCGAAGTCCATCGTCTCCGAGAAACTGCCGTCCGCTTCGGAGATGAGGGTCAGCCCGCGCGGCATGCCGCCGCTCGTGACCGTGAGATGAACCGCGGCACCCTCGTTCGGCAGCCAGTAGCGATCCACGACCCTGCCCTGAAAGTTGGTCTGGTTCGGCGAACCTTCCGCTGGCGGACGGCGCTCCGGGACGGTCCCCTGGTTCGCGGCAAGACCGCCGCTTCCGGCTCGATAGGTGACCGAACCGTCGCCCTGGTAGACGCCGATCTCTCCGGCAGACACGAAGGCGCTGCCCGTGGAGCGCCTGATCTCCGCCTGGTGGCCGCCCAAGACCTCGACCTCGACATGGAGTTCGAACGGATTGTTCGGCGATTGGTCCGGGCCGTTCATCCAGTCGCTCGGCACCTCGGCCGCGATCACGTATTCACCGAGGCCGAGGCGCAGCGAGTTGCCGTCGGCCATCGGGATCTCGACGGGACGGGTCGTGACGATTCCGATCTTGCCGTTGACGAGCAGAGGCGCCCCGCTCTGCAGGCGCAATTCGCCGCCGCCGCGCACGTCGAGCTTTGCTGCCGGTTGGCGCAGCGACGAGTCGTCGTGCCATTCGAGGCACGCGACGCCCCCCGCCCCGACCCACAGCGACTGCAGATTGCCGAGACCGTCACCCTCCTTGAACTCCCCTTGGACACCGTAGGCCCCGTTGGCCCAGGTCACGACCAGTCGGGCCGAATGCTCCGGCTCGCGATCGGCGACGAGGCTACAGGAGAGCACGATGGCTGCGCAGAGCAGGACCAGGAGGCCGGTGACCAGCAACGTGTGACGCCCCGCTGCGAGCCTGGCCCAGATCCCCGGGTTGGGCTCCGGGCTGGTCCGGATCCGCGCGCCGACCGGCTTGCCGGCGGCCGCGGCTTCGGCTGCATCGCGCGCGGGCTCGATCGAGGTCTCGTCCATGAGGCGCTGCACGACCCGGTCGCTGAAGCCCGGTGACAACGATGGTCCGTGACCGAGAGCAGCGAAGGCGCGGCACACCATCAGGCGTTCGTGCTCGGCCCGACTCAACTCGACCGCGCAGACGCGGCATCGGTGGGCGTGTTCCTCGACCTCGACACAGAGGTCGCGCCCGAGATCGCCATCGACGAAGTCGCGCAACAAACCCCGGATCCGGGCGCAGAACGGGTTGTCCGGTGGCACCCGACGGAGGTCCTCCGGATTGGGTGGCTGGTGCAGGGGTTCGCGGAGGTCGCTCACGCTTCGTGTACCCTCTGCAGCCGGCTGGCCAGGATGTCCTTGCCGCGCGCCAACTGCACCTTGACGTTGCTGACCGAGACACCGAGGGCCGCAGCGATCTGCTGGTTGGTCAGACCACGCAGGTATTTCAACTCGAGTGGCTGGCGGACCTTCTCACTGAGTCGCTCGAGTTCCCCACGCACGGTGTGGTCGATGTGATGGCGGGTTGCACCCAACAGGGCACGCGTGTCCGGCAACTCGAGAATCGGATCGCGGTCCTGGTTCGTGCCCTCGAGACACACGGTCGGCAGCTCCCCCGCACGCCGCCGTCGCAGGCGGTCGCGGCAAGAATTGCCGGCGATGCGCAGCAGCCACGGCTCCAGGCTCCGCGCGCTGTCGAACTGGTTGCGGGCTCGAAACACCTTGAGAAAAGTGTCCTGCGCCGCCTCTTCTGCGTCCTCCGCCCTCCGGAGGATACTCATTGCCAGTCCGTGAACCATCGCCTGATAGCGCTGCACCAATTGTGCGAACGCGTCCAGGTCTCCGGCTTGGATGCGGAGCATCAACTCGCTGTCGTTGCGCTGACTCAAAGTCTGGAACAGAGTCGGGAAGCGCGTCGCACTATGCAACCCCTACGTGGGTCCCGCGCGCGCGCGGACCGTCTTTCTGGGGTGCGTCAAGAATTCGGCTCTCCCGTAGCTGCGGGACTTACGAGGGGTCGGGCATTTCGCCCTTTTCTTCCAGTGCGTGGTCAGAAGAGCCGATGGCACCGGGGGTCGCAACCCGCCCCCCACCCGACCTCCCCCAGCAGCGCCCGATGGCAAAGATCCCAGACAAGCAAGGCGTCTTCTTCGAGCTCGATGGCGTCGTCGTGCCGAATGTACAGCTAAGTCCCGATGGCACGGTGTGCTTCCTCGATCGCGCCATCGAGGCACTCGGCCGCATCGACCCGAGGCAGTTCAAGCTGTTCGTCGCTACGAGCCGCCCCGACATCGCGTTCGGCACCGTGAAGGAGCGCGACTTCACGCGCTTCTGCGAAGCGTTCCTCGCGCGCATGCACCAGGAGAGCATTCCGATAGCCAAGATCTACTCGTGCCCCTACCACCCGAAGGGCAAGGGCCGCTTCCGGCGCGAGAGCGTGTTCCGCAAGCCGGGGCCCGGCATCTACAAGATGGCGCAGCAGGAGTTCGATCTGAACCTGCAGCGCAGCTGGATGATCGGCCACACCACCGCGGACATCCTCGCGGGCCAGCGTGCGGAGCTCGGCACGATCCTGCTGCGCACGGGCAAGGGTGGAACCGATGGCGAGTTCCCCGTCGAAGCGCACTTCGTCGAGGACGACATCTGGCACGCCGTCGCGCGGCTGAATCAGTTCGAGTACTCGCTGCGCGTCTGAGCAGGGCACGGAGTGCCCTGCGAAGTCTGGGGCTTTCCTGGCAACCGCAACCGCCACCCGCGCCGCTGCGGCGGTGCGAGTCCGGTGGCTCGGTTTCGCCTGTTGCGGTCGCCCGCGTGGCGGCGGTGAAGACAATCAGCCAAGCGCCTTCACGCCGGGCAGCACCTTGCCCTCGAGCAACTCGAGACTGGCTCCTCCGCCCGTCGACACGTGGGAGAGCCGGCCGACGATCCCGAGCTTTTCGGCCGCCGCGACCGAATCGCCGCCGCCGACCACGCTGAACGCGCCCGATCCCGCCACTGCTGCGGCGATGGCCTCGGTGCCCTTGCAGAACGCCGCCATCTCGAACACGCCCATGGGCCCGTTCCAGACGATCGTCTTGGCGCCTTTCAGCGCCGCGACGTAGCTCTGTACGGTCTTGGGCCCGATGTCGAGCCCCATCAGGCCATCGGGGATGTCGCCCTCGTGCACCGAGGCCGGCGAGTCCGCTTTGAACTCGGCGGCACAAACGTGATCGACGGGCAGCAGCAGGGCCTTGTTCGCGGCCTTCGCCTGGGCCAGCACGCGCCCCGCTTCGGCGACGAGTTCCTTCTCGACCAGTGACTTCCCGACGCGCCGGCCCGTCTGCACGAGGAACGTGTAGGCCATCGCCCCGCCGACGATCAGCTTGTCGACCTTCGGCAGCAGGTTCTCGATCACGGGCAGCTTGTCGCTGACCTTGGCGCCGCCGAGGATCGCGACGAAGGGACGGTCCGGGTTCGTCAACACCTTGCCGAACGCGACGAGCTCCTTCTGCATCAACAACCCGGCCGCAGCGGGCAGGTGTTTGCAGATCACGCTGACGGAGGCGTGGGCCCGGTGCGCGGTGCCGAACGCATCGTTCACGTAGACGTCGCCGTTCCTGGCCAGCGCGGCCGCGAAGGCTTCGTCGCCGGCCTCCTCGGCGTCGTGGAAGCGCAGGTTCTCGAGCACGAGGCAGGCCCCGCCCGGCAGCGCCTTCGACGCCGCCTCGGCGGCGGGGCCGATGCATTCTTTCACGTATTGCACGGGCGAACCGAGCAGCTCGCCGAGTCGCTTCGCGACCGGCTGGAGCCGCATTGACTCCTGGACCCGGCCCTTGGGCCGCCCGAGATGCGACATCAGCACCGGTCGCCCGCCGGCCCGCAGGATGGCCTTGATCGTGGCAAGGCTCTCGCGGATGCGCGCGTCGCTCGTGATCTGTCCCTTGGCATCGAGGGGCACGTTGAAGTCGACGCGCACGAGCACGCGCTTGCCGGACAGTTGGAGATCGGTGAGTTGTTTGGGCATGGGAGCGCTGCGCGTGATCTTGCCGCGACCACGGGGCCGGTGCCACGTTCGACGCGGGCACGTCGGGCCACTTCGTGCGCTGGGGGCGCCTTGCCATGCACGCGAACTCGGCCTTCCTGCTCGCCGTCCCCTTGCTGACGGGCTGTGGCGCGATGATGGCTCCGGGGCCGTTTCTCGTGCCGGTCGACAGCGAACCGAGCGGTGCCACGGTGGTCTACCAGGGCAAGGCAGTCGGCGTGACCCCGTGTGTGGTCCCGATGCAACGAGCCTCGAGGGCCTTCGAACTGCGCCGCGAGGGTTGCCACCCGCGGATCGCCGAGGTCGGCACGGAGGCCAATCGCTAGGTGGCCGGCAACGTCGCGACGTTCGGTCTTGGCATGGTCGTCGACATGGCGCTCGGCGCCGACGTGAACCTGGTCGACGATCCCGTGCTCGTCGTGCTGGCCAGCAACCACGATCCCCCACTGGCGCCTTGGGTGCGCGTGGGCGAGACCTCCTGGTCGCCACCCGAGCCGGAGTGCGGGAACGAAGGGCTTCGCGGCCTCGGCTACCTGCTCGCCGGAGTTCTACAGGCCGTGGATTACAACAACAGACGACACTGATCGCCTGAGCTTCGCCACACCCAACACGTGGCGCAGGTCAGAGCCTCGCCGCGATCTTGGTGGTCAGCTCGACGACGCGGTTCGAGTAGCCCCACTCGTTGTCGTACCAGCTCACGAGCTTGAAGAAGTTCTTGTTGAGCTCGATCGAGCTCCCTGCGTCGAAGACCGACGACGCCTTGCTGTGGATGAAGTCGGACGAGACGACCTCGTCCTCGGTGTACTCGAGGATGCCTTTCAGGTAGGTCTCGGAGGCGCGCTTCATCGCCTTCTTGATCTCGTCGAGCGACGTCTCCTTCTGCGTCTTGAACGTGAGGTCGACGACGGACACGGTCGCGGTCGGCACGCGGAACGACATGCCCGTGAGCTTGCCCTTGATCTCGGGCAGCACGAGCCCGACCGCCTTCGCGGCGCCCGTGCTCGACGGGATGATGTTCTGCGCCGCGGTGCGGCCGCCTTTCCAGTCCTTCTTGGAGGGTCCGTCGACGGTCTTCTGCGTCGCCGTGTAGGCGTGGATCGTGGTCATCAGCCCTTCGGTGAGCCCGAACCCTTCCTTCAACATCACGTACACGAGCGGCGCGAGGCAGTTCGTCGTGCACGACGCGTTGGAGATGATGTGGTGCTTGTTGAAGTCGAGCTTCTCGTCGTTGACGCCGAGCACGACCGTGATGTCCTCGCCCTTTGCGGGCGCCGTGATGATGACCTTCTTGGCGCCTGCCGCGAGGTGTCCCTTGGCCTTCTCGGCGTCCGTGAACAGACCGGTCGACTCGATCACGACCTGCACGCCGAGCTTCTGCCACGGCAGTTCCGCGGGGGTCTTCGCGCTCACGACCAGGATCTCCTTGCCATTGACCACGAGTACGTCGTCCTCGGCCTTGTCGGGCGAGGACTTCTTCGAGGTCACGGTGCCACCGAAGCGCCCCTGCGTGGAGTCGTACTTGAGCAGGTAGGCGAGGTTGTCGGCCGGCACGATGTCGCCGACCGCGACGACCTCGAGTTTGGTGCCGAGCAGCCCCTGCTCGACGAGGGCGCGGAAGACGAGGCGACCGATGCGACCGAAACCGTTGATAGCGACCCGGACTGCCATGACGAGGTAAGCTCCTGCTGGTTGTTGCTGCGAAAAACGGCCAAGCAGTCTACCGAAATTCACATCCGAGCCAAATGGACAGTTTCGCGCGCCTGCTGGACCTGTGCTCGAGGTGCTTGAGCCGCTTCGAGAGCAACGTCGCGGATCGCACGGTGCTGGCGGCGGTTTCGGGCGGCGTGGACAGCACTGTTCTGCTGTTGGCGCTCGCGCGGCTGCGGAAGGAAGGACGACTCTCGGGCCCGCTTCATGCCTGTCACGTCGACCATGCCACGCGGCCGGACAGCCGAAAGGCGGCGCAGCACGTGGTCGACCTCTGTGAACGGCTCGACGTGCCCGTGTCGGTGCGGCGGCTCGGCTGGAACTGCACGCGTCCGAGCGAGGACATGCTGCGGGAGGGCCGATACGGCGCGCTGCAAGCCGTCGCGCGCGAGATCGGTGCCGGTCTGTTGCTCACGGGCCACCACGCCGACGACAACCTCGAGACCGTATTGTTCCGCATCTTGCGCGGCACCGGTCCGCGTGGCCTCGCCGGCATTCCCGAAGCCAGGTGGCTCGGGCGCGGCGAACAGCGGCTCCTGCTCGTGCGGCCGCTGCTGCACACGCGGCGCAGCACGCTCGAGGCGCTGCTGCAGCAACTCGGCGAGCACGCCTACGAAGACTCCACGAACAAGGACCCCGGCTACACGCGAAACCGCCTGCGGCTCGAGACCATCCCGGCCTTGCGGCGCCGGCTCGGCATCGGCCTCGATACTGCGCTGATGACCGTCGCGAGCACGGCGCGCGCGGCGAACGAGATCGTGCAGGCGCACGGCCTGCGCATCCTGTCCCAGCGTGCGCACCACAAGACGGCATGGCGACTCGAGCTCGACCTGCGCGACGTCGACCAGAGCGCCGAACCGTTCGTCGCCGAGGCCCTGCGCCAGGCGTATGTCTGCATGCACCCGTTCGGCGAAGGTCCGCCGACGAGCTGGCTCGAGCGCTGCGTCGGGCTGCTCGGCAAGCAGGACGGCAAGCGCGTGGGCGGCCGCGGTGGCCTGCTCGTCGAACGCACGCGCGAAGGCCTGCTGCTCGTGATCCTGGACCGCGCCGGGCTGCCGCCGCGCACCCACGACGGCGGGCAGCTGTTCCGCTGCGACGTGGGCCGCCAGCGCTTTGGCGCGACGGAGTGGTGGCTCGACGCCTTCGAGCATCCGCTGCCGCCGCTCGTGCCATCGCCGCGCGAGGCCGGTCGCATGCGTGTGCTCGTCGATCCGCGACTGCTGCCGACACCCTGGCGACTGCGCACGCGACGGCCCGGCGACCGCTTCCAGCCGCTCGGACAGGCCCGTCCGCTCGAACTGCGTCGCTTCCTGCAGAGCCGCCACGTGCCGCGCTTCGATCGCGACCGGCTGCCGCTGCTCGTCGACGGGAGCGACCGGATCATCTGGGTTCCCGGCGTCGAAGTCAGCGAGGTCGCGCGGCTCCAGCTCAACACGCGCCGCACGATCGAAGTCACGGCCGGCTGCGGCTGAGCCGGGACGCCGGTTCGTCCGTGCCAGAAGCCAGCCGCTCCCCTCTCGCAGCAAACGCAGGGCTCTGCCATACTGCCCCACCCCCTCGGACCCCCTACCTCCTGGAACCCGCCCCTTGCGTCTGACAGTAGAGACCGGCCCACTCGCTGGCACGGTAGTCACCCTCGACCGGGAACACCCCGCAGTGCTCGGCAGCGGCCCCGACTGCACGATCCGCGTGCAGGAAGCCGGAGTGCCGCCGCAGCAGGCCGTCGTGAAGGCCCTCCGAGAGCAAGGCTTCGGCATCAAGGCGCTCGCTCCGGGGTTGCGGCTCAACGGGGCTGCGATCGAAGCCTCCCCGCTGCAGGACGGCGACGTGATCGAGCTCGGCACGACTCGCGTCGCGTTCGGCCAACTGCAGCAGCGCGGTCTGCCGCACATCGCGGGCTACCGCATTCTCGAGGAAGTGGGCCGCGGCGGCATGGGCATGGTCTACCGCGCCGAGCAGGTGAGCCTGCACCGCGAAGTCGCGCTCAAGGTGTTGAACCGCGACCTCACGCAGGATCCGGCGTTCGTCGCGAAGTTCGTCGCGGAGGCCCGCGCTGCGGCCAAGCTGCAGCACCCGAACGTCGTGCAGGTCTTCCAGGTCGAGCACGACAACGACATCTACTACTACGCGATGGAGCTCATGCACGAGGGCTCCCTCGAAGACTGGTTGAAGCAGCACGGCGTCATGCCGGTCGATCGCGCGCTGCGCGTCGTCGCCGACGCGGCCTCGGGCCTCGCCTACGCCGAGTCGCTGCACATGGTGCACCGCGACATCAAGCCCGACAACTTGATGATCGACCAGCACGGCGCGGTCAAGATCGCCGACCTCGGCCTCGCGCACTCGGACCCCGAGAGCGACGAGAAGGCCATCGGCACGCCGCACTTCATGGCGCCCGAGCAGGTGCTGCGCAAGGAGATCGACCACCGCACGGATCTCTACGCGCTCGGCTGCACGTTCTACCGGCTCGTCACCGGCAAGACGCCGTTCCGCGGCCAGGCCGTGAAGGACATCCTGCGCGCGCAGGTCAAGGACGAAGCGGAGCCCGCGCACAAAGTGAACCCGGCCGTGCCCGCCGAGGTCGCCACCATCATCCAGAAGCTGATGGCGAAGGACCCGGCCGCTCGCTACCAGACGGCAAACGACCTGCTCGAGGAGCTCGGGCTCCTGCTGCGGCCGCCGCCGAAGAAGGGGCTGTGGATCGGCCTCGCAGCGGTCGGCGCGTTCGTCGCCGGCGGCGCGATCTACTGGGCCGTCACGCGCGACCCGACGATCGTCGAGGTCGAGAAGCGCTACGACGATCCCGAGAAGCAACAGTTCGCCGACGAGATCAAGCGGCTGAAGAAGGAAGCGCTGCAGAAGGACGCGACGATCGCGCTGCAGAACGCGCGCCTGTCGGGGTTCGTCGATCGCGAGCTGGCCGACGCGTTCGACAAGATCGCCGACGAGCACGCCGGTACGCCGGCAGCCGCCGACGCGCGGCAACGCTCCCAGCAGCTGCGAAAGGACGTCGAGGAGCGCAGCCGCCAGCACACGCAGCGGCGCGCCAAGGTCGCCGAGCACCTCGCGACGGTGCGGCAGGCCGTGAACGGAGCGCAGGAAACCCACGACTACGCGGGTGCGATGAAGAAGCTCGCGGCCGCAGCACCGGCCGAGATCCAGAACGAACCCGACCTCGCCGAGGGCCTCACGAAACTGCGCGAGCAGGTGCTCAGCAAGGCTCGCGAGCGCCTCGCGACGCTGCGCCAGGCCACGGAAGCCGCGCGCACGAACAAGGACGAAAGCGCTCTCGTGACGGCCACGGCCGCCTACGGCAGCGCCGTCGACAATGCCGCACTCTGGCCCACCGAGATGCGCGCCGACCTCGAGACCGAGAAGCCACACGTCGAGGCCGCGCGTACAGCACTCGCAGATCTCGCGCGCGAGCGCGGTGAATCGATCTGGCAGCAATACCGCACGCTGATCACGGCGCCCGACGGACTCACGGCGCAGCTCGACATCTTCGATCTGGCGGCGATGGCCCGCGAGGCCACGAAGTTCGCCGGCGGCCATGCCGGTACGCCGGCCGCCGAACGCGCAACGGGCCTCGCCGCAGCGGCGACGCACGCGCAGGGTTTCGTGGAAGGGATGGATCGCGCGATCGCAGCCGGCCAGCTGCAGATCACGGCTGCCGACGGAGCCGCGATGCAGGTGGCCCGTTGGGATCGCGCCACGCGCCAGCTGGCTCTCGTCGATCCGAACAAGCGTGGCAGCAAGGAGCAATTGCAGACGACCGCGGCCATGTCGCTCGAAGCATGGACCTCGCTCGCCGACCAGGTCGCCAACACTCCGGCCGGAGCGCGCGAGTGTTTCCTCGGCTTCATCGCGCTGCGCAGCCACGGCGCCCAAGCACTCTCGTTCCTGCAGCGGCTGCGCCGCGAAGACGACGCGTCGGGCACCGGCACGGGCGCCTACCCGCTCGGCACGGGCCTGTTCGATCAACTTCTGCGCCGCCTGCCCGATCAGGACACCGAGCCGTGGGTGAAGGCCATGCGCAGCGAGCTGCAGGCCGGGCAGCGCCTGGCGGCTGGTATGCGCGCGTTGTCCGAACAGCGCAACCTCGCCGCCGCCGCCCACATCGAGAAACTGCTGGCCGACCACCCGTACAGCTACCTGGTCGCCGTGCTCCCGTGAACCTGCCGGTGCGGGCGTTGGCCTTCGGCGTGCAGTTCGCCGTCAAGGCGGTGCCCGGGGCGTCGCGCGATCGCATCGTCGGTCCCATCGGCGAGGCGCTCAAGGTGCAGGTCGCAGCTCCGCCCGAGTCGGGCAAGGCCAACGCGAGGCTCTGCGAAGTGCTCGCGCGCGCGCTGCTCGTGCCGATGCGCGCCGTGCAGGTCGCACGCGGCCACGGCAGCTCGCGCAAGGTCGTCGTGGTGCAGGGGCTCCCGGTCGAAGTGGTACTGGACCGGCTCGCAGCTGCAGTGACGTGAGCTGATCTCCTGTCCGGGTGGCTCGACCTCATCGCTGCAGGGGCGGCTGGCGGCTGCTTCGCCCCGTTCGAGAACGCCGCGTTGCGGCGATGACAACTACCGCAGTCACTTCGTGAGCGACGGCGTGCGCAGCCGGAAACCGTGCGGTCCGTGCGGCAGCTGCCCGAGCAGCCCGGCGGCCCCGCCGACGACGAGCGCGCCAAAGCCGTGCCGGGCCCGCACCGCGTCGACTGCCGCGAACAGACGCCGCCGCGTCACCGCGTCATCGCCGAACAACTGCCGTTGCACCGCGTGTACGGGCGCCAACGACGACAGCGTGACGCCGACGAGACGCACGAGCACGCGCCGCACGAGCAGTGCGTCGAGCAGTTCCGCCGCGATCGCCATCCAGGCATCGGTGCGGTCCGTCGCTTCCGTCACGGTGCGCGAGCGTTCGTCTCCTTGGCCGTCGACATGGCGCAGCCGCACCTGCACGGTGCGAGCCTGCAGCTGCAGCCGCCGCAGCTCACTCGTGGCGCGATCGAGCAGGTAGGCGAGCATCGACCGCAAGAACGGCCGCTGCTGCGATCCCGCATCGCCACGTGGGTCGAACGACGTCTCGCGCGAGATGCTGCGCAGCGCCGGCGTCGCCTTCACGGGCGTCTCGTCGAGACCACGGCAGCGATGCCAGATCTCCTCGCCGCGCGCGCCGAAGCTCTGTACGAGCAGTTCGCGATCGACCGTCCACAGTTCGCGCACGGTCGTGATGCCGACGTCGTGCAGCAGTGCGGCGGTCTTCGGACCGAGGCCGGGCAGTGTTTCGATCGCGAAGTCGGCGAGGAACTCGAGCTCGCGGCCGGCAACCACCTCGCAGATACCACCCGGCTTGGCCTTCGTCGTCGCGAGCCGGGCCACGGTGCGTGTGCTGCCGAGACCCTGCGCCACGGACAACCCGGTCTCCGCGCGCACCTGCTCGCGCAGCTCGCGACACAACACCGCGAGCGAACGTTCGGCCTCGCCTCGCGTCGGGTCGTCCAGCACCTGCTCGACCCGGAGCGGGACCCCGGTCAGGTCGGCGTAGAAGTCGTCGAGCGAGCAGACCTCCACGACCGGGGAGAAGCGCCCGATGATCTCGGCGACGCGCTGGCGATAGCGTTCCGCGAGACGCGAATCGCCGTCGCAGACCACGAGGTCCGGACAACGCCGCCTCGCTTCATGCAGCGGCATCGCCGTCTGCACCCCACGCGCCTTCGCCTCGTAGGAGCGCGACGCCACCACCCCGGTCCCCACCACCACGGGCCGGCCGCGCAGGACCGGATCGCGCAGCTGCTCGACCGAGGCGAGGAAGGCATCGATGTCGACGTGAAGGATGCGGCGATCCACATCGCTACACTAACAAATCACTAACCTTGGCGCGATCGGGGGGAGCGCGGCTCCTGGTCCACGCAAACCATCGGCCCGCCAGCTCTCCACAGCACTCTCCCCTACCCGAGCACATCCTTCCAGGTTCTCTCCACGACGGAAACCGCGGCGCCATCGTGTTCTTGGCGGATTCCCCACACTGGTTCCACACCGCTGGCGCGGCGCTTTCCACCTTGCATCCGACCTCGCCCCCGCCACAGTCGCGCCCCCGATGTCCGTCCCCCTGCCCGAAGCGAGCCAGACGCCGAGCCGTTCGTTCGGCGAGGAAGTGCGGCAGCTGCTGCGCCTCGGCGGACCGATCGCTCTCGTCCAGTTCGGGATGACCGCGCTCAACTTCGTCGACGTCGCGATGTTGGGTCACCACGACGAGAAGTCCCTGCCGGCGATGGCGCTCGGGGCCACCCTGGCGTGGGCGGCGACGATCTTCTGCATGGGAGCCCTGACCGCCGTCGACCCCCTGTTGTCCCAGGCCGTCGGCGCGAAGGACCAGGCGGCCGTGTCGCGCGTGTTGGCGCGTGGTGCCCTGCTCGCCGTGCTGCTGTCGATTCCGGCGGCGCTGATGCTGCTGCCCGCGGCATCGTGGCTGCGGCTCTTCGGACAACCGGAGGGCCTCATTCCCGAAGCCGCGAACTACGCGCGCCTGCAGGCCTTCGCGGTGCTGCCGTTCCTCTGGTACTGCCTGTTGCGCAGCTTGCTGTCCGCCCACGCACGTCTCGCCCCGCAGGTGCTCACGATCCTCGGCGGCAACCTGCTGAACGCGTTGCTCGTCTGGATCCTCGTGTTCGGCAAGCTCGGTTTGCCCGCGCTCGGCGCCACGGGCGCCTCGCTCGCGACCGTGATCTGCCGGTGGCTCATGCTCGCTGGTCTGTTCTGGTGCGGCCGCAAGGACATCATGCCGCACCTGCGGCCCCTCGCCGAACCCGCCGTGCGCGCAACAGCGCTCGCATTGCACCCTGTATTGCGCCTGTTGCGCCTCGGCACGCCGATCGGCGCGCAGTTCCTGCTCGAGATGGGTGTCTTCGCGGCGACGGCACTGCTGATCGGTAACCTCGACAAGAACGCGGGCGCCGAAAACGGGGACGGTCCGGGTCTCGGTGGCCACCAGGTCGCGATCCAGCTCGCATCGTTGAGTTTCATGATCCCGCTCGGACTCGGCATGGCGGCCTCAGTGCGCGTCGGCTGGGCCGTCGGGCGCGGCGATCTGCCTGGCGTACGCCGCGCGGTGGTTGCGGCGCTCGCGTGCGGCGCCGGCGTGATGACTGCGTTCATGATGCTCTTCCTGCTGCTGCCGCACACGCTGGCAGGCCTGCTCTGCAAGCACCACGAAGTGCTCGCGATCGCGGTGCTGCTGATCCCGATCGCCGGGGTGTTCCAGATCGGCGACGGCCTGCAGGTCGTCGCGATCGGCTGCTTGCGCGGTCTCGGCGACGTGCGCTCGCCGGTCTGGGCCAACATCGTCGGCTTCTGGGGGCTCGGCCTGCCGCTCGGCTGCTGGCTCGCGTTCGCGCAGGACCAGGGTCCCGCCGGGCTCTGGTGGGGTCTCGTCGGCGGCCTGTTCTTCGTCGCGGGCGGCCTGCTCGTGGTGTTGCGGTGGCGGGTCCGCGAACGGTGCCAGCGCCTCGCGGTCGACTGACGCAGGCGTTGCCGCTGGCGGCAGCGCCGGTCCCTGCGCTGCCACGAAACAGGCGCGCGGTCTCCGCGTCCCGGTGGCTCGGACTCATCGCCGCAGCGGCGCCTGGTGCTTGTTTCGCACCGTTCGTGGACGCCGCGTTGCGGCGATGACAAACTAACTGTCATGCGTCGCCACCTGCTCGCGGCCCTGCTGCTGCCCGTGCTGCCGGGCTGCAGCGTCTGGTTCTTCTCGGCCGAGCCGAAGGTCGACCGCACGCGACCCGTGGCACTCGTGGAAACGACGGGTGGCATCGAGCTCGGCGCCACGACCGAGTTCGGCGTCCTCACGCTCGGTCGCAGCGCAGCGAGCGGTCCGTGCCGCGTGCACTACTTCCTCGGACCGACGCCGCTCGTCGAGGACGGCGAACTGAAGGCCACGGGCAGCCTGTTCACGCGGGCCGAGATCGATCTCAAGACCCAGGCGCTGCGCGCCTTGGACCGCGGTCCCGCGCCGGAGCGCGAACTGCTCGTGATGTGGACGCCGGACGGTGTTTCGACGCGTTCGTATGCGGTGCAGCTCGCGCGCGAGCCCGGCGTCGAAGGTGACGTGCTCGTGGATCCGGGCGTCGAACTGCCCGCCGGCGCCACGGTCATGCAACGGAACACCGAACACGAGCTGCAGTTCGCCGGGCTGATCGCCGGCAAGGTCACGCTCGGCTCGGGTGCTGCACGCAGCTACTACGTGTTCGCGGGCGTCGACCGCATGCGCGAGATGCTGGCCGTACCGCAGCAGTATCCGGTCGACCTCGTCCCGAAATACCGCCTCGACGACATCCAGACCTTCAAGCCCGTGAAGTGACGGGAGGCCACCGCCGCGGCGGCGCTGGATGCTTGGTTTCGCCAGGCGTCGCCGCGTCGCGGCGGTGAACAGCTCAGTCGCGCTCGACGCCGGCGAGCGCGAGGACTGCGTCCTGGACGCTGTTCAGCACGAACAAGACCAGCTGGTCGTGCGCGCGCAACTCGTCTTCGCCGCGCGGAATGATGACCGCACCGTCCTCGCGCATGATCGCCGCGACGACGCAACCGCGTGGGAAGCCGGCCGCCTTCAGCGTCTTGCCGACGAGCCGGCTGCCCGGTTGCACCTCGATCTCGAGCACTTCGGCCTTGCCCTCGGCGATCGTCGCGATCGTCGAGATGCTGCGGCTGCGCACGAACGCGAGGATGCGGTTCGCGCACAACAGGCGCGGCGACACGGCCACGTCGATGCCGACCTGCTGGTAGAGCGACACGTAGTCGGGCTTCTGCACGAGCGCCACCGTGCGCTTCACGCCGAGCGTGCGCGCGAGCTGGCACGACATCAGGTTGCGCTCGTCCTCGGTCGAGATGCCGAGGAACGCGTCGCACTCGCCGACGTGCTC
>DASRJH010000242.1:0-20715 GCA_035649575.1 Planctomycetota bacterium
CTCTCGCTCCGACTCCGTGCACGCGCAAGCCCCGCTGCGGAGCGAGCATGCGCAGCGCGTGGTGCGCCGAAGAACCAGTTCTCGTTCACGACGGCGTCACGCAGGCGCGATGGACGCGCCGTGCATCGAAGCGATTCGGTCCCCGAGTCCGCCTCCGCTCCCAGTGCTGGGCAAGTCGCTTACCTACGAACAGCGGCCCAGAACATCGACGCCGGCAGAGCGTCGGCGTCCGATGCGGGTGGAAATGGGACCTGCACTACCCGCTCTTCCCGACCTGCCCCGGCTTAGCCTCGCCCGCGCAACCCCGGCGCGACGGTCCCGCACGCGGACGCACGTGGGCGTCCACACCGCCCGCAGCGCCCCGAAAAGTAGACCCTGCAGGACGCGGCCCGCAGAGCCTACTTCAGCCCCGATTCCGCCCTGGGAGCCGCCTCGCGGGCCGCGTCCCGGTTGTGCCAGGTTGTGCCAGGTGGTGCCACGTTGTGACCAAGGCGATTGCACACTCGCCGATTCGCGAAACATGCACACGCGAGAAACCCCACTTTCGTGGCCGAACTCGCGCGAAGAGGGTGGTAGGCCCTGCAGGACACGAAAGAACTGATGGTTTCCGTGGACCTGGCACTGTCGGTTGCGGGTGCGCGCGAAGGTGTCCCCAGCCGCTTGTGGCTCCCGGTGCCGTGTCCACGCAAACCATCAGTTCGGGACACGAACGTGCTCGGTGACGAGATGCGGTGGGCCTGCATGGCAGGCCGTATGGTTGGCCACCCAGCGTGAACGGAAGCCCATCCTCGCCGCCCCGCCGCCTGTTGCTCGTCGCGAACCCGATCGCCGGCGGCGGCAGGGGCAAGGATCTTGCCCCGCGCCTGGCCTCGTTGCTTCGACAGCGCGGCGTCGAGGCCGAGGTCTACCTGACGAGCGCGCCCGGCGATGCAGCGGCGCGCGCCGCCCGCGCGGGGTCCGAGCCATGGCACGGCCTCGTAGCGATCGGCGGCGACGGCACCGTCAACGAAGTGTTGAACGGCATGCCGGACCCGAGCCGGCCGCTCGCGGTGTTGCCGCTCGGCACCGCGAACGTGTTGGCACTCGAACTGGGGCTGCCGCGACAGCCCGAGGCGGCCGCCGAGATCATCGCGGCGGGCCACGTGCGCAAGCTGGCGATTGGACTCTGCGGCAACCGGCGCTTTCTGCTGTTCTGCGGTGCTGGCGTCGACGGCGCCGTCGTGCAACGCCTCAGCGAGGTGCGCACGGGCACGCTCGGCAAGCGCAAGTGGGTCGCGCCGATCCTGCACACGGTCTGGCACTGGCCGCAGTTCACGCTGTCGGCGACGTTCCCGGACGGCAGCCGTCTCGAGAACCTGAGCTCGGTGCTCGTGACCCGGGTCCGCAACTACGGCGGTGTGGTGCACCTCACGAGGGACGTGTCGGTCGACAGCGGCCTGCTGCACGTGTTGTGCTTCCGGCAGCGATCGCGCCTGCAGTGGATCTGGCAGGGTGCGCGCGCTTTCGCCGGTCGCATGGCACCGGGCGCTCGGCTCGAAGTGCGGGCCGTCACCGCGGTCCGGATCGACGGCGACGCGCCGTTCCAGATCGACGGCGACTTCGGCGGCAGGAGCCCCGTGCAGGTGAGCCTGCTGCCACAGCAAGCCCAGGTCTACGTCGCTGCGGAACGAACCGTACCCAAGGTCGATGTCCCGGTGCCGGTGGCCGGGCGGTAGCATGGCGACGATGACCGCACAGCCCCTCGTCCACGAAGTCCACGTCGGCAATGTGACGTTCGGCGGCGGTCGCCCCTTTGCGCTGATCGCCGGGCCTTGCGTGATCGAGAGCCGCGACCACTGCCTGCGCCACGCCGCTGCGCTGCAGCGGATCTGCGCTGCGGCGCGCGTGCCGCTCGTGTTCAAGAGCAGCTTCGACAAGGCCAATCGCACGTCGGGCAGCGCGTTCCGCGGCCTCGGCATGGAAGCCGGACTCTCGATCCTCGCCACGGTCAAACGAGAGCTCGGCGTGCCGGTGCTGACCGACGTGCACGAGCAGGCGCATTGCGCACCGTGCGGCGAGGTCGTCGACTGCCTGCAGATCCCCGCGTTCTTGTGCCGCCAGACGGACCTGCTGCTCGCGGCCGCGGCGACGGGGCGCGCCGTGAACGTCAAGAAGGGTCAGTTCCTCGCACCCGAGGACGTCGGCAACGTGATCGCGAAGCTGCTCGGAGGGGGCAACAAGAACGCGATGATCACCGAACGCGGCGTCAGCTTCGGCTACCGCACCCTCGTCGTCGACTTCGCGGGCTTCCCGACGATGCGCGCATTCGGCCAACCGCTGGTCTTCGACGCGACGCACGCGGTGCAGCGCCCCGGTGGCGCCGGTACGGCCACGGGCGGCGACCGCACGAAGGTCCCCTACCTCGCGCGGGCCGCCGTCGCGTGCGGCATCGATGGACTCTTCATGGAGGTGCACGAGGATCCCGACCACGCCCCGAGCGACGGCCCCAACATGCTGCGTTTGTCCGACCTGCCGCGCGTGCTGCAGAGCCTCGTGCGCCTCGACGCAGCCCTGCGCGAACCTTGAGGAAAGCCGCCGTTTCAGTGCTGGGCGCCGCACCCCATGGCACCGGTCCGTAGCTGGCACGGGCCGTCACCTACTGGCATGATCCCGCCCCGCCCGTGGATACCGCCGTCGGTTGCCACGCCCCAGCGCGCTACTATTGGGGAGCGGAAAGCCCGGCTGCACCCCCATCGATGCGTGTTCGCGAACTGATCGTCCTCGGTATCGGCCTCGGATTGGCACTCGGAGTCTGGGTCTGGTTCGAGAGCCAGAGCCGGGCCGAAGAGCTGCGGCCCGACGTGGCCGCCGTCGACCCGGCAGGCCCAGACGCGGCAGGCTCAGCGCAAGGAGCGGTTCCCGCGCCCCAGGCCGAGGCGAGCAGCGTGGAACACGCCCCGGCGGCCGTGAAGATCGCCCCCATCACGCGGGCAGGCGACCGCGAGCAAACCAACGCGGGCCGGACCACGGGCATGGTGTGCGGCGACATCCAGCTCGCGGTCTCGGTGCTGAACAAGATCACGTCGATGACCGTCCTCGTCGAGGAAGTCCGCAGTGCGTTCGCCGAGAAAGGATTCCACCGCCCCCATCTGTTCCGCGTACCGATCAAGCTCGGCGTCGGCACGCCGACGTTCAAGGTCGCGGACATCCCGTTCTCCGAGTACCCGTACGCGGTCAGCGTCTACGTGCCCGGACTCAACGGCAGCAAGCGGACCGTGACCATCGATGCCACGAATCCGGTGGTCGACGACATCGTGCTGGTCGTCTCGCCCGGCGCGCCGTTCACCTTGCTCGTCAGAGACCAGGACGCGGCACCCTACGCCGGCCTCGAGGTGAGCATGCAGCCGGTCGGCGATCCACTCGGCCGCCAGGCCTCGCGAGGCACGACCGACAACTTCGGCAGCATCGTGTTCGAGGACGTGCTCGCCGGCGACTACCAGATCGCCGCCTCCCTGAACGGGCAACCAGTCGGTGACGCGCAGCTCGTCAAGGTGCAGCCCGGCCA
Source organism: Planctomycetota bacterium (assembly GCA_035649575.1). Lineage (GTDB taxonomy): Bacteria > Planctomycetota > UBA1135 > UBA1135 > UBA2386 > DASVAL01. Next base: position 3,545 of record DASRJH010000242.1, read on the forward strand.
AGGGAACTTCCATCCCAAGATCCAGGGGCAAGGGCACGCGATGACGATCCCGCGCGGCGTGCCGCTGCAATTGCAGGTCAACGACGGCGGCGGCTACGGGGTGGCCGACGCCAAAGTGACGGCGACGGCCCTGGACCGGATCAAGCTCACGCAGGTCACGGCGATGACGAACGCCGGTGGCCGCGCCGAATTCTCGCACCTCGCTCCAGGCACGTGGCACTTCGTCGTCGAGAAGGAAAAGTTCGACCGGCGCGATCTGCAGGTGACGATCAAAGCGGGGCAGCAGCCCGCGTTCCGCGACCTGCAGCTGCGCCGCCTCTCCTGGTAGAGCACCGCCCCGAGCTGCTGCGGTTGGCGGCGCGCTCGGCCACGACGCGTTGAAAAACAGCTTCGTCGCTGTGGCTCCTCGACGCTTCCGACGGGTTCGCGCGATCGGTAGATTGCCGCCCAACTGCAATCGCGACGAATCGCGCATTCGACCATGGGACAACCGATCGTCGACCTGAACAGCCTCGACCTCAGCCGCAATGTCATCACGGAAGAAGATCTACGCGGCTGCCTTCCGCACCGCGATCACTTCCAGCTGCTCGATGGCATCTGCCACTTCGACCCCAAGCGCAAGCTCGCGATCGGCTACAAGGACTGGGGCGCCGATGCGTGGTGGGCCAGAGGCCACATTCCCGGCAAGCCGCTGATGCCCGGCGTGCTGATGATCGAGGGTGCAGCGCAGGTCGCTTCGTTCCTGATCAAGAAGGTCAGCACCTGGGACATCGACCGTTTCATCGGCCTCGCCGGCCTCAACGACGTGCGCGTGCGCGGCCAGATCACGCCGCCGGCGCGCGTCTACTTCGTGAGCGGCGACGTCGTGTTCAGCGGTCGCCGCATGGCCAAGATGCCGGGGCAGGTGTTCTGCAACGGACAGATGACGATGGAGATGGAGCTGCTCGGAGTGATGTTGTGAGATGAGCGGCGCCCACCCTCCCACGCCGGTGCCGCAATGGTTCGTGGCGTTGCCGATCCTCGCGATCGCGATCTGGTGGCCGTGGGAACCCTACTGGCAGAGCGACGACTTCATCGCGCTGCACTACGCGCACGACCTCGACCGCGCGCTGCGCGACTTCACGGGACCCCAGTACGGCGCCACGGACCTCTGGTGGTTCTACCGGCCGTTGGTCACGCTCAGTTTCTGGATCGAACAGACGATCGCGGGCGCCGACCCCTTCCTCTCGCACGCGAGCAACGTCGTCGCACACGGCATCAACGCGCTGCTCGTCGGGCTGCTGTGGCGCCGGTTCATACCCGACGTGGAAGCGTTCCTCGCGGGCCTCATGTGGGCGATGATGCCTTCTCACGCCGGATCGATCGCGTGGGCCGTCGGCCGCGTCGACAGCCACGCGACGGTGTGGTGCCTGCTCGCGTTGTGGTTGTTCACGCTCCACGACGAAGCGGTGAGCCAGGACAAACCAGGCGCGGCGTGGCCGATGGTGCTCGCGTTCGCCGCTGCGCTGTGCACCAAGGAAAGCGCCATCGTCGTGCCACCGCTCGCAGCGATGTACGCGTTCATGCGCACGGCGCCGAAACCGCTGGGAACGCGCATCTCGCTCGCGCTGCGCCGTTCGCTGCCGCTGTTCGTGCTGCTGCTGCTCTACCTGCCGTTCCGCTTCTACGTGCTCGGCCGGTTCGGCGGGTACTCGGGCTTCCAGTGGGACCCCATCGCGATGCTGACAGGCTTCGGGCGCGTCGTGGCCGATCTGCTGGTGCCGCTGCGCTGGATCGGTCTCACCGACGCCGCGGAGCTCGTGAAGTTGCCGCCGCTCGTCTGCCTGTGGATCGCGGTCTTGCCCTTCCTGGCCGCGGTCTGGGTGCTCGTGTCCACGCCGAAGTGGCTGGCCACGTTCGTCATCTTCCTGGTCGCGCTCGTGCCCATGGCCGGTCTGCTGGCCGCCGCCGACAATCCGCAGAACCTGCGCATCTACTACTTGCCGACCGCGGTGCTCGTGGGCTTGCTCGCGGCGCCGGGGCGCGTGTCGGTGCTCGTGCTGCTCGCGTGGGCCGTGCCCTTGATCGCGATGCGCAACGAGCAACATCGCATCGACGTGCAATCCGCGACCATGCACAAGGCACTCGTGCGCGAAGGGAACGAAGGCGCCAAGGGCCCCATGTTCGTCCAGGGCCTGCCGCACGTGAATGCGATCGGCACGTCGATCCAGTTCCACTTCGGCGTCGACCGCATGCTGCAAGAGCCATTCGGCCACCGCAGCCAGCGGCTCATGGCGCTGCGGCCGCTCGTCGAGCAGCGCGACGTGTTCCAACTCGAGACGTCCGAGGGCATGCCGTTCGCGCTGCCCGGCGGCTCGACGTGGTTCTTCCTCGGTTCCACGACGCCGGGCTCCATGGCGCTGGGCCAGCCGCCCACAGGGCCGACGCTGCCAGAGCTCGTGGTGACCGGCGACGTCGATGGCGTGCTCGACCTCACGTCGACGCGTCTTCGCGCGATGGAGCTCGGGTCCGCGGGCATCTGGGAGCGCGACGAGCCGAGCTTCGGCCTGCAGACACCCGGAGTGCGCCCACAGGGCTATCGCATCACGGTCTTCACTGCGAACGGCTATCTGTGCCTCTGCTGTGCGGACCACGCCGCGGGCGGCAGTCCCGACGGGGCCATCGACATGCTGCGCTTCTTCGCGGGCCATCCACAAAAGGAGCTGAAGCCCGCGCGCTATGGGCTCGCCGATTACACATTCGTCGGCGAGGGCCTGCTCGTGCCTACCACGATCGACCTCGTGCCCGAGTTTCCGGTGCTCGTCGAAGCCGGCTCGTGGCAGGGCGTCTGGTTCACCGCCACACACCGCGCTCGACGACTGGTAACCTTCCGGTTCGATCGGGACTATCCAGCCTGGCTGCGCCGCGCCCAAGGAACCGACCGGTGAAGGATGCCGCGGCAGCCGCCGCCCCAGCAGGGAAACAGCCGATGATGCGATGCCACGGACGAGAATGCCGCCCAGCGCGGCTCGGCAACGAGCCGAAAGCAACGGCGTGCGCCTGGCATGCTTGAGCCTTCGACCAACACAGCTGCTGCCGCCCCGACCTCGCGGAACGTCGCCTGGTTCCTGACCGGCGCGGTCGTCGTCGGACTGCTGCTGCGCGTGCCGTTGCTCGGCCGCAGCCTCTGGTTCGACGAAGTGTGCATGTCCAAGCAGTGGATCGGCACCTGGGAGCAGCTGCTCGCGGCGCTCTACGTCGACATTCATCCGCCGCTGTTCCTCTGCTTCATGCACTGCTGGAACGGCGTCTTCGGCGACGGCGAGCTGTCGCTGCGTTTGCCGCCGCTGCTCGCCGGCCTCGCCTGCATCCCACTGCTCTATTGGACCGGCCACCGTCTGGTCGGCCAGACCGCGGCGTTGTGGGCCGTCGTGCTCCTCACGCTGTCTCCGGTCCACATCTGGTACTCGGCCGAAGCGCGCCTCTACACGCCGATGCTCGCGTGCCTGTTGCTGTGCGTCGGCACCTTCGACCGCCTGCTCGATCCCGAACAACCGCGCCGGCGCTGGCTCGTCGTGCTGCACGTCGCGAACGTCGCGGTGATGCTCGCGCTGCACTACTACCTGGCCGTCTACATAGCGCTGCTGGCCGCGCTCGCGCCCGTGGTCGCGCGCGGGCTCGGCCCGAGAACCTGGCGCATGCTCGCGTGGCACGGCGTCGGGCTCGTGCTGCTCGTCGGTTTCGTGTTCGCCAAGAAGGCACTCGGCGAGTTCCAGGTCGCGCAGGACTACCTGCGCGCGATGACCGCGGGCGAGCTCTACCGCTTTCTCTTCGACTGGTGCCTCAGCGGGTACACGCTCGCGCCGCTCGAAGGCTGGCCCGGTGATCTCGCCGCCGCGGCCCGGACCACCATCGGCGCCGTGTTCCTGCCGCTCGGCCTCTGGCACCTCGTGCGGCAACGTTCGCGCCACCGCGCGGGCTTCCTCGTGCCCGTCTGCCTGCTCGCGATCCCCGTCTTCCTGTGGGTGTCGGCAGCCACGGGGCTCGGCAAGACCTACCAGGAACGCAGCGCGCTGACGGCGTTGCCGTTCGTGCTGCTGCTCGTGGGCAGCGGGCTCGCGACGTTGCGACGCGGCCTGCAGCGAGCCGCCGGCGTCGGTGTGCTGCTGTTCTGCTGCGTCTGTCTCGTGGCGCTGGCCCGCTTCCACGAAACACACTGGACCGTCTACAAGCCGAACTCCGACTGGCGCACGGCCGCGTACTACCTGTCGCAGGAGATCGCATCCGGCGCCGCGGGGCGTCCCGTGTTCACCTCGACGCCCAATGCACGGCCGCTCTCCTACTACGAGCCGCGGATCCAGGACGTGAAGGGCCTCACGCAGGCGCGCGATCCGGCGAGCCTCGGCGCCGCCGTGCGCACGTACCTCGGCGCCGCTCTCGGCGACTACGCCGAACGATGCTTCCGCACGCTGCTGGCCCGCAATCAGGAGCTGCTGGCCGATGCCGCGCTGCGGATCTACCCGTGCGCCGGGGACCCGGCGAAGCTCGAGTCGCCCGGTTCGCTGTTTGGGCTACCAAAGCGCATGCGCGACGACGTCTGCTACCTCGTGCGCGACGAGTGGCATCCGCACGTCAGCAAGGACAGCAGCGTCGAGGACCTGCTGCGGCACCCGCGTGTGAAGGTGCTCGAAGCGAAGCACCTCGTCGGCATGAGCGTCTACAAGGTGCGGATCCTGCCGTGAGCTCCGCCGAGCAGGCCGCCTCGCGCGGGTTGCCTCAGTCCGCGGCCATCTCGAGGTCGAGCTGCAGCGAGAGCCCGACCAGGTCTTCGAGCAACCGCGGATCGAGCGAGAACGAGCCCATCTGCTCGAGGCATCCGCGCAGGTGAACGGTGACCGCGACGCTCCTGACGCCCGGATGGGCCAACACGTCGCGATAGCCCGGGCAGGCCCGGAGCAGTGCGAGCAGTTCGGCCACCTTGTCCTCGGGCCAGTGGAAACCGCGCTGCAGCACTTCGTGGATCCAGAGCCCCTCGTCGCGCAGCTCACCGCCGCGCGGCCCGATCTCGCCCTTGCCGAACGCGCGCGTCGGCGGCAGGTCGAGGCACCGCGTCACGGTCTCGGGGTCCACCTCGCCGAGCACGATGCGCAACGCGACGACGGCTCCCGGCACGATCGTGACGTCCCGCTCCTCCCACGACGCACCGGTCCACCGCCAATCCACCTGCAGAAAGAACGACTCGGCGGTCAACCGGTAACGAGTCACACCGCGCTCGCCATGCACCTCCGACTGCCCCGGTCCGATGTGGCCCCATGCGGGCTGCCGTTCGAGCAATCGCCGCAACAGGTCGTTCCGGCTGCAGTGCAGCCGCAGCAGCGGAAGGTGTGGCAGCGGCTCGGGCGCCATCACGGCTCCATCGGCGAAGACGCCGCAGCGAGACGCGGCCCGGGCACGTCGTCGGTCAGGATCTCCTCGACGTCGAGCAGGCTGCACTGGCAGCCGACCCCGAGCAGCTCCTGCAGCGACGGCCGCGTGCGGCCTTCGTCACCCGAGATCCATTCCTTCACGTAGGTGCCGTGCTCGCACAGGATCCGCACCTCCAGCACGCTCTCGCGCAGCGGCAGCAGGCCGAGCACACGCAACCGCCGCGAGCGGTCGAGGTCGGCGCGCCGATAGGCGACGCGCTGCGGCGTGCGCTGCACGATCTCGCCCTGGAACTTCGCGGCCGCAGCCAGACGCTCCGAGTCGGGCAGCTGCGCGACCGCGATCTCGGCGCGGTAGACCTTCTCGAAGTGCGTCTCCTTCCAGTACGCGATGCGCTGGCGCCGCACCTTCGTGAACGGTTCCAGCTCGATCGCGCCCTCGGCGCGCGCCACGATCTCGAGCCGCAGCGCCTCGAGGTCGACCTCGGGGCAGCGCGCCCCGATGACCTCGAACACGAACGGGCGGCCACGCCCGAGCATCAGCACGTCGACGTCCTCGCGGCCCGCGCCGTGAAAGCGCCCCGCCTTGGCCTGCATCGCGGGCAGCAGCCGCCGCGCGATCAGCTCCTGCACCGATTCCCTGGTCAACTTGCCGTAGCCGCCGCACTGCTCGCAGCCTCGGCGCTGCAGGCGGTGGCCCTTGCAGCGAGGGCAGAAGAAGATCGTCTGCGGCAGGCCGCGTCGCAGCTTGCGATAGCGCGACTCGAGCCAGACGTCGGTGCGCGGTCGCGGCGAGGCAAGGGGCTGCGGATCGGTCATGCCGCCAGAAGAGAACCGCGTTGCCGCGGGCCTGGCAAGCAGAAGTCAGCCGCGCAGCGCGCTGGCCGTCAGCGGCGGGATGATGGCGCGGGCGTGCCACGCCGGGTCTGCTGCTTGCGCGCGGCCTCCGCGTGGCGCTCGAGCATGCGACCGAGCAGGCCGAACAGCTCCTTGGGCTGGATCGGCGTCAGCAGGAACGAGTGGATGTTGTACTTGGTCTTGTCGTGCCCCATGTCGCGCACGTTCTTCGGCGCCGTCAACACGAAGAGCTCGGTCTTGGTGTCGATCGAGCGCAGGTGATGCAACAGCTTCACCGTGTCCTTCTGGCGCGGGTCGACCCCGAGCATCACACAGTCGAAGTGCTTGCTGCGGACCTCGTTGATGCCGGCATACCCGACGCCGACCGTGACGTGGATGTCGGCCACCTGTTGCAGCCCGACCTTGACCTGGTCGCGCACCAGAGGGTCCTTCTCGATGAGCAGCACTTCCATGGGCTTCCCCTATCGGCACGAGCCCGGCCCGATCACGACCCGCCCTCGAACTCGCGGTGACAACGAAGCTTGACCGCTGCCCTGCCGTGCGGTGTCGTGCTGCCGTGAACTTCCTCGCGGGCGTCGACGAAGCGGGACTGGGCCCCATCCTCGGGCCGCTCGTGGTCGCCGGCGTCGCGATGGCGGGACCCGAGGGTGTCGATCCGTGGAAGCTGTTGCAGCGCCACGTGAGCCGCAAGACGCAGAGCAAGCGCAAGGTGCGCGTCGCCGACAGCAAGAAGGTGAACCAGGGCCCGCACGGCCTGCTGCATCTCGAGGAGACGGCGCTCGTGTTCTGGACGGCCTTGCACGGCGACCTGCCACCGGACCTCGGGCACTGGCTCCGGCAACTCGGCGCCGATTGCGAGCTGTTGCAGCGCTGCCCCTGGTACGAGGACCTGGGCCTGCGCCTGCCGCGCGCAGCCGACGCCGACTGGGTGCGCCTGCAGGCCGAGCTCGTCGCGCGCGCGCTGAGGAAGGGCTCGGTGTCGCTGCTCGACATCGCGGTGCGGCCGGTCGACGTCGAAGAGTGGAACGGGCTCATCGCCGACACCGACAACAAGAGCCGCGCGCACTTCCACGCCTACGCCGAGGTGATCGGGCGCATCCTGCTGCGGTTGCCGACGAGGTTCGAGGCCGGCTCGAGCGGCCACCTCGTCGCCGACCGCTGCGGCGGCCGCATGCACTACGGGGCCGACCTGCGGCGATTGTGCCCTGATGCGGGCGTCGAGGTCGTGAGCGAGGAGCCCGCGGTCTCCTGCTATCGCCTGCTGACGGCCGCCGGAACGGTGAGGATCACGTTCGCCGAACGCGGCGAGGACCGCGCGTTCCCGACCGCGCTCGCGAGTTGCTTCGCCAAGTATCTGCGCGAGCTCATGGTCGAGGTCATCAACCAGTGGTTCTGCGCGCGCGTGCCGGGCCTGCGCCCCACGGCCGGCTACTACGTCGACGGCCATCGTTTCCTCGGTGAGCTCGAGCCGCATCTGCTCACGCACGCGCTGCCGCGCCACCGGCTCGTGCGCGTGCGCTGAAGGGCTCGGTCGCGTGCTGCGCGGCTACGGCCCGACGACCAGCGTGGCCGCGTCGGACATCACGAGACCGGCGGGGTTGGCCGCGGCGTCGAACACGATCGCCTGGCAGTGCAGGATGAATCCTGCAAGCGCGGGCAGGTTCGGGACCACCAACGGGTAGCTGCCAGTACCGCCCGAGCCGAGCACGACTGCCGTGACGTCCAGCGACACGCGCGCGAAGCAGCCGGGCATGCCGATGGCGGTCAGGTCCAGCGGCAGCGGACCCAACGTGGAGGTCGTGTTGCTGAAGCCGAAGACCAGCACGGCCGTGTCCATCGGCAGCGGTTGCATCGCGATCTGCGCGGTGGTTCCAACGCGCGGGGGTGCGGCGTCGAGGTGGGTCACGCCGGCGCTGCCCGGGCAGCCAACCGCGAACGTGTTGAAGCCGCCTGGCTGGATGAGACCGAAAGTCACGCGCTCGCCGGCGAACACGCGCGAGAATGTCATGCCGGGCGGCAATGCAGGCACATTGCACTCGCCGACGAAACTGGAGCCCCAGGCCACGACGCTGCCGTCGCTGCGGCGCGCCACGGTGTGTTGCCAGCCCGCCGACACCCCGACGTAGGTGAGCCCCGGCGGCAGTGCCGGCACGGAGAATGGAACGAAACTTGGCCAGGTGACAACGCTGCCGTCGCTGCGACGCGCCACGCTGTGGCCGCTGCCTGCCGACACCTCGACATAGGTGACGGCTGGCGGCAGTGCCGGCACGTTGCACTGGCCGTACTGATTAGATCCCCAGGCCACCACGCTGCCATCGCTGCGGCGCGCCACGGTGTGGTAGAAGCCCGCCGCAACCTCGACGTAGGTGAACCCCGGCGGAAGCGCAGGCACGTTGCACTGCGCGTAGCTGTTGTCTCCCCAAGCCACGACGCTGCCGTCGCTGCGGCGCGCCACGGTGTGTTGCCAGCCCGCCGCCACCTCGACATAGGTGAGGCCAGGCGCCAGTGTCGGGACGTTGCACTGGCCAGAGTAGTTCCAGCCCCAGGCCACCACGCTCCCGTCGCTACGGCGCGCCACGGTGTGCCCCGTACCGGCCGCCACCTCGACATAGGTGAGGCCCGGAGCCAGTGCCGGCACATTGCACTGGCCAGAGTAGTTCTGGCCCCAGGCCACCACGCTCCCGTCGCTACGACGCGCCACGGTGTGTGATTCGAGGTAGTTCGACTGCAGGCTACTCGCCGCCACCTCGACATACGTGAGCCCCGGGGGCAGTACCGGCACGTTGCACTGGCCGTAACGGTTGCTGCCCCACGCCACGACGCTGCCGTCGCTGCGACGCGCCACGGTGTGACCGCCAGAACTGGTGAACGAGCCTGGGGTGGGCCCGCTACCTGCCGTCACTTGGACGTAGGTGAGCCCTGGTGGAAGTGGCGGCACGCTGCACTGCCCGTAGGCGTTGTCGCCCCAAGCAACGACGCTGCCGTCGCTGCGGCGCGCCACGATGTGCGACTCACCAGCCGCCACCTCGACATAGGTGAGGCCCGGCGGCAGTGCCGGCACGTTGATGAGCGCGGCCCAGCCGTAGCCGCCCCACCCCACGACGCTGCCGTCACTGCGGCGCGCCACGGTGTATTGGGCGCCTGCCGCCACCTCGACATAGGTGAGGCCGGGCGGCGGTACAGGCACGTTGCACTCGCCGCCGCTGTTGCTTCCCCAGGCCACGACGCTGCCGTCGCTGCGACGCGCCACGGTATGTCCCGCGCCTGCCGCCACCTCGACATACGTGAGCCCCGGCGGCAGTGCCGGTACGTTGCACTGGCCATAGTAGTCGTCGCCCCAGGCCACGACGCTGCCGTCGCTGCGACGCGCCACGGTGTGAGCGCGGTTCAACAGGTCACCCCCAGCCGCCACTTCGACGTAGGTGAGACCCGGCGGCAGCGCTGGAACGTTGCACTGGCCGCCGTTGTTGTAGCCCCACGCCACGACGCTGCCATCGCTGCGACGCGCCACGGTGTGCGAGGAGTTCCGGCCACTCCCAGCCGCCACTTCGACGTAGGTGAGACCCGGCGGCAGTGCCGGCACGTTGCACTGGCCGGCGTCGTTCCATCCCCAGGCCACGACGCTGCCGTTGCTGCGGCGCGCCACGGTGTGTCCGCCGCCGGCTGCCACGTCAACGAATGACTCCGCGTGCAACCGGCTGTCGGTCACCATTGCACCCCAGGAGACCAGGTGCCCTTGGGCCTGCACCGTCGCCGCGACGAACGCGCACGCGAAACCGACGAACAGGAACGATCGCGCCACCGCGGGGCGCGTCACTTTCTTTCGAGCTGCGAGCATGGTGGCTCCTCAACCCCTGCAAGGCGAAGGACTGTCCGGGCCGAAGGGGATTCGATGTGCCGGTCTCTGTTCGACGATGAGTCCGCGCCATCGCGCAGAGACTTTGAGTCTCGACCCAGTCTACTCGTGAGCCGCGTCGCCGACAGGTCCCCGGACCGTTCTCGCCTCCAGAATGCTCGAGTCTGCCCGCTCCACTACTCGGCTGGGCACCCCTCGTCCTCGAGCAGGTCGCTGCCGTTCGCGGCGGCGACGGCGAGTTCATCGCAGCGTTCGTTCTCGACGTTGCCCGTGTGCCCGCGAACCCAGTGCCACTCGATCGTGTGAGGTTCCATGGCGCGCAGCAGGCGCTGCCACAGGTCCTGGTTCTTGACGGGCTCCTTGCTCGCGGTGCGCCACCCGCGCTTCTGCCAGCCGTCGAGCCAACCCTTCGTCAGCGCGTGCACGAGGTACTGCGAGTCGGACCACATGTCGACCTTGCACGGCTGCTTCAGCGCCTCGAGCCCGACGATCGCGCCGAGCAGCTCCATGCGGTTGTTCGTCGTGCGGCGGAAGCCCGCGGACAGCTCCTTGCGATGCGTCCCGAACAGCAGCACGGTGCCATACCCACCGGGCCCCGGGTTGCCGAGGCAGGCGCCATCGCTGTAGATCGTCACGGACTTCGCCGGCATGGAACCAGCATGACAAAGGCGCGCGCTCGCGACAACCTTCGCTTCGCTTCACTGCGCTTCTGAACCGAACGGCTCGTGCAGCGTCGCCGCGAAGGTCTCGAGCTCGGGCCAGAACGCCGCGAAGTCGCGGCCCAGCTCGTCGTAGTGCGCGCGCAACTGTGCGGCCCCCTGGCCGAGCGGCGTCGTGCGCTGGACGCGGTTCGCCATGCGCTGCAACACCGCGTCGATTCCGCCGACGTGGGCATACGAGACCAGCCATGCATGCTGTCGCATCCACGGCGTGATCTGCTGCAGGCGCCAGGGCAGCAGCGGCGCGTGTGCATCGAGCAGCGAGTGCACCATCGCCGCGAACTCGGCCAACGTGCCGCCGTCACCGTGCACCCGCCAATCGCGCGCGAGGAAGTGATCGTAGAAGACGTCGATCAAGACACCCGAGAACCGGCCGAAGCCCGGATCGAGCCGGTCGCGGCTCCGGCGCACGAGCCGGTGCGCGTCCGCGAAGTGGTCGATCGCACGGTGCTGCGCGATGCCGCGCTGCAGCTCGGGATGCAGCGAGCCGAGGTCGACGCCGCGCACGAAGTCGCCGCAGAGGTTGCCGAGCCGCAACAACGGGGCTCTCGGAGCCAGGCGCAGATGAGCGAGCCAGTTCATCGTTTCGGTTGCCGCGTCATGCTACGGGCCGGCGGCGCGACCGGCTCGGTGCGTGCGCGGGACCTGACGAGCACCTAGACTCCTCGCCCCGATGAGCACCGAACTGCCCACGAAATACGACCCGCAGACGCTCGAGCCGCTGGTGAGCAAGCGCTGGCTCGCGAGCAAGGCGTTCGCCGCCGGCCCCGACGGCCGCGAGAACCGCTACGTCGTCATGATGCCGCTGCCGAACGTCACGGGCGCCCTGCACATGGGCCACGCGATGGACAACGTGATGCAGGACCTGCTCGTGCGCTGGCACCGCATGCAGGGCGACAACACGCTGTGGCAGGCCGGCACCGACCACGCCGGCATCGCCACGCAGGCCGTGGTCGAGAAGCGCCTCAAGGAGCTCGAGGGCAAGACGCGGCACGACGTCGGCCGCGACGGACTCGTGCAGCGCATCCACGACTGGGCCGCGCAGAGCAAGAAGCGCATCGGCGCGCAGCAGCAGGCCATGGGCTGCTCGTGCGACTGGGACCGCGCGCGCTTCACGATGGACGACGTCTGCGCGCGCGCCGTGAGGCACACGTTCTTCGCGATGTTCAAGGACGGCCTGATCTTCCGCGGCAACCGGCTCGTCAACTGGGACTGCGCGCTGCAGACCGCCGTCGCCGACGACGAGCTCTACAAGGAGACGGTGCAGGGAAAGTTCTACCACCTGCGCTACCCCGTGCTCGACGCGGTGCCGGGCGAGCCGGCGCACGTGCTCGTCGCGACGACGCGGCCCGAGACGATGCTCGGCGACACGGCCGTTGCCGTGCCCCCTGATCCGGCGCGTGCGATGCGAGCTGCGATCGCGGCCCAACGCGAGAAGCTGGCTGCAGCGCCGGACAAGGAGCGCGAATCGGCGCAGCAGGAGCTCGACCGGCTGCTGGCCCGCGAACGCGATGTGCTGCCGCTGCTGGTGCGAATCGCCGCGATGGCCAGAGCGGGGCGCAAGGTCGTGCTGCCGCTGCTGAGGCGCCCGATCCCGCTGATCCTCGACGACTGGGCCGACCCGACGCTCGGCACCGGCTGCGTGAAGGTCACGCCCGCGCACGACCCGAACGACTACCAGGTCTGGCAACGCCACCCCGAGATCGGCGCGATCAACGTGCTGAACACCGACGGCACGATCAACGAGCTCGGCGGCCCCTACTGCGGCCAGGACCGTTTCAAGGCGCGCGGCAACGTGATGGCGGACCTCGAGAAGCTCGGTCTCGTCGAGCGCATCGAGGACCGCGCGATCGACATCGACCACAGCGACCGCAGCAAGACGATCGTCGAGCCGTTCCTGAGCAAGCAGTGGTTCGTGCGCATGGCCGACGTCGAGGGCGGCGTCGTGATGGGGCGCGGCACCGCGAAGGAGTTCCGCCGGCCCGGTCTCGCGCAAGCGGCGCTGGACGCCGCGGCCGGCACGCTGCCGCCGTTGCGCGACGGCACGCCTCGTCAGAGGGTGCGGTTCCATCCGGACGAGGAGCGCTACCGCAAGATGTACGACCAGTGGCTCGTCGAGAAGCGCGACTGGTGCATCAGCCGCCAGCTCTGGTGGGGTCACCGCATTCCGGTCTGGCGCGGCGAGATGCCGGTCCCACACCTGCTGCGGTCGCAGCCGATCCTCGCCGGCTGGTTGCAGCGCGACGACGCGTGCGCCTGGATCCTGCTCCCCGACGGCACGCGGCTCCAGCCGCAGCAGGCGTTCGCGCAGCTGCAGGGTCCGAAGGCTCCTGCGAGCGTCGAGGTGCAGATCTGTTTCCGCGACCCGCAGAGCGACGACGCGGTCGGTCCGGCGTTCCAGAGTGCGAACCTGCGGCCCGACCCCGACGTGCTCGACACGTGGTTCAGCTCGGCGCTGTGGCCACACAGCACGCTCGGCTGGCCCGACCCGGCGACGGCGCGCGTCGACGCGGGTCAGACCAGCCTCGCGGCGAGCCCGGGAAAGGCCGACGCGCTGAGCTACTACTACCCGGGTTCGTGCCTCGCCACGGGCCGCGACATCATCACGCTGTGGGTCGCGCGCATGGTGATGTCGGGTCTCTACAACCTCGGCGACGTGCCGTTCGCGAACGTGTTCCTGCATGCGACGATCCTCGACGGCAAGGGCGAACGCATGTCGAAGAGCAAGGGCAACGGCATCGACCCGCTCGACATCATCGGCCGCTACGGCGCCGACGCGCTGCGCTACGTGATCTGCGAGCTGCAGACCGGCACGCAGGACGTGCGGCTGCCCGTGCAGGCGATCTCGCCGTTCACGAAGCCCGGCGAGCCCGAACAGCTGATCGACCTGGCCACGGCGAAACCTGGCCCCTACATGGGCACCTTCGTCGATCCGGTGACGAAGCAGGTCGTCGACATGGTCGGCCAGTACGCGGCCCAGGGCATCAAGCCGGCCGTGGCGACGAGCGACCGCTTCGTCGTCGGCGCCAACTTCTGCAACAAGCTGTTCAACGCGGCGCGCTTCGCGTTCCTGAACCTCGAGGGCACCTCGTTCCACGCGCTCGCCATCGCGACGCTGCCGATCGAGGACCGCTGGATCCTGTCGCGCTTGCAGAACGCGATCGAGACCGTGCAGAAGAGCCTCGCCGCCTACAACCCTTCGGCCGCGCTCGCCGCGGCGCGCGACTTCTTCTGGAACGAGCTCTGCGACTGGTATCTCGAGATGCTGAAGCCGCGCTTCAAGGAAGGCGCCGATGCCGCGTCTGCGGCGACCGCGAAGCAAGTGCTCGCGGCCGTGCTCGACCAGACGCTGCGCCTGTTGCACCCGTTCGTGCCGTTCCTGACCGAGACGCTGTGGGCGACGCTCTGCGAGCTCGCGCCGGCCCGCGGCATCGACCGCGAGCTCGCGCCGAGCGCCCAGCTCGTGCATGCGCAGTGGCCGAGCGGCAACGCAGCATGGCGCAACGCCGATGTCGAGCAGCAGATCGCGACCATGCAGCAGTGGTGTGTCCTGCTGCGCGAGGCTCGCGCGCGCCATCAGGTGCCACCGCGCAACCGCCTCGCTTTGCGGTTCCAGGCCGAGGGTGATCCGGCGAAGGTGCTGCACGCGGTCAGCGCGCTGCTGTCCCACATGTCCGGCTTGTCCGAGGTCACGATCGGCGGCAACGTGCAGCGCACCGCCGATGCGGCGACCGTCGTGCACGGCCACAGCAAGGCGTTCCTGCTCGGCGTCGTCGACCTCGCCAAGGAGAAGGCGAAGCTCGAACAGCAGGTCGAGAAGCTGTGCGGCCAGATCGGCAGCATCGAGAGGAAGCTCGGCAACGAGGGTTTCGCCGCGAAGGCCCCGCCCCAGGTGATCCAGAAGGAGCGCGCCAACCTCGAAGGTCTGCGGCAGCAGCTCGCGGGCGTCGAACAGAGCCTGAAGGATCTCGGGTAGCTCAGCACGACTGCGCGTGCGTTTGCCGCGGTTGGTACCACACCGTGTCCTCGGGCAATTCGGCTCGCTGGTTGGCGGAATCGAAGTCGTAGTTCGCGCCAGCGAGGATCATCGGTTGCATCTCGACCGGCCAGAGGAGTTCGGTGATGCGCTCGGACACGCCGAGGAGCGCTTCTGCCGGGACGTCGAACGCGTTCACGGACGTGATCGGCCCTAGGTCGCAGTCGTGGTCGGGGAAGATGGCGACAGGATAGGGAAAGTCGTCCTCTTCGAGCAGGTCAAGAATCTTCCGGATGTCGGTCTTCATGATGCCTCCGTGATGCCCAGTTCGCGAGTCAGTGTAGCTCGGGTGCGCCATGCGGCGATGGCGTCTGGTGTGGATCTCATGCGTGCCAGTGGGACACGGGGGGCAAGCGCGCTGGCCGATGACGCAACTGCCCAGCCGCGACTCGGAAGGGGCGCAGCGAGCGCCGATCCGTTAGCCTGCCGGCGCGTTCCACATGCCACCGCAGCAACCAGCCCCGGGGTCACCGGGCGAACCAGGTCGCCAGTTCGGGCACTACGAGCTGCTCAAGGAACTCGGCCGCGGCGCGCAGGGTGTCGTGCACCTGGCCGAAGACACGAGGTTGCGCCGGCAGGTCGCGCTCAAGATGTTGACGACCGTCGGCGCGCGTTCGGCGGAGGCGCGTTCGCGGTTCCAGAAGGAAGCCGCGATGACTTCGAAGATCCAGCATCCGGGCATCTGCGGCGTCTACGAAGTCGGCGAGGTCGACGGCGTGCCGTTCATCGCGATGCAGTTCGTGCGCGGTGTGACGCTCGCGGACCTGCTCGTGCAATCGCGCGGCGAACAGGACAAACCCAAGTCGACGGACACGATCTCGTTCCGTGGCACGACCACCAAGGGCGAGCTGCAGGATCTCATGCGCCTCATCGAGCGCGCCGCGCGGGCACTGCACCAAGCACACGAGGTCGGTCTCGTGCACCGCGACATCAAGCCCGCCAACATCATGGTGACTCCCGACGGCGACCCCGTGCTGCTCGACTTCGGCCTCGCGCGCGATGTCGGCAGCGAAGGGGCGGGGCTCACGCAATCGGGCCAGATCATGGGCACGCCGGCCTACCTCGCGCCCGAGCAGATAGTCGCGGAACGCGGCGGCGTCGACCGCCGCGCCGATGTCTACGCGCTCGGCGTGACGCTGTTCGAGTGCCTGACGATGAAGCGGCCCTACGACGCGCCGAGCTGGGACCAGCTGTTCCACAAGATCCTGGCCGGCAGCCTCAGCAACTGCCGCAAGCTGAACCCGCGCATCCCCCACGACCTGCGCACCGTGATCGAGGTCGCGATGGACCGCGAGCCCGCGAAGCGCTACGCGACCGCGGAGCAGTTCGCCGACGACCTGCGGCGCGTGCGCTCGTTCGAGCCGATCAAGGCGCGGGCCGCGGGACCGCTACAGCGCGTCGTCAAGTGGTCGCGCCGTCACCCGGGCCGCGCGGCCAGCCTGCTGAGCGGCGTGCTCGCAGTCGTGCTCGGTGGCGGCGCCTTGCTGCTCGCGGAGTGGAACCGGCGTGCGGCCGTCGAGGACAACCTGCAGCTGGCCGACCGGAAGCGGGCCACCGAGGACTTCGATGCTGCACTGGCCGCGGTGGCGCGTGCGCTCGAACGCGATCCGGAGTCGTTGCGCGCGCGAGAGCTCAAGACGAGGGTCGAGCAGGAACGGGCGACGGCAGCCAACGACGCAAGGCGCCAGCAGGCGTCCGCGGCCGCGGAAGCCGCCCGCGTCGAGTCGCGAGCTGCGCAGGCGACCTACACGCAACTCCAGGAACGGATCGATCAGGAGCGGCGCGAGATTGCGGCCACGCGGCCCAAGGCCTTCGACACGTATGCCGAGGCAACGGAGCGTGCGGCGCTGGCCGCGCGCGAGCGCAGGCTGCGCGGCATGGAGCAGGAATCGCTGCAGCTGCTGATCCGGGCCCAGGAGGCACTCGACCGCGCAGCGCGTCTCGAGCAGGAATGGGGCGGCCCGAGCGCCGTCACCGAGGCCGAGCGCGCGAGCTTCTTCCTGAGCCGCTGGCGCGAGGCCACCGCGCGTGCCGACGGCGCCGCGGCGGCCGCGTTCCGCGCGGCAGTCGAGTATCACGACACCGGGGGAAAACACCGCAGCGAACTGCTCGGCCGCGGCAATTTGCAGATCGACGTCGAACCACGGACCGCCTCGGTGCACCTGTTCCGCTACGAGAGCTACGAGACCGTGCGCACCGACGACGTGATCCCGCGGCTCGTGCCGGTGCCGACGCGCGGCGTCGGCCGTGCTCGCGAGGGTGGTTACGCGCACGGCTTCGTACCGGGTGATTCGTGTCTC
>DASRJH010000243.1:0-40715 GCA_035649575.1 Planctomycetota bacterium
CGACGGCCGGCAGACGCTCGGCGTAGAACGAGAGCATCGCATCCTTGCCGAGGTCGTCGGGGTAGAAGCTCGGTCGCCACTCGTCGTAGCTGAAGCCGCTCGTGCCGACGTGAAACGCGGTGCCGGATGCGCCCATGGCGAACAACGCTACCGCGAGTTCGGGCTTCTACATCCGACGCGCGCGCGAACACGAAGCAACTCGGCGCGCGCCAACGCCCTATGCAACTCGGCAGAGAGTAATCGGCGTCGCACGCTGCAATCGCCGCAGGGTGCACTCCCCTGGGACACTCGACGGCGCAGCGATCCTGGTAGGCTGATCCGGTCTGTCCGCGTCCCTGCAACCCACCATGCCAAGAACTCTACGCTCGTTCGTTCTCTCGACTCTCGTCGCCGGCTCGGCCGTCGGCCAGTGCGCCTCCTTGGCTACGCCGACACCGGGGGGCAACTCGCAGCACGGCTCGATGTTCGACGTCGTGAACGTCGCCGCCACGAGCATCAGCATCGGCAGCTTCGACCAGTGTTTCCACGCGGCCGGTTCGAGCAACGTGTACGTCTACACGAAGACCGGCACGTGGAGCGGTTTCGAGAACACACCAGCCGCATGGACCCTCGTCGGTGGGCCCGTCGTGACAACGCACGGCACAGCACCGACGCTCGACCCGATCCCGCTGCCGATCAACGTCACCATCCCGCAAGGGGCGACGCAGGCTTTCTACATCACGACCGACACCCTGAGCAGCATCGAGTACACCAGCGGCATCGGCGTCCAGGTCGGCGCGATCATCGCCTCGAATTCCGACCTCCAGGTGCTCGGCGGCATCGGCAAGGCCTACCCATTCGCCGCTTCCTTCGGTCTGCCGACGCAGGGCCGGCTGTGGCATGGCCGCATCAACTACTGTCCGATCATCGTCGGCACCGTGTTCGCGACCAACACGACGCTCGGCGCCGGCTGCGGCAGCAGCTACGCCTCGTTCTACGAGAACTTCCCCGACCCCCCGACGGGCTTCGACCTCGGCAACACGAGCTTCACGATGACGCCGGCGGGCGGCGGCGGCTACGTCGTCGGCACAGGGGGAGCTTTCATCCCCGTGGGCGCGACGAGCACTCCGCTGGTGATCGCTGTCGGCGACGATGTCGAGCAGACGGTCACCCTCACAGCGATGGGCCCCTTCCCGACGGCGACGGGCCCCGCGACCAGCCTCACGGTCTGTTCGAACGGATTCGTGTCGACTGGCAGCGGCAACGGCATCAACTGGTCGCCAACCGTCCCCGAGTTCCTCAACTCGTCACAGCATTGCTGGCGTGTGTGGCACGACTTCTCGAACCAGCTCGGCGGCTCCGTCAAGTTCGAGGAGAGCGCAACGGTGAGCGTGATCACGTGGGACAACGTCCGCCAATGGAACGGCACCGGGCCGCTGGACGACAGCACGTTCCAGTTGCAGTTCTACCCCTCGGGCGCAGTCACCTTCGCCTTTGCGACGATGTCCACGACGAACACCTCGGGCACCGGCTACCTCGTCGGCTATTCGCCCGGCGGCAACTCCATCGACCCCGGCAGCGTCGACCTCTCGGCGACACTCGGTGCCAGCATCACCACGCATGCCACCGATGGCCTGCCGCTGACGCTCGCTGCAACGAACCGTCCGATCACGAACACGAACTGGACGCTCGCGGTGAGCAACATCCCGGCGACCGGAGTCTTCGGCATCAGCATCTACGGCATTGCCGACCCGGGCATCCCGGACCTGTTCTTCCTCGGCATGCCCGGCTGCCAGTTGCGCAGCACGCTCGACGCGCTCGATGGCCCGTGGTTTCCCTCCGGCCCGACCAAGAACTACAGCTTCGCGGTCCCGAACAGCCCGTCTGTCCTCAATTTCCACCTGTTCACCCAGGCCATCGTCTGGACGCTGCCGGCGCTGAACCCGTTTGGCGCCATCACGAGCGGTGGCATCGAAGGCATGATCGGCGATTACTGACGCCGTCGACGATGCTGATTGCCGCAGACTGATTGACTGATTGCAGGGAAAGGCGATCCCGCTTGCACCGCACCCTGACCCGCACCGTGCCAACCTCCTTGCTCTGCTCGTTTCTCGCGACGCTCACGGCCGGATCGGCCGTGGGCCAGTGTTTCACCGTCACATCGACCTCGGCGGGCGGCAACAGCAACGATGGGACGATGTTCGACATCGTGAACACCTCCGCCAGCGGCATCACGATCGGCAGCTTCGACCAGGCCTTTGGCGTGCCCGGCACGTCGAGCATGTTCGTCTACACGAAGGCCGGCACCTGGAACGGATTCGAGTCCACTCCGGCCGCGTGGACTCTCGTCGGTTCGAACCCCTCAGTGGTGCACAGCGCCTTTCCTGCGATCGACCCGGTCGCGATCCCCATCGGCGTTGCGATCGGGCCAGGTGCGACCCAGGCGTTCTACATCACGTGCGATGCTCCCTCGCCGAACGTCGCATACACGAATGGTGTCGGCCAGGTCGGCGCCGTGATCGCGTCGAATGTCGACCTGCTGGTGCGATGTGGTGTCGGCAAGGCCTACCCGTTCGGCACCACCTTCGGCCTGCCGACGGCCGGCCGCCCGTGGATCGGTCGCGTGCAGTATTGCCCGGCAGGCCCCGGCACGGTGCTCGCCACCAACACGACTCTCGGCGTCGGCTGCATCAGCAAGTACACGTCGTTCTACGAGCTCTTCCCGGTCCCACCGACGGGCTTCGACCTCGGCAACACGAGCATCACGATGACCCCGTCGGGAGGCGGCTATTCCGTCACCAGCGGGGGCGCCTTCCTCCCGGTGGGCTCGACGAGCACACCGGCCGTGGTCGCCGTCGGTGACGACGTCGAGGTATCGGTCCACCTCACTGCGATGGGCCCCTTCCCGACGAACAACGGCCCCGTGACCACCCTCACGGTCTGCTCGAATGGCTTCGTGTCGGCGGGGTTCGGCAACGGCGTCGCCTGGGCACCGATCGTCAGCGAGTTCCTCGATGCGCCCGTGACTTGCTGGCGTTGCTGGCACGACTTCTCCAACGTGCTCGGCGGCTCGATCAAGTACGAACAGAGCGCGACCGTGAGCGTGCTCACGTGGGACCACGTCCGCAGCTTCGGGGGCACGGGCCCACTCGACGACAGCACGTGGCAGCTCCAGTTCTACCCCTCGGGCACGGTCGTCTTCGCGTTCGCGACGATGTCCACCACGAGCTCGGCCACCATCGGCGCCGGCGCCGCCTACCTCGTCGGCTACTCGCCCGGTGGCTCCTCCGTCGACCCCGGCAGCGTCGACCTCTCCGCGACGCTGGCCAGCGGTTCGATCACCACGTATGGCGCCGACGTCGCGCCGCTCGCGCTCGCCGCAATCAACCGCCCGATCACCAACACGAGCTGGAACCTCGCGGTGAGCAACATCCCGGCGACGGGATTCTTCGGCGTCACCCTCTACGGCATCGCCGACCCGGGCATCCTGAACCTGTCCTTCCTGGGTTTGCCGGGCTGCCAGCTGCGCAGCACGATCGACCTGATCGATGGCCCGTGGTTCATCACGGGCGCGACCAAGAACTACAGCTTCGTGATCCCGAACAACCCGGCCGTGGTCAACTTCCACCTGTTCACGCAGGCGATGGTGTGGCTCGTGCCGCCGCAGAATCCGTTCGGCGCCATCACGAGCGGCGGCGTCGATGGCAGGATCGGAGATTACTGAGAAACAGCCGCGAGGCCCATTTCACGCCCACAACACGAGCCCGCGCACCTTGGCATCGTGACCGCCGTTGCCGACCACGCGCACGCGCATGCCGTGCTGGTAGTGACCCGCGTGTTCGACGCGATACCCGCCGTCGAATGCATGCACGGTGCCGCGTACGACCCCGCGGTGCTCGAGGGGCACCACGACGATGTCGAGCCGGGCAGAACCGTCGCCATGGCTGACCACGAGCTCGGCCACCACGTCCGAAGGCAGCAGCGCGCCGAGATCGACCTCGAGGTGCACATCGAGGTGCTGGCCGACCTTGAAATCGCTGAGCTCGACCGTCGTGGCCGCCGTGATGCGCAACTTCTCGAACCCGGTGCGCAAGCGCAGGAAGTCCTTGGCGCGCTCGAGCGCCGGGACCTTCTTCTCGGCCTGCAGCATGAAGTAGTTCCTGGCCAGCGACAGGTAGGCGAGCCGCAGGTAGTCGGCGACCACGCGGTCGGAGTTGAACACGACCGGGATGCTCTCGAGGTCGTGCACCATCATCTCGGTCCATGAGGTCGGCAGGCCGTTGGCGTCGCGCGTGAAGTAGAACGGCACGACCTCCTCTTCGAGCAGCCGGTAGAGCGCTGCCGCGTCGGCCTGGTTCTGCAGTTCGTGGCTACCGTAGACCTGCGAGCCGCCGATGGTCCAGCCGTTGCCGCCGTCGGCAGCTTCGGGCCACCAGCCGTCGGCGATCGAGAGGTTCAGCACGCCGTTGGCCGCTGCCTTCATGCCCGAAGTGCCGCTGGCCTCTTCCATGCGGGTCGGCGTGTTGACCCACACGTCGACTCCCTGCACGAGCGCCTTGCCGACCGACATGTCGTAGTCCTCGACGAAGAACACGTGGCCGATGAACTCTGGTGAGCGCGCGATCTGCACGATCGACTTCAGGATGTCCTGACCGATGCGATCGCGCGGATGCGCCTTGCCGGCCACGAGCACACGCACGGGTAGCTCGGCGTCCGACAGGATCTTGCGCAGCCGCTCGGGATCCGAGAACAGCAGGTGCGCGCGTTTGTAGGGCGCGAACCGGCGCGCGAAACCGAGATAGAGCGCCTTCTCGTCGAGACCCGCGAGCATCGCACTCAATACCACGGGGCTGTCGCCGCGCGCGTGGAACTGGCGCGTCAACGCGGTGCGCACCGTGTCGAGCATGACCCTCTTGCTGGCCTGGCGCACGCGCCAGAGCTGGGCGTGGTCGAGGGCACCCGCGTTCGTGAAGTCGTCAGGGCGCAGCGTCTCGTCGTCGCTGCGCAGCAGGCGCTTGATGCCGGGCTGGGTCCAGGTCGCCAGGTGCACGCCGTTCGTGACAGTGGAGACCGGGACCTCGTTCTCGAGCAGGCCGGGCCAGAACGCGTGCAACAGCTTGCGCGAGGCAACGCCGTGCAGCTTGCTGACGCCGTTCACGAAGCTGGCGAAGTTCATCGCCAGATACGTCATGTTGAATTCGTTCGAGCCCCCGCTCGCCTGCCCGAGCGCGAAGAAGCGATCCCATGGCAGGCCGACCCACTCCTCGGCGTCGCCGAAGTAGCGGCGCATCAGGTCCTCGGCGAAGCGGTCGTGGCCGGCCGGTACCGGCGTGTGGGTCGTGAACAGCGACGTCGCCGACACGTATTCGCGCGCGGCTTCGAACGGCAGGCCTTCGCCGCGCACGAGCCTGCTCACGCGCTCGAGCGTCAGGAAGGCCGCGTGCCCTTCGTTCATGTGATAGACCGCGGGACCGATGCCCATCGCGCGCAGCAACCGCACGCCACCGCGGCCCAGCACGATCTCCTGCCTGATGCGCATCTCGACGTCGCCGCCGTAGAGGTTGCGCGTGATGTCGCGATCCTCGGGCCGGTTCTGCTGCAGGTTCGCATCGAGCAGGTAGAGCGGCACGCGGCCGACCATGGCGCGGAACGCGCGCAAGAACAGCTCGCGCCCCGGCAGCGGCACCGAGATCTCGAGCGGGCGGCCGTCGGGCGCACGTACCATCTCGACCGCGAGCTTCTGCGGCCGGTTCTCGCGATCGACGACGATCTGCTGGCCGTCGCTCGACAGCTGCTGGCCCATGTAGCCGAAGCGATAGAACAGGCCGACGGCCACGAGCGGCACGCCGAGGTCGCTCGCGGACTTCAGGTGGTCGCCGGCGAGGATGCCGAGACCGCCGCTGTAGATCGGCAGCGACTGGTGCACGCCATACTCGGCCGAGAAGTAGGCGATCGGGTGTTGCGCGGTGAGCGCCGGCGCACCCTGCGCGTCGGACACGGGCATCGGCACGCCGGCTTGCGCCATGTAGGCATCGAAGCGTTTGCACACGGCCTGCAACCGGCGCAGGTAGTCCTGGTCCTGGGCCTTCCGCTCGAGTGCTTCGAGGCCGACGCTCTGCAGGAACGCGACCGCATTCTGGTCGCCGGTCGAGAAACCGGGGGCCAGTTCGCCGAACAGGCCTTCGAGACCGCCGTTCCACACCCACCAGTAGTTGCGCGCGAGGCGCTCGAGCCCGCGCAGACTCTGCGGCAACGTCGCCGACGCTTCGAACGGCGACATGCGAGGCGTGGTGCCGGAGCCCGGCGAGGGCAGCGCGCGACGCGGCAGGCGGAACTGTACGACACCCGACGTGCTGCGCTGCTGCACCGCGAGGATCGCCTTGTCGTAGGCCTCGACGCAGGAGGCATAGAGGTCCTTCCATGCCGTGCGACCCGCGGCAGCCCGGCAGCGTTGGCGCAGCTCGTCGGTGTTGCCCGGCGAAGCGAGGAAGCGCTCGATGGCGTCGACGAGTGCCTGCACGACTTCCTTGTAGGGCACGCGTTCGCGCTTCAGCACCGTGATGCCGTCGGCAGGACCGAGCCCCGCCGACGTCGCCCAGCGGCCGAAACCCGCGAGGTCCGTCGTGATCGTCGGCACGCCGACCGCGAGAGTCTCCTGCGGGGTGTAACCCCACGGCTCGTAGAACGAGGGGTAGACGCCGAGGCTCATCGCCGCGAGCACCGCCTCGCACTCGCGCCCGAACAGACCGTCGTCGAGGCGCAGGTAGATCGGGATCTGCACGACCTTGACGCGGCTGCCGAGCTTGTTGTCGATGCCCAGGCGCTTGCAATGCGCGTGGATCGGGTCGCGTTCTTCGTCGAACAGGTTGTGCGTGCAGAGGCCGATCGGCCCGCCGATCGGACCACCGGCGAGACGGTCGATCAGCTCGGCGCGCATGCCCGAGTTCCCGGCCGGCACGAGCAGGAACACGACGAGTCGCTTCCACTTGCTGCCCTGCGTCGCCTTGCCCGTGCCGTTGCCCTGCGCGTGGTTACCCTGCGCGCCCTTGGTCTCGAGCTGGGCCAAGGCGTCGAGCAGCAGCTCGATGCCCTTGTTGTAGAACTCGTAGCGGCCCGCGAGCGCGAGGAACGCCGCATCGGCGACGTCCTCGCCGAGCACCGCGTGCGCGACGCGTTCGAGCTCGCGCCGCATGGCCGACCGATCGCCGGCGACGAGCTCGTCGACGACGTCGAGGTCGATGCCGTTCGGCAGCAGCGGGTCGACCTTGCGATGATGCAGCAGCTCGGCCTCGGCCGCAGTGATGGCGCTCACGGTCGTGAACACGTCGGCCTTGCGCGCACAGACGCCTTCGATCGAGTGTTTGGCCTGCACGCCGTGGATCAGCGCGAGCTCGTCGGGCGTCTTGCCGCCGAGGCCCTTGTCGCCGGCATTCGGATC
Organism: Planctomycetota bacterium; assembly: GCA_035649575.1. Classification (GTDB taxonomy): domain Bacteria; phylum Planctomycetota; class UBA1135; order UBA1135; family UBA2386; genus DASVAL01. Next base: position 7,418 of record DASRJH010000243.1, read on the forward strand.
CGGCGAGATGCCGAGCGATGCGAGCGCCCTGCCGAGCATCGTCGCGTGCGTCGTGAAGACCGTGCCGATGCTCGGAATGCGGTCCTGCAGGTAGAGCAGCGCGGCCCCCGTCATCCACTCGTGCGCCTGCACGACGGCGCGGCGATGGAACGGGGCGAGATACTCCTCCCACCAGCGCTCGATGACCATGCCGGCCGCGGTCGCGAACAGCACGGGTTCGACGTAGTCCCAGTCGCCCGCGATCGAGTCGACCTTGTGCCGCTCCCAGAGCCCCGACAGGATGCCGTCCTTCTGCTCGTAGAGACCCGAGAACCCGACCAGGATGCAGCGCGGTCGGCCCGGGATGCGCCAGCGGCCGATGCGGATCGGCACACCGAGCTGGCGGCACGACTGCATGAAGTCCTCGTAGCCGGGTTCCTCGTCGAACGGTGGCTGCATGCCCGTGCCGCCCGGCAACTGCGGGCCGACCGTGATGTAGTCGTCGCCGTAGCGCTCGACTGCGGTCACGGCCTTGCTCGTCAGCACCGTGTGGATGCCGCCGACCTTGTTGCAGACTTCCCAGCTGATCTCGAACAGTTGGAACGAACGCTCCGGCATGGTCACTTCTTGCTTTTCTCCAACGCCTCGACGACCTGCGCGCGCAGGTGGTCGAAGGCTGTCATGAGGCTCACGAACGCCGCGTGCGGCGAATCGTAGGGACTGAAATAGTCGTGCACCTCGGCGTCGCTGTGGTGCTTGGTCGCGACGTAGTAGATGTGGTCCGAGGTCGTGAACCGGCGCCACGCGGCCAGCAGATCGGGGCGATCCGCGGCGAGGCCGAGCACGGCCTTGCGCAGCGCATAGATCGCCTCGTGCGCGGCGCGCTGCATCGGGTTGCCGAGCCACGCCGACAGGTTGCGTTCGACGTCGGCCCAGGACACCGGTGTTTGGATGTCGAGCTCGCCGGCGACGCCCCGCTCCGCGGCGACCTGGGCCGGCGTACGGAAGCGGAAGCCCGGCTTGCTGAGCACCTGCTCGGGCAGGTGCTGCATGAACTCGAGGATCCCGGTGTGTTCGCCCTGGTGCTCGCCAAACGTCTCGTAGTCCATGAACAGGCCGACGAACTGTGCAGGTGGCGGCACTTCGTGCAACCATCCTGCATAGGTATCGGAAAACAACGGGAACGAGGGCCACTTCCGATTCGAGAACCGGAACGCGATGTCGTCCGACAGCGAGTAGCTGCGCAGCAGCAGCTTGAGCTGGCTGCAGCCCTTGGGCCGATACGGCACCTGCGGACTGCGCCAGCCCAGCAGCCGGTCGGCGCCTTCGCCGAGCATGCACTCGAAACCGAGCTCCTCGACCTTCTTGCAGATCTTGTTGTCGAGAATCAGTTCGGTGTCGCGGAACGACGTCGGCGCGCCGAACAAGTCGGTTACGGTCGCCCGCTGCTGCGTCACCTGGTCGGCGAACTCGTCGAGGTCGGTCACGGCGGCGAGGCTGTGCTGGCTCGTTTCGCACAAGAACTCGACGTTGCCGGTCTCGGCGAGCTGCACGAAGCTGTCGAGCGCGTCGGGGACCCAGTCGCGCAGCTGCTCGATCACGGTGCCGGACAGCGAGAACGCGCAGCGGAACTGGCCATCCGTGCTCTCGATCGCGTCGAGCAGCACCTTGTTCATCGGCAGGTAGCAGCGCTTCGCGACGCGTTCGGCCACGAGCCGGTTCAGCGGTTCGTCGAAGCAGTCGAGGCCCTTGATGCGATCGGACGGCTTCCATTTGTGCAGCCGGTAGGGCTGGTGCACCTGGAAGTAGAAGACGATGTCGATCACAGCTCTGCACCCTGCACGAGCGCCCGCGCGCGCAGCAGCTCGCCGGTGTTCCAGGCCTGCGCAAAGGTGCCTCCCGGCCGCTGCGGTTCTTCGGCGTCGAACACCTCGCTGACGTGATCGAGACCGGCGCGATCGAGCTCGGGCAGGAAACCATCGAGCCACACACCGAGCGCCCTGCGTTCTTCGGCCAGGCGGTCGTCGGGCACCGCGCGCAGCGCCGCCTCGACGTAGAACCCCGACAACCACGGCCACACGGTGCCCTGGTGGTAGGCCGAGTCACGCGCGTCCGGCCCACCTTCGTAGCGGGGCCGGTAGGCCGGATCGCGCGGCGACAGCGTGCGCAGTCCGCGCGGCGTCACGAGCTCCTCGCGCGCCTTCTGCACGACGCCGGCACGCTGTGCGGCCGTGAGCGGTGACAACGGCAGGGCCGCCGCGAGCACCATGTTCGGCCGCACCGTGCGATCGGCCACACCCTCGTGCAGGCGATCGGCGAGGTAGGCTCCATCTTCGAGCCAGAGACCCGCCACGAACGCCGCGCCACAGCGATCGCGCGCCTCGGCGAACCGCTGCTGTGACTGCTGGGTCAAGAACGCGAGCAGTGAATACCACAGGGCCTGGATCTCGACCGGCTGTCCCTCGCGCGGCGTCACGGGCCCCGTCGCGATCTGCGCGTCCATCCAGGTTGCGTTGAGGTTTGGCCCGCCGGCCGACAACAGCCCCGCCGCATCGACCGCGAGCCCGAGGTCGGTGCCGGCCAGGTAGGCGTCGGCGATGCTCGAGAGGGCCGGAACGAACTGTTCGCGCACGAGCGTGCGATCGCCGCCCGCTTTGGCGTAGCGTTGCACCGCGAGCGCGAACCACAACGCTGCATCGCAACTGCCGTAGCTGCTGTCGTCGGTGCTGCGGCCAAAGATGTTCGGCAAGAGGCCGCGGCGCAGGAACGGGAGCGCCCCCACGAGGACCTCCGCACAGACTTCCAGGTTGCCGCGCGCCAGCGTGAGACCGGGCAGCGCGATGAAGTCGTCGCGGCCCCATTCGCCGAACCACGGGAAACCCGCGAGCACTCCGCGGCGTGCACCCGCGGCCCGCCAGTCCCCGGCGCGGTAGAGGAAGTCGTCGGCCCCGAGCTCGAGCCTCGATTGCAGCACGTCCTCGCACGCGGTGGCCGCCCGCGCGCGTTCGCCCGCGGCAGCAACCACGGCCTCCCACGCGGTCGCCGGATCCTCGCATGGCAGCTCGAGCGAGAACGCGGCCGTGGCCACGCCGCCGGGAGCGAGGTCGAGCTCGAGCACACCGGGGCTCCAGCGGTTGCCGACGTGGTCGTAGCCACGGTCGCGGTCGATGACGTAGAGGAAATCGCGATACCAGGCCGGCTCGGGACGAAAGCCCGCGATGCCGCCGGCGGACAACCACAACACTGGCAGCGAGTCGTCGGGCCGGAAGCCCCAACTCGCGCCGCGCGCGTGCACGGTGCCGTGAAAGCGCGGGTCGACAGCCGGTAGCTTGTCGGCGTCGCACCACCCGAGCAGCGGGCGCACACACAGACGCTGCGGCCGCGAGCCCAGACAGCGCCACCTCACGAGCAGCAGCGGCGGCACCCCGCCCGCTGTCTTCTGCAGCGCCACGGTCCGTTCGAGCACGGCGTCCGCCGTCTGGAACGTCCACCGCGGCAGCGGCCGATGCACGAAGGACACCTGCGCCTCTGCCGCCGACGGCGCTGGCAGACTGCGCCAGTGCGCATGCATGAGGAAGGTCTCCCCCGCCGGCCCGACGAGACGTTCGTCGAGACCCGCGACGATCAGGTGCCGACGCGCCCCGGCCCCGCGTGCAATCCACAAGCCGTGGTAACGACGCGTCGGCAGATCGGCCGCAGTGCCGCAGGCGTAGCCACCCGCTCCATCCGTCAGCAGCCACTCGACGACGGTGCTCGCGCCGGCGGCCTCACGGGCGTGGGATCGAGCAGAGGACCTGGCAGACGCCATCGAGTTCAGCAGGTGCAAGCCTACGTCTCCAACTCGAGGTATCAACGCTCGTTCTGGACCGGATTCGGAACGAGGCCCTGTCGCGACGCCGCCGCTCGCTGCATCCTTCCACCGCCGCGTTCGTTGGAGCCCCCATGGTCACTCTGGACCTCAAGAGCACGCTGACGTTCATCCTCGCCGGTGGGGAAGGCAGTCGCTTGAAGCCGCTGACGCAAGAGCGTGCAAAGCCCGCGGTCCCGTTCGGCGGCTGTTACCGCATCATCGACTTCACGCTCAGCAACTGCATCCACTCGGGCCTGCGCCGCATCAATCTGCTGACGCAGTATCAGGCACGCTCACTCGAAGAGCACATCCGGTTCGGCTGGAACTTCCTGCCGCGGCGCCTCGAGCAGTGGATCACGTGTACGCCGCCGCATCACGTCTCGGTCGGCAAGTGGTATCGCGGCACCGCGGATGCGATCTTCCACAACCTGCACACGATCCGCGACTGGGCGCCACCCAACATCGCCGTGCTGTCGGGCGACCACATCTACCAGATGGACTACCGCGACATGTTCCGCGAGCACGCGGAGCACGGCGCTGCCCTGACGGTCGGCGCCGTGCGCATCAAGGTCGAGGAGGCGCCGCGGTTCGGCATCCTGCAGGTCGCCGCAGACGGCCGCGTGAGGGGCTTCGTCGAGAAGCCGAAACACGACGCGCCGCAGATCCCCGGCGAGCCCGGCTTCTGCCTCGCGTCGATGGGCATCTACGTGTTCGAGACGAACGAAGTCGTGCGCCGACTGCGCGAGGACAACGACATGCCAGAGGGCCAGGGCGGCGACTTCGGCCAGCACGTGATCCCGCGCATGATCGAGAGTGTGCCCGTCTACGCGCACTACTTCCGCGGCCGCGACGGCAGCCCCGATCCCTACTGGCGCGACGTCGGCACGATCGAGGCCTACTTCGAGGCCAACATGGACCTGTGCAGCGTGAAGCCGAAGCTCAACCTCTACGACCAGGACTGGCCGACCTACACGCTGTGGCACAACGACCCGCCCGCGAAGACGGTGTTCTCCGAGTCCGGCGACGGCCGGCGCGCCGAAGTGCAGGACTCGCTCGTGTGCCCCGGCGTCGTCGTCTCGGGAGCCAAGGTGCGGCGCTCGCTGCTCAGCAACCGCGTGCGCGTCGAGGAGCACAGCCAGCTCGACGAGTGCATCGTGATGCGCGGCGCCCAGGTCGGCAGACACTGCAAGCTCAAGCGCGTGATCGTCGACAAGTGGAACAAGGTGCCCGACGGCACCGTGATCGGTTACGACCTGGACGCCGACAAGAAGCGGTTCGCGGTCTCGCAGACGGGCATCGTCGTGGTCGAACACGGGCACGCATGGGGATGACCACACCGGCCGTTGCGTTCGTGATCCCGGCGCACAACGAGGTGGACCAGCTCGGCGCAACGCTCGCAGCCCTGGAAACGGCGTGCACGGCGCTCGGCGAAGTGGCCCACGAAGTCGTGGTCGTCGACGACGCCTCGACCGACGGCACCGGTGAGCTCGCGCGCTCGCTCGGAGCCACGGTCGTGCACGTCGAGTGCCGGCAGATCGCCGCGGCGCGCAACGCCGGAGCGCGCGCGACCACGGCCCCGATCCTCGTCTTCGTCGACGCCGACACGCTCGTCAACGCGCAGACACTCGGCGAGGCGATTGCCGTGCTGCGCGAGGGTGCTCTCGGCGGCGGCGCCATGGTGAAGCTCGACGGCCGCATCCCGTTCACGGCCAAGGTCATGCTCGAGCTGCTCGTCGTGATGTTCCGTCTATTCCAGTACACGGGCGGTTGCTTCCTGTTCTGCCGGCGTGATGCGTTCGTCGACGCGGGCGGTTTCGACGAGATGTTCTTCGCGGGCGAGGAGATCGAGCTCGCGAAGGCCTTGAAGCGCGTCGGCAAGCAGCGTGGCATCGCGCGACGCCGGCGGTTCCGCATCGTGCGACACCGCGTCGTCACGTCGGGCCGCAAGGTGCGCGCCTACACGACGTGGGAGACGCTGCGCATGTTCGCGGGTCTGCTGCGCCGCGGCCGCGCCGCCCTGAAGTCGCGAGCCGGCCTCGAGTTCTGGTACGAACGGCGCCCCGACACGCGGTAGTTCGTCATCGGCGCAACGCGGCGGACGCGGGCATCATGAAAACTCAACTCGCTTTGCGATACACCGCCACCGCGAAGTCGTGCTCGAGCATCTTCGACGCCAGCATCCGGTCTTCGATCTGCGCGAGCACGGACAGCCACGCCTGCGCCTCCTGATCGCCGTCCTCGAAGTTGTGTCCGATCTTGCTCAGCAGCAGGTGAAGCAGCGTTCCGCCGTAGGGCCGGATCTCGACCTGCTCGAACAGCTCGTTCATGGTCGGAAGGATCATCGAGGACTCGACTGCCTCCGACGGATCGTTCAGGACCATGTAGAGGAGGCTCGGTCGATACTCCCTCGCCTTGATGTGGCCATCGGCCTTTCGACGAAGCCGAACAGGTAACAGCGGCAACAGCCTGTTGATCGCTCTCATCTGCTCCGCGGTCCATTGGAACCGCGTTGGCCCAACGAACTCGTTGAGCAGGAACAGGCCCCCTGGTTCGAGGCGATCGCGGAGCGCGAGCAGGACGCGTCGCAGCGGTGTGATGTGGTGCACGGAGTGCTCACCGATGACCACGTCGAACGACTCATCTCCGGCTCCGTTCAGCTTCGGGTCGGCGACGTCCGCGACGCGGAACTCGACGACCGAGTCGAGCCCGGCTTCCTTCGCGTTGCGCCTCGCACTGTCGATCGCAGCCGGAGTCAGATCGACTCCGAGGATCTTCGAGAAGCGGCCGGTTCGGGCCCAAGCCAGCTCGCGCGCGCCTTCGCCACAGCCAACAGAGAGGCCGCGAAGACCGGCCCCCAGGTGCTTGTTGGCGATCCATGAGTAGTGGTCGACTGCCGGGTCGCCGGAGATCAGCGTGTTCCACCGGCGCTGAATCGCGGGCACCGACCACCATTGATCGTTTCGCACAGGCCTCGAGTAGGTCTCGATCGTGCGTCCTCGCCCTGAAAGCAGCGTGCGTTTGACCAGTTGCGCCGCGCGCGTGGGAAGGCGCGACAACAGCAACTGCACGTCGCGGAAGTTGACGATGTTCCCGAGCACGGAAGTCGCCTTCACGTCACCGCAGCCTTCGTGTTTGCTGGCTCGAGTTGCATCCGTTGCTGCTGGAGAATCTCTCTCCGATGAGAACTTGGCCGCGGCCAGCCACAGGGGGATGGGAAGAACCAGCTGCAGTTCCGGACCGCCCGGAATCCCCCGGCACGATCTCTCTTGCCGGCACTCGCGTCAACGCCCCTTCCGAGCCCGTACGGCAGCTGTTGGTCTGCCCGTTCCACCCCACAAGACCCGTCCCCGCCCGCTACTCCCAGCAGGCCCACGCGCCCTGCTCCGCCCTGGGAGTCCGCTGGCCGACACCGTCGGGTTCTGGCACGAACGGCGCCCCGGCACGCAGTGAACAAGTGATGTAGCCAAGACTGCGGCGCCGGCTCAGCGCAGCAGCGGCGCGAGCTCGGTCGCGAGCCACTTCGCGACCACTTCGTTGCCGCGCACGCTGAGATGTCCGCCGTCGGCGATGAACAGCTGCTCGGGGTCGGGCTCGGCCGCGAGGATCGGCGTCGCGTCGAACGCGGGAATTCCGAGGTCCTTGGCGACCGCCAGCCATCGCGTCTGCGCGCGGCCGCGTTCGTAGTCGGCCGGTGCGAAGCCCAGCCGCTGCAGCTCGGCGACGCGCTTTTGTTCGACGACCTGCCACACGGTGGGCAGCACGACAAAGACGAGGGGCCGCGGGCCTGCGACCTCGAGCGCGCGCTGCAGGGCGGTGCGCAAACGCGCCGCGACGCGCGGCATCGCGGGTGGCGTCCCGGCCGCCCACGTCTTGTTCTCGTCGATCACGTCGAGGAAGAGCCCCGCGTGCTGTTGTGCCTCGGTCGGCATGCCGGCCCTGCGCTGCTCTTCCTCGGGGTCCGGGGGCAGATCCATGATCGGCGACAACGATGGCCAATAGGTCAGGATCCAGGCCTCGAGCCACAACGCGGTGCGCGAGCGCATCGCGAGCCGCGCGCGCCACGACGTGTGCACGAGCCGCACCATCGGCCCACTCAGCATGAGCCCGGCGTAGACCGTGCGCTGTGGACTCACTTCGTCCATCGCGTCGTTGCCGAGGAAGCCGCAGAGCACGAACGCGTCAGCCGAAAACCGCGGGTCGAGCCGCGCCATGTGCTTGACCGCATGGCTGCAGCCGTAGCCCGGCACGCCCGCGTTGCCGACCGTCGCCTCGAGCCCACCCGCCTGCAACGCCGCCGCGAGTCTCTCGGGCAGCGCTTCGTGCGCCTCGACGCCGTAGCCGAACACGAGCGAGTCGCCGGCCACGAGCACGCGCCGCTCGTTCGGGACCTTGGCGCCGAGCTCCGCGCCGCGCATTCCGAGGCTGTTGATCGAGACGGTCACCGGTGCAGCCTCGCCGGCCTGCAGCGTTCCGCGGTAGCCGGGCTGGAGTGCGATGTCGCCGTCTGGCGTCCCGACATACATGCCTGCCAGCTGCAGCTCGGTGAACCAGACCGGCGGCTGCCAGAAGCTGCGGAATGCGAGCTCGACTGCGATCGCCGCGACGACGAGCCCCAGCAACAGCGCGGTCAGCACGAACGCCCAGCGCCGCCGCTTCCGCGGCTTTCCAGCACCGTTCTCCGCGAGAGAACCGGTCAGTTGGCCGCCTGCCGCTGCGGCAGGAATTCGCCGAGGAACTGAGGAAGCATCTTGCGCCATGTGACCCAGTCGTGCCGCCACGTTTTGTCCCACGCGTCGACGCGGTTCGGGATGCCCTTGGGGCCGAGCACGCGTTCGACGTTCCAGCTCTGCTGCGGATCCTCGAACTCACCCTGGCCGTGCGCGAGCAGGACGAACCGCTTGCGGAGCAGATCGAGATGCGCGCCTTCGAGCGCCGGCACGAAATCGAGCGGCGAGCTCTCGTGGTAGTCGCGGTTGATGCGCCCCTGCAGGAAGCGGTTCATGTTGTAGGTGCCGCTCAGACAGAAGGCCTTGCCGAACACGTCGGGGTGCCGGCACACGGCGGCCAGCGCGTTGAACGCGCCGATCGAGGCACCCGCGGTCCAGATCAGACCCTGGTCGCCGCCGCAGTCGCGCCAGATCGCCGGCACCACCTCGCGATAGAGGCATCGGTCGAACCGGTTCTGCATCGCGGCGGCCTCTTCGAGCGTCTTGCACTCCTTGAGCCACGCCTGTCCCGCGATCGAGTCGACGACGTAGACCTTGAGGCGCAGGTCCTTCAGGAAGTCGCCGATCGCGGTGATCAGGTGGAAACGCTCGGGCTCCTCGGCGTCGCCACCCGCGGTCGGGAACAAGAGCAGCGGCGTGCCGCTGATGCCGTAGCGCACGAACGTGATCTCGCGGCCGCCGAGCGACGGAGACTTCCAGGTGATCTTGTGCTTGCTCACTTCTGTGCCTCCTTCTCCTGGTCGCTGACGGACTGTTGCACGAGCCCGTAGAACCTCGCCGTGAACTCGTCGACCTCGTGGGCCGGGTAGATGTGCGAGACCTTCTTGCGCACGGCGTCGCGGCAGCGCTCGCTGCGGAACCACTGGCGCGCGGCCTGCTCGACCGGACCCATGTGTGTCTTACAGAACTCGGCGAACGCATCGGCCGACAGCCGTTCGCGCGCGATCTTCGCGTAGCCGCGCAGCTTCTCGCGGTAGGGCAGGTCCTTCTTGCGGGCGATCGCGTAGTAGGGCTCGAAGTCGAGAGTCTTTCGCATCGGGCGCTTCGTCGCGGCCGTGAACAGCGCCCACTTCAGGTTGCTCGTCACGTACCACGGCCAGTGGTAGTGGATCGAGTTGACCTGGCTGTCAGGACACGGGTTCGCGAAGTCGATCGGGTGGAAGACGCCGTCGCGGCGCAGCGCCTCGACGCTGTTGAAGTCCCAGCCGAAGAAGGTGTTGATCGTGAGGCAGGTGTCGATCATCACCTGCTCGTCTTCTTTGCTGCAGAAGTTGCGGTCCGTCAGGTAGCGGCCGTGCAGCGGCTGGCTCGCGTCGTACTTCATGAGCCGGACCTGGGGTCCGATGCCGACCGCGCGCACGAACAGGTCGAAGCCCGCGACGGCCTTCTGCACGTGCATGAGCCACTTCTCGCTCGCTTCGTAGGCCCTGCGCAGCTGCGTCGCGTCGTCGGCCTTGCTGACGCCCTGCCAGCCGCCGCCGTCGAACGGCTTGATGAACACGGGATAGCCGAGCCGCTGGCCGAGCGCGCCGAGGTCGAAGTGCCGAGCGTAGGTCTTCAGCGTGTACTCGAGGTCGGCCTTCGTCTCGTAGTGCTTCTGCGGGACCATCAGCGTCTCGGGAACCGGCATGCCGAGCGCCGTCATCGCGCAGTAGGTCGAGTGCTTCTCGAAGCTCTGCACCGACCACGGATTGTTGTAGACGTAGAGGCCGTCCATCAGGACCGACTTCTTGATCCACTCGCGCTGGATCACGAGCCAGTGCGTCAGGCGGTCGACCACGAGGTCGTATTTGCAGCCGGCCGCGAGCGGGAACGGTTCGATCGTCGTGCGCTCGCACGCGAACTTGATCACGTCCGCGCCGATCTTCAGCTCGAGCTTGCTGTCGGCGAGAATCTGTTCGAAGGCCAGCGGCCAACAGATGTCGGCGCCGAGGGAGAGTCCGATATTGCGGGTAACGGAGGGCATGGAGGGCGCGCGGGCACTATGCCGAGGCGGCCGTGCTTCAGCCAGTGGGCAAGGCGGCATCGCGGCCGGCCGAAACCAACCCGCGAGAGGGTGTTCCTTGCGGAATGCGCGCGCTACTTCATCTTGTGCGTGCGGTAGACCTTCTCGAGATCCCAGTGACGGATCGGGCAACGCACGCAGCGCGGGTTGGTCGCTTTCAGCTCGTTCCAGAATGCCCTGCGCATCTCGGTCAGCACGGGGCCTTCCCAGATCTGCTCGACGGTCTGCTCCTCGGCGTTGCCGAGGCAGATCTCGCCTTCGGCGTCGACGCAGCACGCGGTCGCCTGACCATCGACGAGGATCGCGAGCTGGCGCCACGGATACGAGCAGAAGTGCTGCTGCGCCGAGAAGCCTTCGCCCCACGTGTGATAGGGCATGTACTGGATCGCGACGCTGTCGCACAGGTTGACGATCGTGAACGGCGGCGTGAAGTGCTGGACCTCGTCGGGGTGCTTCAGCGGCAACCCCTTCGTCTCCGCGACGAGGTTCGCCCACTCGTTCGACAGCGCGTTGACGCGCTTGACCTCGTCGGGATGGTCGGTGCGCGTCGGCTCGTAGAGGATCTGGATCAGCACCTTCGGCGGCGGCCCGCGGCGCACGGCCTCGACGACCATGCGGCGGATGCCGGCCATGTAGGCCTCGTACGGCATGGTCGTGCCGCGCTGCGCCTCGTAGAGCGCCTTCTCCGGCGTGTTCAGCGAGATCAGCAGCTCGTCGAGCTTCGTGCGGAAGATGCCTTCGATCGTGTTGTCGGTGAAGCGCGAGCCGTTCGTCAGCAGGTGCACGCGCTGGCCCATCCCGTGCGTCATCTCGACGAAGTCGAAGAAGCGCGGATACAGCAGCGGCTCGCCGAGCAGGTGCACCATGATCGGATGGTGATGCCCCATCGTCGCGAGGTCGCCGACGACCTTCGTCGCGAGCTCGAAGTCCATCGCGCGCTGCTTGCGCTTCAGCGTCGACTGCGGGCAGAACGTGCAGCGGAAGTTGCACGCGTTGATCAGCTCGACGAACGCGTCCATGATCTGGTTCTTGACGCGCAGCGTCGCGCGCTCGGCGCGCACCGGGATCGGCAGCGGCTGCTGCGTGCCGCGGTCGCGCGCGAGCCCGAATTCGAGGTCGTAGTCGCCGCCGATCAGGCTGACACCGAGGTGCGATCGGAACACGCGACGCTCACCGATCGGCACCGGTTCGGGCAACGGCGTGAGCGCGAGGCGCCGCGCGAACGCGCCGTCTTGATAGACGGCCGCGGTGTAGCGCAGCGTGGCGAGGGCGGCAGGGTCGGCGAGCTCGGGCAGGCCAAGGTTGTGGATCGAGAACGAGAAGGCGTCGGTCTCCTCGAAGCTCCAAGCGAAGCTCGGGCCTTTCTCGAGCGACAGCAGGGGCAGCGTTGCGGCAGCAGTAGGTGTGGACATGATCTGGGGGGCCGCTCCGTCGCGACCGAGCCGGAGAAGATAGACAACCGGACGGCTTGCGGCGAGATGGGTCGCGTGCTTGCGGCAGCGCGATCGCACCACGCGCACGGTCTGACACGGGCAAACCGCGGCGCCATCGCATCCGTGTTATCCTGGACCGGCTCGGTCTCGACTGCACCCAGGGATCTACCAATGGACATTCGCGAACTGCAGCGCAACTGGGAGATCCTCGGACGGGTCGACCCCATGTGGGCAATCCTGACCGAACCCGACAAGCTCGGCGGCAGGTGGGACGAGGGCGAGTTCTTCGCGAACGGCCGCGCGCTGGTCGCGGCGATTGTCGAGCAGCTGCGCCCGCTCGGGCTGCCGCGGCAGCAGGGCCTCGCGCTCGACTTCGGCTGCGGCCTCGGCCGCCTCACGCAGGCGGCGTGCGGCCACTTCGACCGCGTGATCGGCGTCGACATCGCCGAGTCGATGATCGACGGGGCGCGGCAGCGGAACCGCTTCGGCGAACGCTGCGAGTACGTGCACAACACGCACCCGAACCTCTCGTTCGTGGCAAGCGCCAGCGTCGACTTCGTGCTGTCCCTGCTCGTGTTGCAGCACATGCGCACCGAGCTCGCGCAGGGCTACGTCAAGGAGTTCCTGCGCGTGCTGCGGCCGGGCGGCGTTGCCTTGTTCCAGGCGCCGTACGCGGGACGGGACTGCGCGTTCGAGATGCCCGGCAGCGCGATCATGGAGATGCACGTGACGCCGAAGGAACGCGTCGGAGCACTCGTCGATGCGGCGAGCGCGCGGCTCGTCCTGTGCCACGACGACGACGGCGGCGGCGCCGGCTGGCCGAGCTGCGTCTACGTCGTCACGCGTGACTGAGGCGAGAGATCGTGTCTCCCAAGGACGGAGTCGAGCGCCGGGCCGAAGAACGGGTGCGGCTGCTTGCTGAGCGCCGCGGGGCCGCCGGGGCGCTTCGCGTCGCCCTGACCGCCTTCACTTGACGCCGGCCCACGCGCGCCAGCGCGCGACGGCGGCGGCGTTCGCTGCTCGGGCGGCCTGGGGCGCAAAGCCCATGTCCTGGCCGGAGCGGGTCCGCAGGGCGCCATCCGCGGCGCGTCGCACCAGCACGGCATCGCCGGTCAGGCCGTCCACCAGGGCAGACAGCACGGCCACGGTGGCGAGCCGCGCGCGTTCGACGAACGCGTCGGTGTCCTCGGCCCTTTGCCCCGCGCGGCCGAGGGCGGCCAGACGGTACGCGGCGCTCACGGCCTCGTCGCAGCCCATCGGCGCCGTGGCCCGTGCCAGGAACAGCACGGCCCACGCGGTGTCGGCGACGTCGGCTTCGGTGCGCTGCACCAGCGGAGTGGCGCGCGGCGCCGCGCTGCCGCCACCCTGCGTGGAACGCAATGGCAGCTCCGGCATGTGCTCTTCGTTCCAACCGGTCGAACTCAGCTGGGCACCCTGCAGGAAGGTGAACACCTCGTCGCCGACCGCGTGGTCGCCGCAGCGCACGAGCCAGGCGCGGGCCATGGCGGGTTCGAGGGCTCCGAGCCACTCGTATGCGCCGCCCTGCGCACCCGGATTGCGGTCCGGACGGAAGGCGGTCACCAGCCACTTCTCGGCCCGGGCCGCTGCTTCCAGCGCCCGGTCGCGGCGCGCCGGCTCGGCGGTGCGCGCGGCGGCGGCCAGCAGGGCGGCGAGGCCCCGGGCGGTGGCGGCGCCATGGGGGCGCCGGCCGCCTGCCGGCATGCCGCCGTCGCTGCCCTGCGCCGCGAGCAGGAAGTCCAGCGCGGCATTCCAGACCTTGGCTCCGGCGGGCACACCGAGCCGCTCCGCCGCCGCGAGCGCCTCGAGCACGCGGCCGGTCACGACCACGCGTTCGGGGGGCGGGCCCTTGCCCCGCGCCGGCTCGGCGAAGGCTCCGTCCGCCGCCTGCATGCCGCACAACCGGTCGACCAGGCCACGCAGCTCGGCAGCGTCGGCGCGCATCAGCGTTGCGATCCAGACACGCTCCAATTGCGCCACCACGTCGTCCGTGATGTCCCGGGTCAGCCAGGCTGCGAACTGGGCGCTGATGCGGGCGTCGTTCTCAGTGATCCCGCTGGCCAGGAGCGCGTGCAGCAGCAGCCCCTGATCGCCCGCGTCCGCGGTGTTCCAGGCAGGCGCCTGCACGAGCATGAGCATCGCGGTGCGACCCTGCCCGAGCAGGAACTCGTGCGCCTGCTCGCGGCGCGCGCGCTTGTCAATGTTGTCAGTGTCCTTCTGGCCGGCTGCTGCGGGGGCGAACAGCGCCAAGCCGAGGACGACGGAGACCGTCATCCCTGCCGGCGTGTTCATGGCGGGAACGTTAGCACGCCCGCCGGCAGACAGGAACTCCCCCGCCGGGCCCGCACGCCGCTCGCAGCTTCTTTTTCCTGTCCCGCTTTGGCTGTCGCGGGCAGTCTCTTCACCCATGGTGGCGCCGCCGGCCGTACCCGAATACCTCGCCCGGCTCGCCCGCGCGCACGCGGCGCCGCCGCTCGACGTGCCGAAAGCGCCCGCCGAAGAACTGCGCGAGCCCGCGGCGTTGTTCGCGCTCGACGAACCATGGCTGTGGCGGCACCTCGCCGGCGACGCGGCGCTGCCGGAACCAGCGGCGCTGCGGACCGAGCTCGCGGAGTTCGCGGGCAAACGCCTTGCTTCGGCGACGCTGTTCGACGGTCTCGAACCGGCGCGCGCCGCGATCCTGCGGCGATCGGCCGCACTGCGGCCGAGGTCGCACCGGCTGCTCGTCGTCGGCGACGTGCCGGTCGCAGCAGCGGCGGCCACCATCGTCAACGTCCCGGCAGGCGACTTCGCGGCGGCGCGCGCGCAGCTCGCCGAGCTCGGCGACGACGTCGCCTTGCTGGCGGTCGAACCGTGGCTGGCAAGTCCCACGACCGCCGACGAGTTGCGCGCGCTGCTGGCGGCGGCGAACGCGCGCGGCATTCCGGTTGCGATCGACGAAGCGCGCACCGCCGGCCGGGCCGCGGCGACCACCGTGCACGCCGAACTGCGGCTCGCCGCCGACTGGGTCGTGCTCGGCCCGGCGCTCGCCGGCGGCTTGCCGTTCGCGGCGGTCGCCGGTGCTTTGCCCGGCGTCGACGAGACTGCGGTGCACCCCGCACCGCGCGCGGTCGTCGGCGCCGTGCTTGCCGCGCGCGGCGAGAACGACGTACACGCGCGCCTCGAGCAGCTCGGCCGCGGCTTGATCGAAGCGGCGGAACGCGTGGCGCAGCGCGAGCAGCTGCAGATCGAGTGGCGCGGGCCGGAGTCGATGCCCGCCCTCGCCTGGCGCGGCCAGGAGGGCGCCGACGGCGCGCTGATCGACCACCACTTCGCGCTCGAGCTCGCAGCGCTCGGCTGGCACGTGCGCGGCCCGGTGCTGTTCGGCAGCGCGCTCCGGCGCCGTGGCCCGGAGGCGTTGCACGCCGCGTTCGACCGCGCGCTGGCGCGCATCCGCGTGAAGCTGATCGAGTACAATTCGTACCTGACGAGCGGCGTGCCATACGCATTCGCGGGTGGCGATCCGGTGCTGCGCGCGCGCGGCATCAGCCTCTACCGTTATCCGCGCCTCGGCGCCACTCGCGTCGCGCCGGTGCCGGACGGCGCCGGCATGCGCATCGACTTCGCGCGGGGGCCACTCGGTGAAGTGACGTCGTCGGGCTTCTTCCTGCCGACGGCGTTCGTCGGCGACCTCGACGTCGCCGCGCGCTACGTGCTGCGGCGCTGGCAGGCGGGGCCCGACTCGGCGTGCTTGGGGCTGTTTCTGCAGAACGCGGCGTCGAGCGCCCGCTACTACAGCCAGGTGATGAGCACCGCGGACCGACCGCACGAACGCACGGTCGCGGCCAGCCTCGCCGGGCAGGTATCCGCGCGCGTGCCGGCGCCGGCCGACAGCGGCTGGCTGCGGCTGGTGCGCCGCGGCGACACCGTGCTCGCGTTCTGGCGCGCCGACGCGGCGTGCCCGTGGCGGCAGCTCGGGGAATGCCGGCCCGCGACGAACGACCCGCTGATCGTCGGCGCCAAGATCTGGTCGAAGATTGCGTGCGATGGCCTGATCGCCGACATCGTCGAGCTGACCGCGCAGGGCCAGGTCGCGAACGAACAGGAACCGCTGCTCGGCCCGCAGCCCGATCCCCGCGGCTGACGCGTCACCGCACTTCGTGGCGCCAGACGCGCGACGCCGCCAGGTCGGCGTCGACGCGAGCAACCTGCGAAGGATCGCGCCACCACGCGTCGTAGACCGAGATGCAGCGGCCGCGCAACGGCGCGCTGGCATCGCTCGCCATCCACACCGCGAGCTCACCGGCCGCCGCGGGCGGACGCACGCTGGCGCGATCCGGATGCGGCACGCCGGTGCGCTGTTCGTCCGCCGCGACCTTCGCCAGCATCTCGGGCGACCACACGAGACCGGGATCGAGACCGTGCACGCGAATCGCCGTCGCGTACAGCTCGGCGGTCAGCTGGTCGACGAACCGGCAGATCGCCGCCTTCGCGCAGGCGTAGGCGAGCATCGGCGCTTCGAGCACAGGGTAGTAGCCGCCGCCGCCGGTGCACGCGATCAACGTGCCGCGGTTGCGGGCGCGGAACGCCGGCATCACCGCGCGCGCGCAGTAGAACGCCGAGGTGACGTTGGTGCGGAACGTCGCCTCCCACGCGTCCGGCTGCATGCGATCGAACGGCTCGTAGCTGCAGCCACCGCCGGCGATCGCGGCCATCACGTCGACCGCGCCGAAGGTCCGTTCGGTGAACGCGACCAGCGCCTCGACCTGCAAGAGATCGGTGACGTCGGTGCGCAACGCGCGGGCGCTGCCGCCTTCGGCGGTGATCGCCGCGACCGTCGCCTGCAGTCGCGCCTCGCCGCGCGAGGCGACGACGACGTGTGCGCCAGCGGCGGCGAACGCGGTAGCGACGCCGCGGCCGACGTTGAAACCGCCACCGGTGACGATCGCCACCTTGCCGAGCAGGGGCCGCGCCGTCGTCATCGTTGCCGCAGTCCGTTCACGCGTTCACGAGGTCGCCGGTGTCGATGCGAGTTGCCGCCGCACCTTGGCGCGGTGGCTGAACGACGCCTTGACATCCGGACGGCCTCGAGCTTGCTGTCGGCGAGGATCTGTTCGAAGGCCAACGGCCAACAGATGTCGGCGCCGAGGGAGAGTCCGATGTGGCGGGTTACGGAGGGCATACGAGGCGGAACGCGCCGCACTATACGCTGGTGTCGGCGAGTTCCAGCGGGTGGCAGTCGCGCGCGCTGCGCGGTGCAGTCGTCGGGGAGGGCGGCGGCCGATCGGCGCGGGCCCGCCAGCGCGCGACGAACGCCGCCCCGGCCGCGGCGGCGAGCACGAACAGAGCCGGCCGGAACGCATGCATGTAGCGCGGGTCCGGGATCACCGGCAGGTACGCGAGCGTGCCGAGGATCGCGACGAGGCCGAGCACCTGAAGCTGCCACGAGCGATGGCGGCGGTGCAGCAGCGCGGCGCCGAGCGCGCCGAGCGCGGCCAGCACCATGACCGGCACGTGCAGCCAACGCATGACCGTGTGCGTCGCCCGCATCATCGCCTGCTGTTCGTACGGCGAGTCGAGCACCTGGTAGACGAGCACGTCGTCGCCCTGCACGAGTCGCCACCCCCACAGCCACACCGGCTTCTCGCAGCCGTACCAGACGAAGTATCGCCAGGGATCCGCAGCGACGCGCCGGCCGAGCACTTCGCGCAGCGACTCCCAGGACGCGCCGAACGCCGGCTGTTCGGGATCCTCGAGGTACGGGTACCCGAAGCAGCGCGGATCGCGGAACACCATGCCCGGATAGCTGCCGTGGCTGATCGACGCGATCGCGCGCTCGCTGCCGGTGCGTTCGAGCGGCTGCACGCGATTGCGCACGCACCAGATCGCGAACGGCGCGAACGCCGCCAGCGTGAACAGCAGCGCCCGGCCGCGGCCGGTCCGCAGCATCGGCCACGCGATCGCGAGCGGCAGGAACACCAGAACCTCGTTGCACAGCACGGCGAACCCGCACACCGCCGCCGCGGCGACCAGGCGGGCTCGCGACGACGCGCCGGACACCAGCCACAGCGCGGCGACCACGACGAACGTGGTGACGCACTCGGTCAGCAAGTACTCGC
Source organism: Planctomycetota bacterium (assembly GCA_035649575.1). Classification (GTDB taxonomy): domain Bacteria; phylum Planctomycetota; class UBA1135; order UBA1135; family UBA2386; genus DASVAL01. The sequence goes on from DASRJH010000243.1 coordinate 25,528, forward strand.
AACCGACGACGAGGTGCGGGCTCAGCGCGCACAGCGCCGTCGCCACGAGCGCCGGCCAGAACTCGAGCACCGTGCGCGCCAGCCGATACACGAGCAGCACCGTCAGCGTGCCGAGCAGGACCTGGAGCGCAGTCGCGAGCAGCTGCCAGTTGCCGTCGCCGCCGAGCCACCGGCACAGCGCGAGGAACAGCGGGTAGCCCGGCGAACGGAACGAGTCGGGCACCGGGGGCACCGCCGCCGACACCGAGTACGTGCCGTGCATGCACAGGTTCTTCGCGTACTGCGCGTACTCGCCGGCATCGGCCCGCAACGGCACGTGGACGCGGGCGACCGACACGAAGCCGGCGCGCAGCACCGCCGCGACGGTAACGACCACGCCGACCAGGACGCCGCGCTCCGTTGTGCGCATGCGCCTTCATCGGCAGCAACGCTGCTGCCGATTGAAGCGGTTGCTCGGCGCGCCGGCGGCGCGTCCTCGCGCAACCTGTGGGCGGCCTCGCCGCCGCGAGCAAGGCCACGGCGCCGAAGCGCCGCGGGCTGCCGCACGAGCGGCAGAGGCGCGGGTCGTTCCGCCTGGTGCGGCGGCCGGCCCTCGAACAGCACCACGACGAAGCGTTCGCCCAGTCGCTGTCTTGCGGGGCCGGTGAGTTGCGGACTCGGGAGGGCGTTGACGCGAGTGCCGGCGAGGGAGATCGTGCCGGGGTCGGTTCCGGGCCGTCCGGAACCGCAGCTACCCTTTCCTATTCCCGCGCCCCTGGACCGCGCCGGCGAACGCCACTACGGTGCCGCGGCCCCGTCACCGTTCGTCCTCCCATGCCCGCCATGCTCCCGATCGTGTCCGTGGTCACCGCTCTGTCCATTGCCGGGTCCATTGCAGGTCTGCTCGGCGCGCAGTCGCCGCTTGCCGGTGACGCGACCGCGGACCCGACCGTCGCGGCGGCGTGGACGGAGTTCCAGCGCGAAGCGGGCAGCGGCTGGCTCGTGCAGTGGAACGCCGCGACCGGCACACCGCGCGCGATCTACGGCGCGGGGCTGACGCTCGCCGACTGGCGGCACAACGACCTCGACGAGGCGCGGCGGCACGCATGGCTGCAGCTGATGCAGCGCGACGCGCTGCTCGGCGTCGGCGCCTCCGAGCTCCGCGAACGCATCGCCGCGCGCATGGGGCGCACGTGGACGTTCACGTTCGACCAGTGGTTCCGCGGCCTGCCGGTGCTCGGCGGCCGCGTCGACGTGCGGATGCACATGCGCGGCGCGCTCGTCCACCTCGGCAGCACGCTGTGGCCGATCCCCGCGGATTTCGACACGCGTCCTGCGTTCGGCGAGGAGCTCGCCACCGGCGCCGCGTGGCTCGCGCTCGGGCTGCAGCCGTCAGCGCTGCCGCAGCCGGGCCGGCCGCGCACCACGCGGCTCGTGCTGCGCGGCGACGCGGATGCGCAGACGCGCGTGCCGTGCGTGCTCGCATGGGAAGTGCCGATCTCGGCCGTCGACGCGGCGGGCAACGGGCCGATCGGCTTCGCGTATGTCGACGCGCGCACCGGCGCCTATCTCGGCTTCACGAACGACAAGCACGTCTGCGGCCCCGCGTGCGCCGTCCACGGCGGGGGTGCAGGAGACGCGGCCCCGGGGTCGCCAGCCGCGCCGCCGCCGGCGACGTACACCGTGATGGGCTGGACGCATACGGGGTTCTCGCCGGTGTCGGCGCCGACCAACATCCCGCTAGCCGGCGTCGAGGTCGTGGTGCCCGGAGTGGGCACGCTGATCACCGACCTGAATGGGCAGTTCATCGCCGACCTGACCAGCCCCACCGCCGTAACGGTCGCGCTGAACGGCGTGCACAACAGCCTCGTCCAAGGCCCGAGCCCGCTGTCCGCCGCGGCGACGCTGCAACCGGGCGTCGCGGCGACGCTGCAGTTTGGCACCCCGGGCGCCAGCGAGTTCGAGCTCGCGCACACGACCTGCTACCACTGGACGTGGCGCATCAACGAATGGGCGCGCAGCATCCTCGGCAACACGCCCGAGCTCGCGGTCGCCGACAACGTGCTGCCGACGGTCAACATCGCGAGCACCTGCAACGCGTTCTACACCGGCAACTCGATCAACTTCTACGGGTCCGGTGGCGGCTGCAACAACACGTGCGCAGCGTCGGTCATCGCGCACGAATGGGGCCACGGCCTCGACGATCGCTACGGCGGCATCTCGCAGGTGAACGGGCTCAGCGAGGGCTGGGGCGACATCTGCAGCATGTACCTGCTCGACGACCCGACGATCGGCCACGACTTCTTCAACGGCGGCGGCGGCCTGCGCAGCGGCAACAACACGCAGCAGTACCCGAACGGATCGGGGCCGCACGATCAGGGCCTGTCGTGGATGGGCTTCGCGTGGAAGTTCCGGCAGATCCTGCGCACCGCGCTGGGTCCGACGCAGGCGCTCGCGATCAGCAACGACGTCGTGCTCGGCTCGATCGTCGCGAACGCGAGCAACCAGCCATCCGCCGTTCTCGCGGTATTCCAAGCGGACGACGACGACGGGCAGCTCGGCAACGGCACGCCGCACTACACCGAGCTCAGGAACGCGTGCCAGCAGCACAGCCTGCCGTACCCGCCGCTGTCGAACGGCTACCTGCTGCACACGCAGCTCGCGAACACGTGGCAGCAGGGCACGCCGCGGCGGATCGACGTCGACGCGATCCCGTTCGCGGGCAGCTTCGCGCAGGTCCGCGTGCACTGGTTCGATGGCGCGTGGCACCAGCGCAACCTGATCCCGAGCGGCGCGCCGAACGGATGGCAGGGCCTGCTGCCCGGCCAGTTCACGCCGAACACGACGACGTACCACGTCGAGGCGCTGCACACGCTCGGCTCGACGCACCGTCTGCCCGCGACCGGAGAGTGGGCGTACTTGACGCTGGCCGAGCACCGCATCTGGTTCGAGGACTTCGAGAACGGCGGCGCCGGCTGGACGCACGGTGCGATCAGCGGCACCGACGACTGGGAAGTAGGCGCGCCGGCCGGCCGCAGCGGGGCAGGCTGGGTCGACGCCGGCGCCGCTGCGTCGGGCACGCAGTGTGCCGGCACCGACCTCGGCGCGACGACCGACGGCGCATACGCGGCGGCGAGCGCGACGTGGCTGCGCACACCGCCGATCGACTGCACGGGGTTCAGCGGGGTCCGCATGCGGATCAAGCGCTGGGTGTCGTGCGCGGGCCCGACCGACCGCGTCGAAGTGCGCGTCAACGGCTCGTTGGTGTGGACGAACTCGTTCACGCTGCTGCACGACACTGGCTGGTCGACGCGGGAGTTCGTGCTGACGAGCGCCGACAACCAACCGAACGTCGTGGTCGAGTTCCGGCTGATCAGCAGCGGCCCGTTCCAGTACGGCGGCTGGAACCTCGACGACGTCGAGATCTACACGCTCGCCGCGCCGGTGCCGCTGGCGGCGACGCTGCGCGTGCTGCCGGAGCAGGTCGTGCAGGGCAGCGCGGCGTCGATCCAGATCGGCACGCCGCCGTTGCGTCCGTTCGTGCTCGTGCTCGGCGACACCGCGGGTCCGACGACGGTGCCCGGCATCCCCACCGTGCAGGTCGGTGGAGCGGGCCTGAGCCTGTACGTCGGCGCGACCGACGCCGCCGGCCAGTTCACGCTGCCGCTCGTCGTGCCGAGCGCGCCCCCGACGGGCACGTGGCTGTACTCGCAGGTGCTGACGCTCGACGCCAGCCTGCAGCTGATCGTGTCGAACCCGTTCGTCAACCTGTTCACGCAGTGACGCGCGCGGGCATCCGCAGCGGCGAGTCACGGTCCGCCCCGAGGCGTTGGGTGCGCGCCAGCACGGGCCGCACGGGCTCGGGGGGCGTTGACGCGAGTGCCGGCGAGGCGGATCGTGACGGGGTCGGTTCCGGGCCGTCCTGAACCGCAGCTTCTTTCTCCTATCCCCAACCCGCCCCTGTACCGCGACCGGGCTCGGCAGCAACGGAGAGCCCCCCGGCCGCCCGCTCGTGGCATCATCGCCGGTCTCGCCGCGCACAATGCGTCCGACCTACGCGATCGCGACCTGGTTCCATCTGCGCATCCTAGGGCTGTGCGCGATGACGGCGTTCGCGTCGATGTACGCACAGGCGCCGGGCCTGATCGGCAGCCGCGGCCTGACGCCGGTCGCGCAGACGATGGCCAACCTCGCGGCGACTCACGGCGGCGCCGACTGGCTGCGCTCGCCGACGGTGTTCTGGTGGTCGACCGCGGACGGGTTCGTGCAGGCCTTGTTCGCAATCGGAGCCGCCGCTGGCGCGCTGCTGATGCTCGGCATCGTGCCGCGCTTCGCCGCCGCCGTCGCGTACCTCGTCGTGCTGAGCGTGCGCGCGACCGAAGGGGACGGCTTCCGGTGGTTCAACTCCCCGTACGACAACCTGCTCGCCGAAAACCTGTTCGTCGGCATCTGGCTCGCGCCGCTCGAAGTGTGGTCGTCGCCGCTGCGGCCGCGCGCGCCGTCGCGCTGGGCGCGCTGGCTGCTGCTGTGGGTGCTGTTCCGGCTGATCCTCGGCACCGGCGTGACCAAGCTCGTCCTCGGCGGCGCGTGGTTCGACCTCGACGCTGTGCAGCAGTTCCTCGTCGCGCAACCGTTCCCGATGGCCTCCGCCGCGGCGATGCACGACGGCCCGCGCTGGCTGCTGCAGGGCTCGTGCATCTTCACGCTCGCGTACGAAGTGCTCGCGCCGTGGTTCTTCTGGTGGCCGGGCCGTCCCGCGCGCATCGCGGGCTACTTCGGCATCGGGCTGAACCTCGGCATCCACGCGGTCGGCAGCTTGCGCGGCTTCAACTGGCTGACGATCGGCATGCTGCTGCTGTTGTTCGACGACGCGTGGTGGCTGCGCGTCTCGCCGCTGCTTCGCGCGCGCCTGAAAGTCGTCGAGCTTGCAGCGGCAGGGCGGCTCGCGCGCGCGGCCGCGTGCGGCGTCGTCGCTGCGGTCGCCGCCGCGTCGTTCGAGCCGCTCGCGCTGCAGGCAGGCTTCCGGCACGACGAACTGCCGCTGCCCGCCGTCCACGCGACGCTGCGCCCGTTCCACCTGTCGTCCAACTACTACATGTTCTGCCGCGTGCCGCCCGATCGCTACGGGCTGGTGATCCAGGGCAGCGACGACGGCGAGCAGTGGCGCGACTACCAGCCGCACGGTCTGCCGGGTGCCGTCGACCGCTGGCCCGAGCGCGTCGCACCGGGCAACGACCACCTCGGCTTCCAGATGTGGCTGTGCGCGTTTGGCGCGCCCGAAGTCGCCGCCGGCTGGCTGCCGCGCCTGCTGGAGGGCCTGGTCACCGGCGAAGCCGCCGTGCGCGCGCTGTTCGCGCACGACCCGTTCCCCCAGGAGCCGCCGCGCCACGCCCGCGCCGCGCGCTTCGTGTACACGTTCGCCCCGGCCGACGAACGCGCGAGCGGCATCTTCTGGCGGCGGCAGTTCATCGACGTGTACGGCGCCGCGAGCCGTTAGACGCGCTCGCGAACGTGGCGATGTAGCAGACCGTGCCCAGGAAGCTGGCCCAGAAACCGAGTGCCACCGAGGCGCGGTCGCGACAGCGCGAGCGCGACGCTGCTACTCGTAGACGAGCCAGAGCGGACCAGGGAACAGATAGCTGAGCCCCTCGCGCAGCCGGTCGCGCCAGTTCTCCCAGTTGTGGCCGTCGTTCGCTTCGCGGAACCGGACCTGCATGCCGGTCTCCTGCAGCAGCGGCACCAGCGAGCGGTTGTAGTAGATCAGCGACTCGTAGACGCCGCAGCTCACGAACACGCTCTCGGACGGGCGCCCCGGCGCCTTGCGGAAGTCGTTCACGAACTTCACGACGGGATCCCACACGGGACCGCGGTCGTGGTCGCCGATCTCGGTGAACAGGAACGAACCCGACTGCAGCAACAACCGCCCGAAGAAACCCGGATGCTGCCAGGCCGTCGCGAGCGAGGCCACGGCGCCGAAGCTGGCCCCCATCAGCGCACGCGCCGCGGGCTGCCGCACGAGCGGCAGCATCGCCTCCATCTGCGGCACGAGGTCCTTCACGAGGAAGTCGGCATGGCGTGCGTCGGCCGCGTACTCGCGCATGCGGTCCTGTGACTGCGTCATGATCGCGATCAGCGGCGGGATCTCGAGCCGGTGGATCAGGTTGTCGAGCACGGCCTGCAGGTTCGCGAAGCCGAGGTAGTCGAAGCCGTCGTGCACGATCAGCAGCGGATAACGCCGCGTCTCGCGGAACCGCGCGGGCCGGTAGATCTTGATCGGACGCCAGTCGCCGAACACGGGGCTGTCGACGTGCCGTTCTTCGATCGTGCCGCGCCGCGCCTCGGGGTCCTCGACGGTCCAGTCCGGTGGCGCGTAGCCATCGCCGTAGACCACCGAGTTGGCGCCGAACGGATCGCGCGCCGTGTGCTGGTTCTGCGGATCGCGGATCAGCGTGGCGCGCCCGCGCATGCCGACGCCGAGCTTGTACTCCATGCGCGAACGCGGCGGCAGGTCGATCTGCAGCACCCACACGCTGCTGGGGCCCAGGCGGCGGAAGGGCAGCGAGCCCGGCAGGCCGTGGATCCAGTGGTGCAGCGTCACTTCCTGCGCATCGCCGCAGAACAGGAACGTCACGGAGCGGCCCTCGACGTGCGGGAACTCGCGCCGCGCGAGCAGCTGCTCGACCGCGTGCGGGCCTTCGGCAACGGCCAATTCGATCTCGGCCAGGATCGACGTCATGCAGAGACCTCCACGACCGAGCCGTCTTCGCCGAGCCGGCTCGAGCCGGGCCGTGCCGACCAGCGCCTGCCGTTCCAGTCGATGCGCGAGCCTTCGTCGAGCAGCGCGCACGAGGCCGGCGCGAAGCGGCGCGCCATCACCTGCACGTTGAGTGCGTCGTGCGTGTGCAGCCGTTTGCGCGCATGCGGCAGCGCGACGACACCCGGCACGAGACCGAACCCCGCTTCCATGACCTCGGCCCACGCACTGCCCTGCGGCGGCTCGTCGTGGAACAGCACGATGCGCTGGCAGAGCGCCATGGCGCCGGCGGACCAGGCGATCACGGGGCGATCGCCGTAGAGGCCGAACACGTCGAACAGGCGCAGCCGGTGCAGCAGCACCGCGATGTGGCCTCCGGCCACCAGCAGACACGCCGCGTCGCCCAGCAGCCTTTGGAGGTCGCGCCGATGATGCAGCACCGCGCTCCGTTCGTGCGGACGGATCCGCGTCTCGAACTCCGCGTGGATCTGCGCCACGCGCACCGTGTGTTGCTCGTCGAGCTGCCGCACCATGGCCAGCGCGTCGTTGCGCGCGGGTGTGAGCAGCGCTTCCTCGCCCGTGCGGTGGAACAGTTCGTGCGTCGCGTCCATGAGCCCCTGCAGCCGCAGCCGGTAGAGCTCCTGCACCGATCGCAGCGTGTCGTGCCGCTGCCGCATCGCCGCGAGCAGTTCCTGGTCCTGCTCGAGGATGCGCTCGACGCGCGACCAGATGCCCAGATTCACGAACGGCCGCCCGACGTGTTCGCGCAGCTCCTGGTCCTCCGCCTCACGCTCCTCCCAGCCTGCCGTCACGGCCGCGATCGGTCCCTTGCGGTGCGCGGGGACAAGCGTCTCGATCGCAGCGCGCACGGTGCGCACATGCCGCTGCGGGCCCAGGAGGATGGCGGAAGACAACATCAGCGCGCCCCCATTACCCGAGCACGCGTGGCGACGCAAACTGTCGCGCTTTGCGCGACAGCGTGCGCGACGACGGGCCCGAGGCGCTGGAGCTCACGCGAGATCGCTGTCGCCGAGCGTGAACCACCACTCGTTCGCGAGGAACTCGGGCGTGATGGCCGGGATGCAGATGTTGTGCACGAGGCGGCGCTGCATCCAGGTCGACGACGGCACGGGCTCGAAACCGCGTGTCTGCAGCGCCCGCCACTCGGCCGACCACTGCGGGAACACCGCGAGCACGCGCTTCTGCCCGCGTTCGTGCTGGCGGGCTGTCGCGACCGCGAGCAGCGCGTCGATCGCCGCCGCGTCTTGCTCCCGGGCCAGCCAATCCGCGATCGTCGCGGACTCCGGCGCCAGACCCTGGTCCGGCTTCAGCACCAACAGACCGACGAGCCGCCGCCCGTCGCGCGCGGTCCAGAGCTCGTAGTCGGCGCGCTCCGGATTCTCGACGTAGCGCCATTGCAGGTAGCGATGGTCGCGACGCACGAGACAGCGTTTCTCGCTGCGCACCTGCTCGTACAGGACACCGACGTCGGGCGGCACCGCGGCGACCCGTTCGACCGCGACGTTCGCGGGTGGTTGCAGCGGCGCGAGCTCGCGGTCGCGGATCAGGTAGTCGATGTTGCACATCAACACGTACTTCAGGTAGCGCTGGCCGATGCGATACGCGGCGTCGACCGGGAAGCCGTAGAACAGCGCGTCGCCGATGCGAATGCTGTGGTCCCAGAACGGCAGACAAGTCTCGACGAAGAGGCTTCTGTTCCTGAGTCCCGAGCGCCATCCCGGGTGCGTCATCGAATCGACGCAGTGCACGAACCGCTGCTCGCCGAACGGCGTGTCGACGAGCATCGGTATGCCCGCGTATTGCGAAGCGACCGTGCCGTCCTTCGCGATCGCGAGCGAGATGCGGTGGCCAACCGGGTTCTGCAGGTAGGCCCACTGCCACCGTTGCAGCGTTCGATCGCGATACGAAGGACCACACACCTCGCGGAAGACGTGGTTGAACGTCGCGAGGATCGCGGATTCGTCGCCCGGCCGATACGGCCGGATCTCGAGCTCGTCCGTCATCCGGTCAACCTGCGACAGAACTCGGCGACGAGACGCGTCAACGCGGCTCCGGCCGAAGCACCCGCGGCGACGACCTCGTCGTGGGACAGAGGCCGCGCCGAGATGCCCGCGGCGAGGTTGCTGATCAAGGACAGGCCCGCGACCTGGGCCCCCATCGCGTTCAGCGCAATCGCTTCGTGCACGGTGCTCATGCCGACCGCATCGGCACCGAGCGTCTTCAGCATGCGCACCTCGGCCGGCGTCTCGTAGGACGGACCGAGCAGGCCCGCGTAGACGCCCGTGCGCAGGCGCGCGCCGGCCTGCTGCAGCAGCGCGCGGAGCCGCGCCGAATAGACGCTGCTCTGGTCGGGAAAACGCGGCCCGAACGCGGCGTGGTGCGGACCGACCAGCGGCGAGCAGCCGGTCAGGTTCAGGTGGTCGGTGATCACCATCAGGTCGCCCGCCGACAGGTCGTCCGCGATGCCGCCTGCCGCGTTCGTGAGCAGGAAGTTCGGCACGCCGAGATGCCGCAGCGTGCGCACGGCGCGCACGACATCGGCGGGGCGCCATCCCTCGTAGAGGTGCACGCGGCCCGTGAGGCACATGACCGGTGTCTGCGCCACGGTGCCGCAAGCCAATGTTGCGCCGTGACCCTGCACGTGCGGCACCGGCCAGCCCGGGATCTCCGCGAACGGCACCACGACCGCGTCGGCCATCTGCTTGCCGAAGTCCGCCAGCCCGCTGCCGAGCACGAGACCGAGGCGCACGGCAGCGAGACGTGTTGCCCCGAGACGCTGGCGCAGGAACGTTGCCGCGCGTTCGACTGACTCCGCTTCGGTCGGCCCGCTCATTTCGCGCCGATGCTAGCGGGCGGTCAGCGTGCTGCCCACGATCGGACCGGATGCAGCGTGCGATCGCGGGCGCCCCATGCTTGACGGCCTGCGTGATCGCGTCGACCATGAATGCAGGCTCGGCGACTAGCCACCGCCTTTTCCCCGCCGGCCTGCCCAATGTTCCATCGCACACTCGTCCTGCTCGCGGCCCTTCTGCTCGCCACCCCGTCCACTTCACGCGGCCAGGGCTGTCCAGGACCCGGCACCTTCTGGAAGCGCGACACGCTGCCCGTCGTGCCGACGGGATTGACCGGCGTCAGCGTCATCCAGGGCATGTGCGAGGGCGAGAGCGCGGGCATCGTGTTCGAGATGCCCTCTACGATGCCCGTGCAGCGCATCACGCAGGTCACGGCACCCTGGGGCGCCGCGCTCGGCGTGGGCGGCTTCCAGGCGCTGCTCGACCTCGAGGTCTACGACGGCGTGAGCTTCAGTGGGGCGAACGTCAACATGGGCACGCTCGTGTTCAGCCTCTCGACGCAGGCCAGCGCGAACATGCAGGTCCAGAGCCACGGCCTCAACTCGCTCGACACGAGCACCTACAACATCATCGTCGGGGCCGCCGCGGGGACCGGTTCGCCGCCCGTGCGCCGGTTCGCCGTCTGCTTCCGCTGCGACATCAACCTCCACCCGACCGGCAGCTGTGCTGGTGGATGGCCCGCGAACTTCTTCACGGACAACGCTCAATTCCCCTCGTTGACCTGCAACAACGTCATCACGCCGCAGCGCACGAGCATCATGGAGATCCAGGGCCAGGGCTGGCGCGACGCCGCGCTCGCGACGGTCAGCGGTGTCCCGTTGTGCCCGTTCTACTACAGCGGCATCTGGTGCATCCGCTGCTGCAGCGAAGACGCGTTCCCGGCCTCCTACACGACGTTCGGCGCGGGCTGCCCGAGCGCCCTCGGCATCTCGCACCTGATCCCGGCCACGCTGCCGCACATCGGCACGAACCTGTTCGTGGTCGTCGACAACCTGCCCTACAACCTGGCCCTCATGATCACGGGCACGAGCAACACGATCTCGACGCTCGGCCCGCTGCCGGTCAACCTCGGCGTGATCGGGATGCCGAACTGCTCCTTGCGCGTGAGCCTCGACTTCACGACCGGCCTCGTCGGCGGCGGCACGTCGGCTTCGTTCCTGTTGGGGATCCCGAGCTCGACAGGCCTGCTGGGGCTGCAGCTCTACCAGCAGGCGTTCGTCTTCGATCCACCGCTGAACCCGTTCGGCGGCGCGCTCTCGGACGCCGCGATCATGCAGATCGGCAACTGAGCATGGCGGGGCCGCCGGAACCGCCTGCGGGAGCCGCGCAGCGCCGACTCGCAGACGGCCGCAGCGACCTGCTCGTGCGCGAGGAACCACTGCTGCTCGTCATCCACGGCCAACAGCTGCTGACCATGCGCACCCCGGGCCGCGACGAAGACCTGGCCCTCGGTTTCCTGCTCGGGGAAGGCATCGTCGCGTCCCCGCAGGACGTGCAGGCGATGCGCGCGCAGGCCGGCGACGCGGCGGCCCAACGCGCTGACGAAATGCACATCACGCTGCAGCACGAGCCGGACCCGCTCGTGCGTTCGCGTCTCGCGCGCACGCACGAGATCCGCTCCTCGTGCGGCGTGTGCGGCATCGCCGATCCGGCCACCGTGCTCGAAGGAACGCCGCCGTTGCTGCCCGGCGTGCCCAGAGTGGCAGCGAGCATGCTGTCCGGGCTCGTGCGCGAGCTGCACGGACGCCAGTCGTTGTTCGCCGCCACGGGCGGCAGCCATGGTGCGCTCGTCGCTGGCGGCGACGGCCGCGTGTGGGGTCACGGCGAGGACGTCGGCCGCCACAACGCACTCGACAAGGCGATCGGTCAGGCGGCGCGTTCGGGCTGTGAGCTCGGTGCTGCGATCGCGATCCTCTCGGGCCGCGCGGGTTTCGACCTCGTCGTCAAGTGCATGCGCGTGCGCATCCCGATCGTCGTCTCGGTGTCCGCGCCGAGCTCGCTGGCCTTCGATCTCTGCGAAGGTGCCGGCGGAACACTCGTCGGCTTCGCACGCGGCGATCGGTTGCAGGTCTACACCGGGGCCGGGCGATTGCTGTCGTGATTCACTTGCCGCGCGAGCTTCTTCTGCCTCCTGCAACTGTGCGCCAGGCACTACCCGCGTAGCTCGCCGAAGGTCGCCGCGTGTGGCACCTTCGGCCAAGTCACCTCCATCAGGGCACTCAGTCTTGCGCGCCATGGCCCGCGATCGTGTATCACGGTCCAGTGCCCCCGCGCCTCGGCGACCGGATGTCGCACGCGGGGCACTTCGGACAAGGACAGTCAATGTTCGGCCGAGCCCGTCACGATCGACTGTTCGCACGCTTCGCGGCGACTGGGGACGTACACGCGCTGGGCGAGGTGTTCGACGCGACCGCACCGGAGCTCGTGCGCATCGCGGCGCACCTCGTTGGCAGCCGCGACCAGGCGCGCGACCTGGTGCAGAGCGCCTTCCTGATCGCGATCGAGAAGCGCCAGCAGTTCGCGGCCGAACGGCGCGTGCTGCCGTGGTTGTGCGGCATCGTCGCCAACCTCGCCCGCAACCAACGCCGGCGTGATCAGCGCGAGCTCGCGACCGTGCCGCGGGCAGGGGCCGAGGATCCCGTTGCGGCGGCGGAGGCCGCGGAGTTCCGCGCCTCGTTCGCGCAGGCCAAGGATGCGTTGCCCCCGGTGTACCGACCGGTGCTGGACCTCTATCTCGAGCAGGGCCTGAACGCCGGGCAGATCGGGGAAGCGCTCGGCCGCCGGCCGGAACGGTGCGCACGCAGATCGTCCGCGGGCTCGACGTGCTGCGCCGGCAGCTGCCGCGCGGGCTCGTCGCCGGGCTCGTGGTCGTGATGCTGGACGCACCGGCGCTGCGCGCGATGCGGGCGTGCGTGTTGCGCCGCGGTGCCGAGGTCGTTCCGACGACCGTCGCGGCCGTGTCGAGTGGGTTGGCGTTGGCTGTCGTGGGAGCTGGAACCGTGCACAAGAAACTCGCCTTCGTCGGTGCTGTCGCCGTTCTCGTCGCCATGGGATTCTGGATCGCCGGGCCGTCGCCGGGCGAAGGGGGCGAAGGGGAGGTGCCGCCCGAAGCGCCGCAGCTGGTGGCGTCGCAGTTGCCGAGCGGCAGCGCCGCCGCGCGCAGCTCGGCCCGGCCAGCGGTCGTGACGCGACGGGAGCGCGCGGATCCATCGTCGCCGACCACGGGCTCGCTCGAGGTGATCGTGCGTTGGCAGAACGACGATGTGCCGGCGCGGGGCCAGGCGATCACGGTCGTCCACGCGGGTGAGACGCTCGGGGAGCTGCGTTCGCGCAGCGTCGTCACCGACGGCGAGGGCAGCGCCTTGTTCGGCACGGTGCCGCCGGGCGCGATCACCGTGCAGGCGAGCACCGGTGTCCGGCAGGCCGCGGAAGTGACGGCCGGGCAGCGGAGCACGGTGACCCTCCGGCTCGAGGGCACGGCGGTGCTCGGCCAGGTCGTCGATCACCTCGGCGTTCCAGTCGCGGATGCCGACGTCTGGGTGTCGTCCGAGATCTTCTACACCCCGGTGCGCACCGGCGACGTGCCAGCCCACGGGCAGTACGGCCAGCTGACGCTCCGCACGGACGAGCAGGGGCGCTTCGAGACGCGCATGAAGGGCCTCCAGTGTCTCGCCGCGTTCAAGAAGGGCCACGGACCCTCGCTCACGCTGTATCCGCTGCGCGGCAGAGGCCGTTCGCCGCAGGGCCCGATCGCGGTCGTGCTACGCCTGCAGCCGGAGGGCGGCACGCTCACCGTCGCGGTGCGAGGCCGGAACGACGCTCCCCTTGCGAATGCGATGGTGCTCGCCGGTCCCGAGGTGCCGTCGCTGACGGGCGAGGCGCATCAGGCAACCACCCCGGCGCAGCGAGCGTCGACGGACCAGGCCGGCGTGGCCACGCTCGAGCCGCTGCCCGTGGGCCGCATGTCCGTGCAGGTGCGCGCGCCGGGGTACGGTCCGTGGCGCGGCGAAGTCGACATCCTGCCGGGCGGCACTTCGTCACTCGACGTTGCACTCGTCGACGGCGGCATCGTCACCGGCGTCGTTCACGATGGTGTTGGCAAGCCACTCGCGGCCGCGCTGATCCACCACGGCCGGTGGTCGTCGCTGCAGGCTTCGATGACGACCACCGATTCGGGTGGCGCCTACCGGCTCGAGCACCTGCCTGTGGGTGAAGTGGAGCTCGTCGCCTTCCACGAAGACTGGGGCAAGGTGACCGCGAAGGTGACCGTCGTCGCGGGCGCGACCGCGCGCTGGGACGTGCGCATGCCGCCGCGCGCCGCGATCACCGGGTTCGTGTTCGACCACGAGGGTCAGCCGGCCGGCGGCTGCTACGTGACCTGTTTCTCGCCGGCGCTGGACGAGGGCGCGACCACGCACGCCGACGCCGCGGGCCGGTTCGTCCTGTCACCACTCGAACCCGGGCGCTCCTACGAAGTCACGGCCGAGGTGAGCTTGCGCGGCGGCGGCCTCGCGCACCCGAGCCGCTCTGCGGTGCCGGCCGGGAGCGAGATCGAGTTGCGGGTTGCCTCGGATCACGTCCCGACCGCACGGTTGCGCGGCCGCGTGCTGCAGGCCGACGGCAAGCCGGCCGTCGGTTGCCAGGTGCACGCTTCGCCGGTGGATGGTTCCCCTGGCTCGATGCACGACATCGGCGCGGACGGCCGGTTCGAGTTCGGCCCCTGGTCGCCGCAAAGGCTCGGGCTGTCCGTGCAGCGCATCGGCGATCCCATCGCGATCGGCGACTTCGGCGTGCACGAGATGCGTGAGGGCGCCACCACCGAGGTCGGGGATCTCGTGCTGCCGGCCACCGGCTCGGCGCGGATCCGCATCACCGGCGGCGAGGCCGAGCAGGGTGTGGCCGCGCTGTTCCGCGATGGCCGCCACGTGGCCGAGCGGCGCATCACCGACGAGCCCGTCGCGTGGGAGGGACTGCCGCCGGGCGATTACGCCGTCTGCGTCACGCGGGTGCGAGGGGTGCCGCTCTGCGGCTTCGCCGAGTTCGAGCTCGTGCCCGGCAGGGTCAACGAGGTGACGGTCGCCGTCGCCGCCGGCAACCGCCGCGACGTGCGGATCGAGACGGCGAACTCGCGGCACGAAAACCCGACGGTGAACCCAACAGCGAGCCCGGCCGAGACGGCCCGCCCGCCCACCCACCTCGTGGGCGGCCGAACCGTGGTTCTGCGCGCGACCGACGCCGCTCACCGCACCGTGATGATGAAGTGGACCATGCCCGCGCCCGACGGCTCGCCGGCGGCGGTGGTGCTGCCCACCGCTGCAGTCGAGCTGACCGCCGCGAGCGAAGACGGCTGGGGCGGCAGCGCGATCGTCGGCGAGGCGAGCGCCGAACCGATCGTCGTGAGGTTGGGGCGGAAGTGAAGCACCTTCGGCCGAGTCACCTCCATCTGGGCACTCAGTTCTTGCCGCGCGGCATCGGCAGGGGCGCCGTAAGCGCGCAGCGGAATCCCGTGTGGCACAGCGAGGTGTCGGGCGTCGACTTCATGCGCGTGCCGGGCTGGTAACCGAGACAGTAAGCATCGCTGC
>DASRJH010000244.1:0-5264 GCA_035649575.1 Planctomycetota bacterium
GTGCGATCGCGGCGGGGGAACGGTGCCACTCGGCGCCGCGACTGTCGCGCAGGCGCGAGCGCAGCTCGCGCAGCGCGCGTTCGAGGCGCTTGCGCATGGCGACTTCGCTGATCTTGAAGTGCGCCGCGACCTCGGCGGCCGGCCGTTCGTGGTAGTAGCAGAGCAGGATCGTGCTGCGCGAGGGTTCGGGCATCGTTGCGACGGCGGCCGACACCGCGCGCTGCAGCTCGAGCACCGCGACCGTGGCTTCCGTCGACGGCAGCTCGTCGGGGAGCCCCAAGGTCGCTTCGCGCGCGAGCCGGCGTGTCCGGGTGCGGTGCGACCGCGCGGCGAGCCGTCGCACGACCGTCGCGAGCCAGCCGCGCAGCGGCCGGACCGGATCGGGCCGGCCCGCGCAGGCCGCGGCCCACGTGTCCTGGACGAGGTCGTCGACGTCCGCGCCGCACACGAGCGAGCGCGCGAGTGCCCGCAGCCACCGGTCGTGGTGCAGCAGTTCGGCGGGCTCGAGCGGGAGCGGGGTCGACATCGCGGATGAGACTACCCGCGGCCTTTCCTTCGTGACGAGAAGTGGAAACCTGCCTCGCCACCGCGATCGTGGGTGGCCCTGCCACGTGCCGTCTCTGCGGCCACGCTCGTCCGCGCACAGGCGCCAACCCGGCGCCGGCGAACAAGGCCCGGATCCGCGGGGTCGTCGCCAAGTTCCCGGGACCCGCGCGGACTGCCCGGCGCCAGCGACGTCACCAGACCTTGCGCAGGTCGAGCTCGATGCCGCGGAAGACGCGCAGTCGGATGCGGTCGGTCGCGATGATGGGTGCCGTGTAGGTGCCGTGCCGCAGCACGAGCTGCTCGATCAGGTGTGCGTCGGGATCGACGAGCCAGAACTCGCGCACGCCGGCGCGTTCGTACCGGTCGCGCTTGGTGCGTCGGTCGTAACTGCGGTTGGACGGCGACAGGATCTCGATGAGCAGGTCGGGTACTCCGGTGAGCTTCTTGTCGCCGATGATCGAACGGTTCTCCGGCCGCAGCACGACGAGGTCGGGTTGCACGACGGTGCCGGGGCCGAGGTGCACGTCGAGCGGAGCGTCGAGAACGACGCCCCGATCCCGGTCGGTGATCGCCGTCATCAACTGATGTTGCAGCCGCCCCGAGACGAGCTGGTGGTAGGGGCTAGGCGCCGGATTCACGAAGTGCCTCCCGTCGACGATCTCGTGCCGGTTGCGATCGGCGGGGATGCGGCAGTAGTCCGCGTAGGTCCAGCGCTTCCGTTGTCGTCGTGCCGTGGCGGTCATGATCTGGCGGAGTAACTCGGTCCATCGGAGCATAGCCATTCCTTCGGGTAGGCGCGGACCGTCATGGCCAGCGTTGCCCATGGTCTTGTGCACCACGGGGGGCGTGGCTCTGCGAAGCACGGCAGTCGACGATCACTCGCGACGTGCGGATGCTTCGCATCGTCGAACTTGCCGCATACAGGCAGGCGCGAGTCTGCCGAGTGCCCTGCCAGTTGCGTCACAACGGCACAACGGTGTCCGCGGGGTTGACGCCACCGAGCCGTTCGCGAGAGTGTGGGACCGCTGCAGGCCATGGCCAAGCTCGCACCGCCCGCCGTTGACGAGCCCGCGCGCGAGGCGCAGCACCTCATCCCCATGCACGAAATCGCGCTCACGGACGCGGAAGCAGGCCAGCGGCTGGACCGCTACCTGCGCAAGTTGCTGCGACACGTGCCGCTCGCCGCGATCTTCCGGCACCTGCGCCAGGGAGACATCCGCGTCGACGGCAGGAAGGCGGAAGGCAGCTTGCGTCTGCTCGCCGGCATGACGGTGCGGCTCCACCTGCCCGCAGCCGATCTGCAGGTCGCCGCGGCAACGAGGCGGCTCGCTCCGGCCGCTGCGATTGCCACCGGCGACGCCGCGGGTCTCTTGCCGCGCATCGTCCTGCAGGATTCCGACCTGCTCGTGGTCGCCAAACCCGCGGGACTCGCCGCGCAACCGGGCAGCGGGCAGAGCGACGACCTCGCAAGCTGGCTCGATCGCCAGAGCATCGGCACGCGAACGGACACGTTCAAACCCGCACCCGCGCATCGGCTCGACCGCGGCACCTCGGGTCTCGTCGCGATCGGCCTGTCGCCGGACGGACTGCGCGGGCTCACGGCCGCGTTCCGCGGCGACGCCGTGCGCAAGGTCTACCTCGCGGTCGTGCACGGCGTGCCCGAACCCGCGTGCTCTACGATCGACGCGCCGCTGTGGCAACGCCCCGACGCGGGCAGCCGCGGCGCCAAGATGGTCGTCGATGCGCGTGGCAAGCCGGCGCGCACCGACTACGAAGTGATGACGACGGGGCGCGAACGCTCGCTGTTGCGGCTCGTGTTGCACACGGGGCGGCAGCACCAGATCCGCGCGCACCTGCAACACCTCGGCCACCCGATCGTCGGCGACCAGCGCTACGGCTCGCCCGTCGATCTCGGATACAGCACGTTCCTGCTGCACGCCGCGGAGCTCGCGTTCGCGCACCCGTGCACGGGCGAGCTCGTGCACTGCGTCGAAGACCCGCCGCCGCTCTTCCGCCAGTGCCTCGATCGCGAGTGATGCCTTTCGCGAGCGGACCGGATACACCACGCAGCGCATGACAGGCAAAGTCCCGGCCGAACGCGAACGGCTGCGCCAGAGCGCGCAACGCGAGAGCAACTGGCAGCGGTTCGGTCCGTACCTCTCGGAGCGCCAGTGGGGCACCGTGCGCGAGGACTACTCGGCCGACGGCAACTGCTGGGACTACCTGCCGCACGACCACGCGCGCAGCCGCGCCTACCGCTGGGGCGAAGACGGGTTGCTCGGCATCACGGACCGGCAGTGCCGGCTGTGCTTTGCGTGGGCGCTGTGGAACGGCAAAGACCCGTTCCTGAAGGAACGCCTGTTCGGACTCGGCAGTCCCGAGGGCAATCACGGCGAGGACGTCAAGGAAGCGTACTTCTACCTCGACGCGCTGCCGACCGGTTCGTGGCTGCAGGCGCTCTACAAGTACCCGCAGGCGGCCTTCCCGTACGAACGCCTCGTCGCCGAGAACAAGGCGCGCAACCGCGAACAGGCCGAGTTCGAGCTCGCCGACACGGGCGTGTTCGAAGCGCAGCGCTACTTCGACGTGCAGGTGACCTACGGCAAGGCCGACCCCGACGACATCCTGATCGAGCTCGCGGTGCACAACCGCGGCCCCGACAGCTCGGTGCTGCACGTGCTGCCGCAGTTGTGGTTCCGCAACACCTGGGCGTGGGGGCGTGCCGGCGAGGGTTACTGGCCGCGCGGCGTCATCGTCGCCGATGCCGACCGCAGGCTGATCGCGAACGGCGCCGACCTGCCTTCGTTCGCGCTCGAGCTCGACGAGCCGAAAGGCGGCAAGTGCCGCGGCATCCTCGCGACCGAGAACGAGACGAACCAGCGGCGGCTGTTCAAGAGCAAGGATCGACTCACGTTCGTCAAGGATGCGTTCCACGAGCACGTCGTGCGCGGCAGCAAGACGGCCGTGAACCCCGCGAGGAGCGGCAGCAAGGTCGCGTTCCATTGCGTCTACGAGATCCCGGCCAACGGCTCGGTGTCGTTGCGGCTGCGGCTGCGTGCATCGAGCAAGCGCGAGCAGCCGCCGTTCGGCCCCGAGTTCGACGACGTGATGCGGACACGGCGTGAGGACGCCGACGAGTTCTACGCCGACGTCATGGAACCGGGTCTCGACGACGAGGCCCGGATGATCAAGCGCCAGGCCTACGCGGGGCTGATCTGGAGCAAGCAGTTCTATCACTACGACGTGCGCACCTGGCTCGCCGGCGACCCGTCGCAGCCGCCGCCGCCGCCGCAGCGCAGCAGCGGGCGCAACTCGGACTTCGCGCACCTCTACAACCGCGACGTCGTGTCGATGCCCGACAAGTGGGAGTACCCGTGGTACGCGGCCTGGGACCTCGCCTTCCACATGATCCCGTTCGCGAAGATCGATCCCGACTTCGCGAAGAACCAGCTGCTCTTGCTGCTGCGCGAGTGGTACATGGCGCCGAACGGGCAGATCCCGGCCTACGAGTTCGCGTTCCAGGACGTGAACCCACCCGTGCACGCGTGGGCCTGCTGGCGCGTCTACAAGATGACCGGCATGCGCGGCCAGCGCGACTACGTCTTCCTGCAGCGCGCCTTCCACAAGCTGCTGCTGAACTTCACGTGGTGGGTGAACCGCAAGGACCTGCACGGCAAGCACGTGTTCGGCGGCGGCTTCCTCGGACTCGACAACATCGGCGTCTTCGACCGCAGCCAGCCGCTGCCGACCGGCGGGCACCTCGAGCAGGCCGACGGCACCGCGTGGATGGCGTTCTACTGTGCGACGATGCTCAGCATCGCGATCGAGCTGGCGTGCCGCGAGCCCGCCTACGAGGACGTCGCGTCGAAGTTCTTCGAGCACTACGTCGCGATCACGCACGCGATGAACACGCTCGGCGGCAGCGGGCTGTGGGACGAGCGCGACGGCTTCTACTACGACCAGATCCAGCTGGGCGAACGGACCGAGAAGCTGCGCATCCGGTCGCTGGTGGGGCTGATTCCGCTGTGTGCCGCCGAAGTGCTGCCGCTGGCGACGATTCGGCGGTTGCGCGGTTTCGACAAGCGGCTGCGCTGGTTCCTCGCGAACGAGCGCGAGCTCGCGGGCCACGTGAGCTTTTCCGGCGACGGCGACGAGTCCCAAGCGCTGCTCGCGATCCCGGCGCGCGAACAGCTCGAACGCGTGCTCGCCTACCTGCTCGACGAACGCGAGTTCCTGTCGCCGTTCGGCGTGCGCTCGCTGTCGGCCGTGCACCGCGAGCAGCCGTTCGTGATGACGGCCGACGATCAGACCTGGCGCGTCGACTACGCGCCCGGCGAGAGCACGACGGTGATGTTCGGCGGCAACAGCAACTGGCGCGGGCCGATCTGGCTGCCGCTGAACTACCTGCTGATCGAGGCGATGGAACGTTACGGGCGTTTCTACGGCGACACGCTCACGGTCGAGTGTCCGACGGGCTCGGGACGGCGCTGCACGCTGCAACAAGTCGCCGACGAGCTCGCGAAGCGCCTCACGCGCTTGTTCCGCGCGGGCAAAGACGGCCGGCGGCCGTTCGCGGGCAAAGACCGCCGCTTTGCCGACGACCCGCATTGGCGCGACCTCGTGTTGTTCCACGAGTACTTCCACGGCGACACGGGGCGCGGCTGTGGCGCGTCGCACCAGACCGGATGGACCGCGCTCGTGACGCGCTGCTTCGGCGG
>DASRJH010000245.1:0-39119 GCA_035649575.1 Planctomycetota bacterium
GCCAGCGGCCGACCCGGGCCAGATCGACCAGACGATGCAATGGAAGGGCGGGTTCCGCCCCGGTGCTGCTCCCCCATTGCCGCCTGCGTCGCCGGCTGTGCCGCCGCCTGCGTCGCCGCAAAAGCAGGGGCCGACGCCGCCACCGGCTCGGTCTCCGATCAAGCCACCGATACTGGATCTGGCTGCGACTCCGCCGGCCGATGCGGCCCGAGCTGCAGCGCCCGCGCCGCGGAAACCCGATACGACGACGCCCTCGTCGGCTCCCGCACCGGTCTCCCCAGCCCGGTCCTCGGACAAGCCGATCACGGTGCAGCTCAGCCAGACCGACATCGTGCCGGCCGGCTTCACCAGCAGCAGCGACATCAATCCGCTCGAGCTCGAGACGCGACTGCACGACGCGCTGCCACGCCTGTTCGTCAAGGGCGACTCGATGAAGAGGCGCATCCGCCTGCTCAAGACACGCTGCATGGTGGGCCGCAGCGAGAGCTCCGACGTGCTGCTGCCGGTCGAGTCGGTGTCGGAAACACACGCCGAAATCACCTTCGACGGCACGAGGTTCGTGCTGCGCGACTGTGGCAGCAGGAACGGCACCTACGTCGATGGCAACCACCTGCGCAGTGCGCAACATCCGCTCGCGCGCCACTCGCTGATCGGAGCCGGGACCCTGCGCGCGATCTTCCTGTGCAATACGAAAGACGGCGCGAGGAACGACCGCCGGTGCGAGGAGCGCGCGCTGCACCTCCTGGTCAGCGCGGGCCGCCTGACGCGCGACGAAGGGCAACAGATTCTGCGCATGGCCAGCACCGACTCGAGTCAATCGATCGCCGAGATCGTGCTGATGGAGACCGCGCTCGCGCCCACCGACTGGGTCACGGCCATCGCGGGTGCGCGCAGCAAGGTGACGCTCTGGGACCGGATCCGCCGGGCCTTCGGTCGTTCCGGCGCTGGACCGAAGCCGTCCTAGCATCCCGATGAACCTCGGGCTGTACCGCTCCTGGCATGCTCTCGTGGCTTTGGGAGTGGCCGCGGCGTTCTGGCTCTGGCACTGGCTCGATCCCGAAGAGTTCGGCAGCCGCGCCGACTCGAACGTCGCCTTCCTGCTCACGACCGGATGGCTCGCCGTCGCGTGTTACGTAGCGCTGGCGCTCTACGCGGTTCGACGCGCCGTGCACCGCCTGCGCTTGAGCCCGGAGTTCGGCTGGAAGGTGAAGTTGCCGCAGCTCGAACAGGCGCAGTCGTATCTCGTCGAGCTGCAGAACCGGATCCTGAGGCGCGAGGTGGTCGGCGCGAAGGCCGTGCGCAGCGAAGTGAACGCGATCCTGACCGGATTCGGCGTGCGCCGCGTATTGCGCGTCGAGATCGAGCGGGATCCGGGCGGACCCGGCATGCTGCACCTGCGCGTCGGTCCACGCGAACCACTCGGCCGCCTCGCGAGCTGGCTGCATGCACACGTCTTCTACGGCTTCGCCGCGGCGATCCTCGTGTTCTTCCACGGCGGTCTGCGGTCGCAGTCCACGATGGGCTTCCTGCTCAATGGACTCAGCTACTTCGTGATCGGCAGCGGCCTGCTCGGCGCGTTCTTGTGGACCTTCGGCCCCACCTGGCTCACGCGCGCCGAACGCGTGATGTCGATCGAGAAGGCCTTTGCGCTGGCGCGACACTACGACGCGTGCGTGGCCGAGGCAGTGGCAGCTCGCAACGCCGCGACCGGCACGGCCGCCGGAAAAGCGAGCAGGGAGTTCGCGACGCTCGTCGGCCAACGCCACGAGGTGCACGCCGAACTGCGCCGGCTCGGCCGGTTCCGCGAGCTGCTGCGCGCGTGGCGCCTGCTGCACGTGCCCGCTTCGATCCTGTTGCTCGCGCTCGTCGGCGTCCACGTTCTCAGCATCTGGTACTACTGATGGCCACCGACGCGGTCGACACGTTGCTCTCGATGCCGCTGTTCGTGGACGTCGACAAGAAGCTGCTCGAAGCGGTGCGCAAGGAGGCGGCCATCACCGCGGGCACCTTCGAATGGGCGGCCGGAGTAAGCCCGCGCCCGGGCTTCGTGCGCTTCCTCTCGCCGAGAACCGGCGAGGACGTCGTCCGCCAGGGTGACCTCACGACCGAGCTCATGGTCGTGTTGTCGGGTCGCATCGAAGCGATCCAGGCGCGCCCGGGCCACGGGGCCTTTCGCCATCGCGAGTACGACGTAGGGACGTGGTTCGGAGAAGTGAGTGCACACTCGCACCACCCGGCCCTCGCGACCTGCCGCGCGGTCGAACCGAGCTCGGTCGCGGCGCTCGACGCGCGTCTGTTCGCGAAGCTCTACGCCGAGGACGAGGAGTTCAAGCAGCGCATCGACGCGGGCTACCTCGACAACCTGCCCCTGCACCTGCGCGCGAGCTCGTTGTGCCGGGAGCTCGACGATCGAGCACTCGGCGAGCTGCAGCAGGCCGCGAAGCTCGTGACTGCCGACGAGGGCGACGTGATCGCGAAAGCCGGGGCAGCCGCCGACACCGTGTATCTGGTGCGCGCCGGAGCCGTGTCCTGTTCGGTCGAAGGCGAGCGCGGTGAACGCGTGCTCGCGTTCTACAAGGGCAACGCGACGTTCGGCGAACACGTCGTCACGAGCGCTCAGGCGACCTGGCCCGCGACCTACAAGGCCCTGATGCGGACCGCGCTCGTCGCGCTGCCGCGTCGTGCGTTCGCACAGCTCGGCGAGGCTGCGCGCGTGGGCGTCGGTCGCGCCGCGAACCGGCTCATCGGCACGCCCGACGCCGAAGCCGCCGCACGCGACGCGGCCGCGCCGGCGGGCAGCACGCTGCTCGACGAGCTGCACGTGATGGTCGAGCGCGAATCGGTCAAGGGCGGCCGCGCGCTCGTCATCGATCGCACGAAGTGTGTGCGCTGCAACATGTGCGTCGAGTCGTGCGTGGCCGTGCACGACGACCACGTGCCGCGGCTCTCGAAGGTCGGCACGACCGTGATGACCGACGAAGTGCTCGTCACCGCGTGTTACCATTGCGAGCTGCCGCAGTGCATGTTGTCGTGCGACTACGCGGCGATCCGCCGCGACCCGCAGGGCCGGATCCGCTTCGAGTACGACAACTGCGTCGGCTGCGCGGGCTGCATCGACGGCTGCCCCTACGGTGTGATCCGCCTCGTCGAGCCCGCACCACCGCCGCCGCCACCACCTTCGTTCCTCGCGAGCCTGCCGCTGGTCGGCAGGTGGTTCGGCGGCGGTCTGCCGGCCCCGGCCGGCGCGGCCGCGGCCGCCGGTGGCCCCGATGTCGCAGCCCCTGATGCAGGTACAAGGGGCGAAAAGCCGCGCGCGGCGGGAGTCGGCGCCAAGCTCACTCCGATCGCCGGCAAGACGATCAAGTGTGACCTGTGCGCGGGGCTGCCGTTCGAAGCCTGCGTCTACAACTGCCCCACCACGGCGATCCTGCGCCGCGAGCCGCAGAGTTTGTTCGACCGCAGGAAGGGCCTGTGAGCAAGGCGAGCACGCCGCGGATCGTCGTCGAGAGCAACGGCAACCCGCTGCTCTCGGCGCAGGGCGAAGTCGTGTTCGGAGCCCGCACGGGCTGCGACGTCGTGCTCGACGACCCCGTCGCCGCTGCGCGTCACTGCCGTGTTGCGTTCGAGGACGGCTTCCGCGTGCGCGACCTCGATTCCGTGTCGGGCACCTGGGTCGATGGCAAGCCGGCGCGTCCGTCGCTTGTGATCAGCGACGGCAGCGAGATCGTGATCGGCGTGTCGAAGCTCGTGGCCAGCGTGCAGTCGCGCGACGGCGTGAACACGCTCGTGCTCGACCTGCAGCGCAACGTGTTCTGGTGGAAGCGCCCCGGCAAGGGTGTCTTCGACAACGATCCCGACGCGATGGTGCGCGCGGAGGTCGGCTTCGCGCGGTTCCGCGCACTCGAAGTCGGCAACCGCGTCGCCATCGTCGCCGCGCTGGTGTTGCTCGTGGCCGGCGCATTCGTCGCGACGGTCATGGAGCCGCTCGCCGATCCCGGACCGCTGTTGCCTTCGCACGCGCTGGTCACCGAGGTCGCAGGGGGTGTCGAGGCGCCGCACGCTGCCTTCGCGGCGGCGGGTCCGCTCGCACGCGATCAGGGATGCGACGTCTGTCACAGCACGTTCTCGGGCACACCCGCGAACAAGTGCATGCAATGTCACAAGGACCTCAGGGATCTCGACGATCCCTCGACCTGGCGACATCCCTATCTGGGCGATGGCAAGTTGGGTGTGGTGTCGGGCATGGACGCAGGCGAGGCGTTGTGCGCCGTGTGCCATCAGGATCACCAGGGCGCAGAGTTCCTGAAGCCCGCGGCCGGTCGACTGGTCGGCCGCTGCGAAATCTGCCACCGCGGCGACGGTGCGCCGATGGACGAGGACGCGAAACGCAAGCTCAAGCAGGAGCTGCTCGATCGCGTGCCACCGACCTCGCCACCGCAGGGCAAGCACCCGCTCGCGACGTACCGCTTCCCACACGACGTGCACCTGGGCAAGGCAATCGATTGCGCAGTCTGCCATCGGCCAGACTCCGCGGCACGGGCGCGCCTGCCGGGCGCAAGCAACCCCGACCGCGACGACTTCGTCGAGACGCCGTTCGAGGTCTGCGCGTCGTGTCACGTGCCCAACGCACCGGCCACGAACATGACGGCCGAAGAACAGACGCGCTGGCTCAGCAAGAACCAATGGCCCGTAGTGTGGCACGGCACCGACGAAGGCGGCGTGCACTGCAAGAAGTGCCACGCCACCACCGAGCGCTCTGGCCGCGCGGTGTTCGGCCCGGAGTTGCGCACCGTCGAGCGGCCCGCGTTCTCGGCGCAGCAGTACGCGGACGAACGCGCGCAGTATGTCGCCGCCGCACGCCGCCGGCACGAACCGGAGTTCGAGGCGCACGCGAACGGCAACGCCTGCACGCTGTGCCATCTGCGCGGCGGCATCCCGCAGAGCGACGCCGTCGCGCGCACGTTCTGGCACGCGTTGCACCTCGCCGACGGCAGCCTCGCGCCAGAGGCCGGCAAGCGCGCCGAGATCAGCCGCAACAAACAGGACGGCTGTCTCTCGTGCCACGGCGACCTGCTACAGGCGTCTTCGCTGCGCACCGCGGACGAGGGCGGCTACCGATGGCCCGGTGACGCCGAGGCCCAGGCCGCGTGCAGGCAGTGCCATCGGCAAAAGGAAGGCGAGAGTATCGCAATGCAGCCGGCCGGCGCGATCGCGCCCGAGCGACGCGCAATGGCAACCGTCATCCCGCACGCTCCCCACGTGAACAGCGTGCACTTCGGCAACGAGGGCGTGCTCGCCGACGGCTGCTTCTCGTGCCACGAGTTCGAGAGTGGCGGGGCCGACTTCAGGATGGTGCCGCGCACGAAGCCCGCGGCGGGCTCCTGCGTCGCGTGCCATGCGGGTCACGATCACATCGCCGGCAACAGCTGCCAGAAGTGCCACCCGGCCGAAGCCGGCAAGAGCAATTCGTTCCTGCTGAGCGCCATGGTCCCGGAAGGCACGACGGTCTTCGGCCGCGCAGTGCCGCCAGCCCCGACTCGCCCTTGGCCCAGAAGCGGGTTCAGCCACTTCTCGCGTGGTCACGTCGGACCCGACATCGAGTGCAAGACGTGTCACGGCAACACGGGCATCGAGTCGGCGAAGACGATCGAGGCCGTGCCGCTGCCCGATGACCGGACCGCCGTCTGCCGCGAGTGCCATCTGCAGAAGCAGTTCCACTGGCGCTGAGGCCGTTCAACCTGCGTCACAGAGCATAACTGTATTCAAGCCATTGACATGAGCAGGTCTTGATCGACATGGAGACTGTTGGGGGCGCCGTGCAGCCCGAGGTTGGAGGGATCCCTTTGGACTTGGTAACGACGGGAGCTCGGTGCTCATTCCAATGCGCACAACGCCGCTCCCACCTTGCGTCTTTGGTCTTTTCCTCAGCAGACAGAACGAATACGCTGCGAACTCGGGATCCCCATGCGAGCACCTCGTGAGAAGCCCCAGCTCGGGGACGAGCTGCGTGGATACACGCTTCGCGAACTCGTAGGCGAAGGAGGCAGCGCGTGGGTATTCTTGGGAGAACGCAATACGGCTGTGGGGGAATACCGGGCGCTGAAGGTGCTCAAGTCCGCGGCTGATGTAGGCCGCTTGCGACGCGAAGACATGGCGATGCAGTCCATTCAGAAGGATGCATCTGCGGGCTCCGCTTGCTTCGTCAGGAGCGATGGAGTCGAAACGGATCAGCGTTCCGGCTGGATTTCATTGGTGATGGGCTTCTTCAAAGGGAGACCCTTGGCACGCATCGGCAAGAGGTTCGACGCCTTTGCCATCGTGAAACGGATTGCCCATGGTCTGGCCCTCATGCACAAGTTGGGCATGGTGCACCGCGACTTGACTCCCAACAACATCCTGATTGGCGACGCAACGAAGGACGCGGACATCAAGATGGACGGGACGAAGAAGCCGGACATCAGGATTGTCGATCTAGGACTGGTACGCTTCATGTCTCCCCAGGCGGAGGACGGTCAGCTCAGTCGCGGCGTCGCGATCGGCACTCCGGAGTACATGCCACCGGAAGTCTATGAGAGGTTCAGTGCGATGGAGCCTCCGAGCGACGTGTTCGCGTTGGCCAGCACCCTCTACTTCTTGTTGGAAGGCCGTGCGCCTTTCAACAAGTCCCGAAGCTTCATGGATTCGTTTCCGGTCCCGGAGGATGGCTCCAAGGATCTGAGGGAACTGTTCCTGCGCGCCACGGACCGCCGACTCGAGAGGCGTTACCAGAACGTTGGCGAGTTCCTCAAACAGCTAGAACTGTGTGACCAAATGACCACAACAAACATATGGCGAACGACGAGCCGGCCCGTGCGGCGTAGAGATGCGTCTGGCGAGGTGCACATGTTCCGTGGGGCTGACTCGGTGCAAGTCCAGCTGTGGCAATGCAAGGAGCTCGATGGGCCACTCGAATTCAAGGGAGCCACCGTCACTGCCAATTGGAGCACGCAATCGCTCAAACTCAGATGTCCGGCCTGGGTGACGGTCACGACGCCCGCTGTCGATTCCCGCGGGAATGCCAGCGGGCCAGCAAGGGTCGTACAGGAGATATTCCGTCCAAACCAGGAGATCCCTCTGCCGTGGGATCAGCCGGCCGAGTTGGTCTTCCGCCGGCTCAACAACCGCGCGCGGTACTCCTGTGAAGTCAAGTGGCCGCGCACGGATGTTCCCACCGGGGAGACGGATACCGGAAGGGGTGGCGTCGAGTTTTCCTTTGCAAAGCTCGACATCGACGCGCCACAGGACCTTTGTCGCATCGTTCTTCAACATCAACGCGAAGAGCAGGCACCATGAGCGAGACCGCGATCAAGCAACTGGGCACCATCACTCTGTCAGTCGTCACGGACCAGCGCGACGAGAAAGGCCAACGGATCGTCAGGCCATTGTATCTGGTGCATGAGGGCAATCGGCCGGTCAAGCTCGGCAGCGGTCGCTATGCCACGGTCATTGCCGCGGCCAACAGCGCAGAACTGGAGAATGCCACGGAGTTCTTCGCTCTGAAGTTTCTGAAGTGGGATCCAAGTCCGATGATCATGCGCAACATCAGATCCCGCTTCTTTCAAGAGATCGTGCGCACGAGGCAATTCTCTGCATACGACGGGCTCATATCCTATCGCGGTTTCTCGCGTGTCAAGATGCTCGACAAGGGGGGAACCGATGTGGATATGCAACAGCGGAACTTCGAAGTCGAGTTGAACAAGGATGGCGACGCCCTGACCCTGTCGACCAAATCCAATGTCGAAGAGGCGAAGTCACTCAAGGACTTTCTCAACTCGGTCCACGGTGAGTTCTTCGCCATGCCAGCGCTCGAGGGCTCCCTCGAGGATTTCCTCTTCTACGAGCGCCCATGGTCCGAGCGCCCGCTCTACACTTTGTTCTCGTCCTACAAGAGGGCGATCGCCCCAGTACTCGCGCGCCGCGACGAGATAGCAACCTTTCTCAAGAACCTTGCCGATCCGCGGCAAGTAAGTGCAATCCGGGCGCGCGACGCGGAAGCTCGAAAGGGCGAAAAGTCACCGCCCCCTCTCCCGCGCGATTGCAGGGGGATGACGATTCTCAATTACATCGGCCGCTGTGCCCCCTCGATCAGGAATCGCATCGTCGTGGACCTGGTGGAGAGTGTTGCTACCACTCTTGCTTCTCTTCACGAAAAGCCGGCACACGACCGACGAGATGGCGCGCCCTCGGACGAGCCCGTGAGTTATCTGGCGCACCGCGACATGAAACCGGGCAACGTGCTGTTCGGGTTCGTGACGACGGGTACTCCCGTGCTGAAGTTGTCGGACCTCGGCTTTGTCGGCAGCACCTCTGTCAGTCTCCTGGAATCCTTGGGCGGCAACGTGCGCGAGCCCGGCGTGCTGCCGCTCGGGTCGATCCTGTTCCGTGGCCCCGAGCAGATCGTCCCGTGTGTCGAGGTCCGCTTCGAAATCGACCCGGACTCGATGAAACCGAGCGGCGAAAAGAGGCCGCCTTTGACGGTCACCTTCCACGACATCGGGGGGATAGTCGATCCCAAGCCGGGCGACCTGCTCGAGTGCCAGGAACTGGAGTTCCACAACAGTGGCGATACGAAGGCAACAATCGCTCGCGTGGACCGGGGCGAGCAGGATCTGGTGACCATCACCCTGAACGACGGGCTTGAGTCCAACCGGAATGGCGGCGAGTTCAACGTTGGCTACGTGGTCAAGGCGAGCGGTCAGCATACTGACATCTTCGCGCTGGGCAGCATGCTGTATCTCCTGGCGACAGGGGGACGCAGTCCCGAGAGTTTCTACCTCAAGTGTCTCGAAAGCACCCCAACGCAGGTTGGCGACTCGAGGGAGGATGGTGAACCGGGTTTCTACCGCGAGTTCCACGGTAGCTGTCTGTCGTTGGCCATGTCCCTGTGCCTTTCCGACGAGGCCGATATCGTCAATGACCTGGAGGCCTACTCGGCCAGTGACCGCGAGGTAGCTGCGCAGCTGGCAGTTGCCAACCGGGTGCGGCCGAGCGTGATCGAGGCGTGGAATGACCAACGCAGACCCCCTCACACGTGGGAGAGGAACCTGGTCGTCGAGAAGAAGAGGCGTCCGACTGCGGAGCAGCTCCTCGCCAAGCACGTGCCCAATCACTCCAGCAAAGGGAAGGAAGACCTCGTGCGCTACGTGCGCTATTGGCGTCAGAGTCCCACGGTACAGCACTACTTGACGGACGTGACGGGTCAGCCGCTGCCATTCCCGATCGTCTACGAGATCGTGCGTTGCATGGTTCGGGACAAGGAAGACAGCTACGTAACGCGCGGCGAGGATACGAAGAGCCGATCGTTCCAGGACCTCCAACTGCAGACCAAGGTCGCAGACATCGCCCGGAGTCTTCGCAACGTCGTGCAGCGTGCACCCAGCGTGCAACCAAACATCAATGCCTACGGCTCATACGGGAGCTGGCTGAAACTCTTCTTCTGTGCACGCATGTGCTACGAACGGCAGATGACCAGATCGATGCCGATCACCAGGGTCGCAGAACCGACCCGGAAGAGCGACCCACAGGATCGCGGCATGGAGATTGGCTCTTGACCCTGCGCAGTTGGTGGAGAAGGAGTCGGGCATTCGGCGCAGCGACGCTCATCGCTGCTCTCGCAGGAGTTTCACTGGAGATCGCGCTGGTGTCTCCAGCCCATGCGAAAAGAAGAGTTCTGGATGAGTTGGATCGCGTGTATCGAGGTGGGCGTGCAGCGACGGCGAACGACCGCCTCCTCGGGAGCAAGACTGTCACGGACAGCCTTACAGCAGAAGTGGCGCGAGTCGGGAGCGACGGTCGTGCAGACTTGTTGACTGCCTTGACGAAGCGGTGCAAGGTGGAGCACAACCCGTGGCAAGAGGACAACTCGCGTATTTGCGACCTGCTGCAGGATGTCCGCATCAAGATTCCGAAGCTGTCCTTGGAGCCCTTCAGGAGGAAGGAACAAGTCCGTGCTAGGGACGTCACATTCCAGAAAGATCAGGTCGTCGTAACGGTCGAGGGGGCGAGTTCTGCCGACCCTGAGCCGATTGGCGACTACCGCGCCGAGGCGAGCAGCGACGGGAAACTCCTTTACAAGAAGCCAACCGAGTTCAACGAGATTCGCATCGAAGCGCGCGAGCTTCTTGTCATGGCAGGTGCAACCAGGGAGCAGGCAGAAGGGCTGTTGAAGGACTCCCGCATTTCCCAGAGCACGCACTCACCTGAAGTGGCGCTTGCCGATTCTTGGTGGCTCGAGAAGGTCTGGGTCTTCCGCATCGGATATCTCGCCTTCTCCGCCGCCCTCATGCTGGCCATCGGCTGGCTGATACGAAAAGGTCGACGGTACGTCGAGACCATGGACAAGCTGACGCCGGGCTTCGGAATACCACGAATGGTGTATCTGGGAGCTGCAGCTGTTGCCGTGTGGGGCGCGTTCGGCTTCGTGAGCTTGTGGATCGTGGCTGAGGAAGCAAGCCAGCAAGTGGCGGGCGTAGCCGTAGTCGCCGTGCTTGCGACGACGGTGGTCTTTGCCAAGGTCCAGGCGACCAGGATGCACCAAGCGATACGGGAATTGCGATGAGTCACCTTCGTCCATGCGCGTTTCGGATCAGTCTCGTCTCGTTGACCGTGTCCATGTTGTCTGGTTGTGTGACACAAGACACCTTCGATGAGGATCGTGCCAAGAGAAGCGAGAGGGAAGGTAAGCTGGAGGCTAACATCACCTCCGTAAGCCAGCGTTTGACGGCTCTTGAAAGGCGCGTCGATGGTCTCGACAAGAGTTTCGCTTCATTGTCGGAAAAGATGAATGCACAGTCGACGGAGTTGGGCGCAGTGTCGAACCAGTTGGAGAAGGCCTGGCAGTCGGCGCTGCGTGCTGGAGCGTCGTGGCAGATCGAGCTGACCGTCAAGGACGGCAAGTTCGCCGGGCTGTCGAAAGGTGAGAAGGCGGATATCCGGCTCTATTCGCCTCTGCTGCTAAGAGGCGATTCCCTGACCGTGAACCAAGGCGATGGAAAACCCCAAGCGTTCACGGTCTCTGGACAGACTTGGACCTTGAAGCTCTTTGACGGTCCCCCTTCCAAGTCGTGGTTGCTGAAGCCCGTGCTCCTGCTAGGGGAGACGTGTGAAGTGCAGGGCGAGATCAACGCCTCTGGTGCGAATGCGGCAAGTCGGAAGATCATCATGTCGCTGGGCCTGAAGGCTGCTGACGGGGCGGGGTTCGAAATGCAGGGCAGCATCACAGACAAGACGGGCGAGGGGAGTCCGTATCAAGTCGCCGTGAGCGGAATGTGGCCAGCCAAGTGAGGCCCGGCCACCGTTGAGCCTTCGAGGAACAGGCTCCTCTGCAGTGTCGCTGTGTCGCTGACCGTTTTCTGATTCATGGAGAGGAGACCAACGTGCCAAATCCATCGTCAGCAGGTCTTTCGCCACAAGATCCCCTGGACCTCTTGATCGCCGGAGCGGGCCCCGCCGGAACGGCTGCGGCCTTTCGAGCGACAGAGATGGAACGCAAAGTCCTCGTCATCGACCGCGACGAAGTGCTGTCCAAGTTGGCTGAATGGGTGGTCAATGCCAAGAACGTCGATGCAGACTACAAGAGGTGTATTGGTCGCCCGTTCCCGACCGGCGGCTCCCTCGTAGAGCAATTGCCTTACGAGGACGGCGTCGCAGCCAAGGATCTCTACGACCAGTGGATTGCCATATACCGTGCACACGTTCCATACCGGGATGGCTGTGAGCTGACGCAGGTTGAGAGCCAACCCGGCGGGGGGTTCAGGGTTGCCTGCCGCGATGCCGCCGGCGGCACGGACCTGGCCTTCTATGCGCGGAGCGTCTTGATAGCAATCGGCCTTCAAGAGGCGCAGATCGATCTCCTGGGTGACGGCGAGGGAATCCATTACAAACTTCCACAGCCGAAGCAACTCGTGGGAGCCCCCGTGTGTGTCTACGGCGGCGGAATGTCTGCGGCAGAGGCGGTCGTTGCGATAGCGGAGGCGAAGAGGACGGGCCAGGACGAGACGCCTGTGTTCTGGTGCTATCGGGGCCGCGAACTCGAGAAGATACGCGGTGTGCCCACCATCGCAGGCAGACTCTTCGATGCGATGACGTATGGCAACATACGCAACATGCCGAACAGCAAGCCGTTCGCGGTCGTCAAGGGCGATGACGGGCAGGAGTCCGTGTTCGTGCGCGTCGATCGACAGCAGCAACCGGGCCTGCCGCGGCGGAACGAGTGCCTCGAGTTTGCCAAGCGTCAGACAGTGGTGTTGATCGGCGCAGAGAGGCCCGATGATCTCCTAGCCACTTTGGGCATCCGGACCCGTGCCGCAGCAGATGCACCGACGGTGCAGCGTCTCGCCGTCACCGCAATGTACGAAACGGAGAGGAGAGGTGTCTTCCTTGCCGGCAGCCTGCTGGACGCTGCGTACATCGAGACTTCGGACTTCGACGCGCAGCTGCAGACTACCGTCAAGGAGCACCCCGGCTGCTTCAAGACCGCGTTGCTGGACGGCACCCTGGCGGCCGAGGCAATCGTCGGCCGTCTACGAGGCAGGAGCGACCTGGACATCACCAGAGAATTGGTCGCGCGCCGGCGCGTGGCGAATTCGGTTGCCGCACAATCGGAGAGGATTCGCGAGCGCCCAAGGGAGTCCGGCACATCAGGAGGTGGGGCGCGCTTCACGTGCTTGGGAACGAAAGAGCGACGGGAGCAGCGTGACGTCGTTCTGTCGTCTGGTGACAACGTTGTCGGTAGGTCCATTGGAGCTCTGGTGTTTCCCGACGACGCATCGCTGCCAGAGTCCGCATTCAGACTGCGTGTGGACAAGAATGAGTGCAGCGTCCTGCAAGGCGTCAAAGACGTGGTGCTTCGCGTTCGAGTCCGATCCGAGCGCACCTTTCAGGAGGGAACGGTGCTGCAGATCTCAGAGCAGCGGCTGGCTGTCCGGTTGCGCGGCGGGCAGTTGTGCCTTGCTCATGTGGACGGGAGTCGTCCAGTCATAGAGCTGTCCGAACAAGAGAGAGTGGTTTCGCGAGAGAACATCGCCCCGGACGACCGCGGAATATCGAGACCGCACTTCACTGCAGCCAACCTCGGTGACGTCGTTTACTACCGGGATGAGAGCAAGAATGGAACCTATGTCGAGGTGCAGGGTTCGCTTCGTCTCAACCCCGGAGACGAGGTCTTCTTCGGAAAGCAACGCATCCGCTTCGATTGCGTTGTTCCCGCGGGGGTCGAGACGCAGCCGATTCCCTTCGGGCCTCGTCTGGTCCAGGGGCGCGGAACCAACCCCATCGATGGCGTGCCACCGGCGCCCAGGGAAATCAGTCGTCCCTGTCTTGTGCTGGAGGGTGGAACAGAACTCGAGGTGGCAGATCCCAGCTTGCCGATTCTCCACATGCTCTGGAGTGACGGCCGTGCAACGAGCAAAGCAAAGGAGATGACCAATCAGTGCCGCACCTTGTGGCAATGCTGGGAGGAAGACAATCCACGCGATCCGTCGGCAACTTGCGGCAAATGCGTAGTGACGATTCTCGAAGGCATGGAGAACGTGACCCCCATGGAAAGCAAGGAGCGAAACACCCTCGAAAAGAAGCGCAATCAACTCTGGGCGGGCAAGCTCGACATGAGCAAGTGCCGCCTGTCTTGCTGCGCGCTGGTCACGGGTCGCGTTCGCATCGTGCAGAACGGAGCGCCGCCGCAGCAATAGACCGGCTTGCAGAGGCAAGCTGAAGAGCACGAACGGCCGCGTCGCGGGCTCAGCCTTTCGCGCGGTCGGTGCCGGGATAACCCTCGCGCTCGTTGCCGAACTTGGCGCGCGTCGCGGGCGAGCCCGGTTCGAGACGCAGTGCCTTCTCTTCACGCGTCCCAGTCGAGGCGTTCACCGCATCGCGCCATTTGCCCACCTGCTTCCAATGACAGCGCAGGCAATCCGCCGGCTGCCACCCACCCCCCGCGTGCCGGCTCTTTGTCAACGTGGCGAACAGGCGGTCTCCTTGCCTGATGGAGGTCTTGACCTCCTCGAGCCGGCCGTCCTTCTCGTAGGCCTTGTGGCACTCGGTGCACTTGACCCCGAGCGGATGGAACTGTGCGTCGGCGAAGGCGAACGCAGTCTGATCGACGAGGTAGCGCGGGTCCGTCGCCGCAGCACCGGGCAGCGGCACGACGGCGACCGGGGCAGCATTGTCCGCGGTGGCCTCGTGGTGGCAGCGCGCACAACTGAGCGCACCGTTGTCGAACAAACCCTCGTATTTGGGCTCGCCTGGCTGCCCAGCCTTGTGGTCGTGGCACTTGCTGCAGATTTCGCTGGAGTCACGCTCCAGGTCACGGGGCTCAGGACCTGGCGTCTTGATGTCCTGCCCGTCAGCGGCAACGGCATGGCATTGCAGACACGACAGATTCGCGGCGCTCACGTGCGGACCGTGCGGGAACTCGACGCACGTCTTCTTCTGCGCCGTCAATTGCTCCTCGCCAGTCGCGCGCTCTTCGACAACCGGATCACCCCAGTGGCACCTGGTGCAGCCCGACAGCGTGTAGGTGCGCCGGTCGCTGCCGGCCAGTTCCGCCGACTTCCCGGCAGTCGAAGCACTCGGGTGGCACTCCTTGCAGTCTTTGGGCTCTGGCGCCGCGGGCAGATGCGTGTCGTGTCGGAACTCCTTCTTCTGCAACCGCGTGTCGAGCGCCGGCACGCGCGCGCGATGACACTCCTTGCACTCTTGCACGACCGCGCGGCCCTTCAGCTCCTGTTCGCTGCGCGTGATGCCACTCTTGGTGATGTCCGGATGCACGTTGGCAGGGAACACGAACGTGCGCCCGGCCAGGCGCTCGACCTCCGCCATCACGCGCACCTTGGCCATGTCGGGCTTGCCGAACACGTGGCACTTCTCACAGCGATCCCATCCGGATCGGCCCGTGCTCGCGTGCAGCGGCTCGGCAGGGGTTTCGCCGGTCTGCCAGCCGTCCACATCGTGGCACTCCTTGCAGTCGACGTAACGATCCTTGCTGTAGCCGCCGCGGAAGGGGAAGTCGGCATCGGGCCGCCCGAACGCTGCGGGGTCGCTCTTGTGGCACGCGTCGCATCCCTTCTCGATCCTCGCGTAGGCATCCCCGATGCATACCGGGGGCCCCTTCTTCTTGCCGCGAGCCAGGAATCCGTAATGGTCGGCGTGCGCGAACGTGCCGAGCGACTGCAGCCGGCGCTGCAGCGGTCTCTTCGCGGCTGCTGCACGCGCCGGTGCCCGATCCGTCTTGTGGCAGTTCGCACACTCGACGAGCGGGATCCTGTCCGTGCCGGTCTCCCGCGCGTTGGCCTGCGGGATGTTCGCGTGGCACACGTCGCACGCGATCAACGAGCCCAGTGCCCCGTTGACCACGCCGCAGTGGTCGGCGTGGTCGAGGTCGCCGCCGACCGGCAAGGGCTGCGTATTGAGCCCGCCGGTCGGACCGGCGAAGACCTCGACCAGCTTCTTCGGGTAGGCCTCGGGCCCGAGCGCTTTGGCAGCCTTCTCGGCCTCCGCATCGAAGAAGCGCAGCCAGGCGAAGTCGAGCCGACCTGCCTCGTGGCACTTCGCGCATTGGCCAGGGCCCGTGCGAATGTCGAAGTCGGCCGGCACGCCCATGAGTCCCGGGTCCGGTGTCGGCTTCTCCCCGGGAGTCTGGCTGATGGCACCGTGGCACTGGCGACACTCGAGCATCGCGTGGGTGTGGTGCCGGAACGCATCCCCGGTGCGGGACCGGAACTTCCGCAGATCCCGCGGCCAACCCGGAGCGTGCGCGAGACCTGCTCCATGACACTCGTCACACTGCTGCTGCGGCGCCGAGACGAGGTTGTCCTTGTCGAACCGATGGCAGCCGCGGCAATCGCGCCAGACCTCGGGCACCTTGGGATCGAGCCACTCGAGCTGCACGTGTTCGCCATGCTTGAACTCCTTGGCAACGGGCGCCGGCGGTCCCTGCACCAGGGCCAGTGAGGCAAGCGTCGTGAGCAGCAGCGCCAGCGTGACGGGGCGCGGCATGTCAGCCGTCCGTCTTGCCGCTCGGCTGGATCTTGACCGGCCCCTGCACGATCGTCTGGCACGCGAGGCGGCACTTGGTCTCGTCGAGCTTGCCACCGAGCTTCTTGTTGGCCTTCTTGATCGTGTTCTTCTCCTTCGAGCTCGCTTCGTTCAGCGAGGCCATGCCCTCGAGGATCGTCACGACGCACTTGCCACAGCTGCCACCGGTGTCGTTCGGCTCGTTCTGATCCCAGCACTCCCACAGGGTCTGGCACTTGCCGCCGATGCTGCCCGAGTCGTCGGTCGCTGCACCGGCTTCGGCGAGGAAGCTCAACATCGGCCGGTCCTTGCCGGCCGCCACCTTCGAGCCGTCGGGCAGCACGATTACCGGCTCGCCCACAGGTGCTGGCACTTCGGCTGGCTTCGCGGCCGGCGCGGCTGGTTGTGGCTTCGCGGCTGTCGCCGCCGCGGGAGCTGCGGGAACGGGCCGGCCGAGCTGCGTCTTGTCGATCACCTGAGACGACGGCCGCTGCAGCGACGACGTGCCCACTGCGACGGGCCCTTCGCTGCGCATCTCGACGAAGCGGAAACGCTGCTCGCCCATCCACACTTCGTCGCCTTCGTTGAGACGCAGCGAGCCGCGCAGTTCGAGGAAGGTGCCGTTGCGACTCGCGTCGCGCAGGCGTGCGACGCCACCCGCGTCGCTCGCGGTCAGGTGGGAACGCGACAACGCGAAGTCGCGCGGATCGAGGTCGTCGCGGCCGATCGTGCGTTCTTCGCGCGCGAGCGGAATCGAGCGCGCGACCTTGGCGTTGCTGTCGAGCCGCGACAGCACGACCTTGCCGTCCGTGACGTCGACGCGCAGCCGCTGCCGGCCCGCGACGATCACCATGCCCGGCTGCACCGTGCGTTCGGAGTTGAAGCGCACGTAGCACTCGCCGCCGTACGGCACGTTCGTCACGTAGCACTCGTCGGCGTCGACGCGGAAGGCCGCGTGCTGGTCGAGCAGTAGCGTGTCCGCGCCCACGACCACGCGTCCGGTCGTGCGCCCCACGATGCTGTCGCCGACCGCGAAGAAGTGATCCGTCTTGGTCGGGTTCTCGCCGGGCCCGATCTGCACGAACAAAGCACCCATCGACGGCTCGAGCGGCGGTGCTTCGACCGGAGGAGGCGCGGCCGGCGACTTGGGCACCACGACCATCGTCTGGGCCTGCTTTGCGAGCTGCTCGCGGATCGCATCGTCGCTGGCGCCACGACGCAGTCGCTGGTGCACGGCCTCGGCCGCGCGCACGCCGTCGACGATCGCCGTCTTGAAGCAACCCGGATGCTCCTTGACCGTGGACTGCAGCGCCTCGGGGCGGAAGTCGTTCGTCTCGATGAATGCCGGGTCGAGGATGCTGCCGCCGAGGAAGATGCCGCCGACCTGGGTCTCGCGCAGCGCCGACACGGCGAGACGCTTCTTGGCGGGCGCGTCGGCGGCCGAGAACTCCTTGATGCCCATCGATCCGAGCATCTCGACCGGGCGTTCCGCGCCGATGAACGCGAGCAGTTGTTTCTTCTCGAACTCGTAGCAGACGAGCTCGGGCGGCTGGTTCGGCAGCTCGACGCGCCGCGTCTTGACGGCGACGAACTCCTTGCCCTGGTCGTCCTTGAAGACCGCGAGCGGCTCGCTGAGCGGCAGGTAGCGGATGTTGCCCTGCATCCACGACTCGTAGAAGCGCGAAGCAAGCGCCTTGCCCTGCGCGACCTTCGGCATGCTGCGGCCGCGGTAGCACCAGAACACGTCGGAGTTGTCCTTGGCTTCGATCTTCGCGACCGCGATCGAGACGACGGCTTCGGCGGCCGACATGCCGCCGCCGACCACACACGCGGGCGAACCGACGTACTCGGCGCTGTTGCCGAGCTTGTAGCGGATGCCGCGGCCGTCACCCATCACGCGCACCTTCGCGGCGCCGCCGCTGCCCAGCGCGAGCAACATCGACCGCGCGTGCACCTTCGTCTTGGCCTGCGTCTGCAGCTCCATGCACTCGGCCGCGAGCACGCCGGAAGGCCCGCGCTCGCAGCCGCCGATCTCGACGCCGTTGCGATATGGGATCTTGTTGTCGTCGTAGATCTTGAGCCACTTCTGGTAGAGCACGTCCGCCGGCGTCTGGTCGGCGAACGGCAGCTGCTTGATCAGCTCGCCGCCCTGCGGGAACGGCAACTCGGCGCACTCGCCGTATTCGGCGTCGACGAGCTTCGCCTTGGGTTGGTGCTCGGCCCAGTCGCGCAGGATGCTCAGCACGGACTCGCGATCGATCACGAGCACCGACATGCCGAGCTCGTGCGCGCGCCACGCCGCGGCCGTGCCGGCGGGGCCGGCACCGACGACCAGGAGATCCAGGGGAGACGAAGAACTGTCACCTTTCATGGCAGGTTGCTCGAGAAACTGGAGCGGGGGTTGGCAGACAGCGGCGCTTCACTTCGGAGAGGCAGGCGGCTTCCAGCCGGCCGGCACGGCGTCGGGAACCGTGAACGGCTTGCCGTCGCGCACATAGAGACGCATCGCCTCTTGCCGCGTGAAGGGCCGCCCGCCGATGCGCCCGAACACGGCGACCTGGTGACCCGATTCGTCGGCCGCGCGATCGCGATCGAGACCCTTCGCGATCGCGAGCGCTTTCCCGTGCGTCGCGTACGACGCGATGAGCTTCGGACGCGGCTCCGGCGCGAAGCCGTAGGCGCTGCGGCCGCCGTCCTCGGGCGTGACGAGCTGCAGCACGTGCAAGCCCGTCTTGCCGTCGGCGACGAGTCCGTAGAGGCTGTCGTTGACCATGCCGACCTTGACCTGGTTGACGTCGGCCAAAGCACCGTCGGCCGTGAAGTTCACGAGCAGCTTCGGCGCTGTGGGGATCTCGACGTCGACCACGGCGACCCCCGCAGCACCTGCACTCACGTAGGCATAGGTGCGCGCGACGTAGACGTTGCGCGCGTCCGCGATCGGCACGGAAGCACCGGCGACCTTCTGCATGCGTTCGGGCGTGGTGATGTCGATGACCTCGAGCCCGTCGGCATCGGTCACGAACGCATAGCGGAACTGCACGGCGATCGACGTCGGTTCGTTCGCGAGCACCGTGGCGACGATCTTCGGCTCGAGCGGATCCATGATGTCGACCGCGACGACACCCTGCTTGCAGCAGACGTAGACCGTGGTGCCGGCGACCGCGAGACTCTCGGCGCCGTCGAGCGCGTTCCCGGGGTTGAAGGTCACCGCGCGCTCGAGGAAGTTGTTGTCGGGGTCACCGTCGGTCAGCTGGTCGATGCCGACGAGGATCAGGCCCTCGAAGCGATCGCTGACGTAGGCGTAGCGGTAGGACTCGTGCAGGTTCTGGTCCTTGCCCTTGTACGCGTAGTTCTGCTCGCGGTTCGCTGCGTCCCACGGCCGCGCCATGCTGATCGACATGTTCGTCGGCAGTGCTATCGCCGTCGCGAACCTCGTGCGCACGTGCGTGTCCTGACCGAGCGGCGAGACGGGCGCCGTCACGATGCGCTCGCTGAAGTCCTTGTTCGCGACGTTCGCGATGTCGAACACGCGGAAGCCGTCCTCGCCCGAAGCCGTGTAGAGATACTCGCCGCGCGCTTCGAGGCAACGCACGCTGCCGCTGTGATGATGCGCCTCGGTCAGCCTGCGTCCGTTCTGCTCGTGCGCCCGGTACTCTTCGGGGAACGCCATGCGGTGCAGGTTCGAACCGATGACCGCCTGCGGCTCGGGCCATTCGGTGATCTTGACCGCTTCGAGACCCGAAGCACCCTCGCCGACCCACGCGAACATGCCGAAGAAGTTCACGTAGTTGGTGCCCTGCAGCAGCGTCTGCGCGAGCCACGCGTTGTTGTCGTTCTTCTCGCTCAGGTGGCAGTCCGAGCACTTGCGTGTCTCGGTCTTGCGCACGGTGTGCGCGAAGTGCGTGTTGAAGCACTGGCCATTCATGCCGTTGCCGGCGACCGTGAGCTGCTGCTTGTAGGCGATGCGGCGCTGTGCGTCCTGCGTCGACACCATGACGGCCGACGACGACCGCACGACCGCGACCCTGTTGTCCTTCACGTCGGGCGAGATGCCGAGCATGAACACGTCGTCGCGCGCGACCTGCGGGTTGTAGGAAGCCCAGTTGCGCAGGTCCTTCTTCTCGAAGTGGTGCATCGCCGTGCGCCAGTTCGCCTCCTGCGGCAGGTGGCAGCCGAAACACGACGTGACCCACGACGTGTGGCACGCAGCACAGTCCATGTTCTTGGTCGTGTGCGCGTAGCTGCCGTCCTGCTTCTGCGCGAGCTTCGCGTAGGCCGCCTTCTCGTTGTATTCCGGGTCGCCGGCAGTGCAGCTGTACATGACCTGCGAGATCTCCCACTCGAGCCCCGGATACAGCATCGAGTGCTGGATGTAGTGCGTGCGGCCGTTCTCGCGCCGCACCTCGAACCTCGAGTCGCCGAACGGCGTCGTCGGTTTGCTGGCCCCGGCCGCCTCGATCATGCTGGTCTTCCTGGCATCTCCGCCGCCCTCGTTCTTCGCGGCGGGCCCCGAGAACCGCAGCGTCGCGAGCTCGGTCGCGGTGCCGTGGCAGTCCTGGCACTGGATCTGGATCGCGGCCTGATACTCCGAATAGAGGTGCGTGTCGCCGTGCACGTCCTGCTCGAAGTGGCAATCGACGCAGTGCATGCCCTTTTCGGCGTGGATGTCCTTCAAGTGCACGGGTTGGCCCGGTTGCGGCACGAAGCAGCTGCGGTCGACCTGTGTCTGGCCGAGGGGCGGGATCACACCCGCGAACTTGTCCTTCTTGTCGTAGGGGATCTTGTCGCCGTTGCTGTCGAGCAGGTTGCCCTTGCGATCCGTCTTGAACACCGCGCGGAAGATCCAGCCGTGGCCGTGGTAGTCGGCGAACTGCGTGTGCTGCAGCGTCGGATTGACGTCCTCGGCGACGCGCTCGAGGAACTGCTTGTCGCCCCACTTGCCGCGCAACGCCGCCCCCTCGGGGTTGCGATCGAGGATGTCGTGCTGCTCGGCGTTCGACTTCTCGCGTTGCTCGGGCGGCCACATCTGGTCGCCGTCTGTCTCGTAGGACCACATCTGGTAGCCGTAGTAGGTGTTCAGGAACGAGTTCGGCTGGTGCATGTGGCACACCATGCACGAACTCGACGGGATCGCGCGCGTGAAGCGGTGCGCGATCGGATGGCCCGACTGGTCCTGCGCAATCTTCGGATCGGCTTCCTGCGCGCGCGCCGTGCCCGGCTTCTGCAGGAAGGCCGCGCGCGCGCCGACATTGCCGTGGCCCTTGTTGCCGAACTGCGCGAACAGACCGGCGTGCACGGGGTCGCGGTCGTTCGCGTAGATCATGTGGCACGAAGTACAGCCGCTCGAACGGAAGTCGCCGGGCTGGTCGTTGGTGCCGAACATCGACAGGTGCGGGTCGTTGAGCCGCGTCTTGTGCACGTTCAGCGTCGGCAGGTCGACGCGATTCAGCGTGCCGAGGCCGCGGTCCGACGAACGGTTGTTCGGACGCCCCGCGTCCTCGAACTTGTCGGGCAGGCCCGGCACCGGCGAAGACAGGCCGTTGAGGCCGAGTGCTGTGCCGCCGAGACGGCTGCCCTGCTCGAAGATGCGGAACACGTTGCCGGGCTGCGTGACTTCCCAGTGCGGCAGCGGCACGGCGAGCGCCGACCAGCTGTGCTTTTGCAGCTCGGCATCCGTCGGCGCGCGGTCGGGCTTGCCCGCTTCGCGAACGACGTGGTTCACGCGCTGCGGCGTGCCGTCGGGTCCGTAGGACTCGCCGAAGACCGAACGCTTCGCGCTCACGATGCCGTTCGCGTAGGTGGCCGTGCCCCAGAAGTGCTGCGACGTCGTCATCAGCGACTTCATGACGCGCAGCGTCACCTCGGCGTGGCACGGGCCGCAGGTCTTGTTCGCGACACGCAGGTCGCCGGGATTCACGAACTGGATCCACTCCTCGCTCTCGGCCAGCGTCAGCGTGTAGGGCCGTTCGGGGTTGGCCGAGTCCTTCCAGGCCTTCGGGTACCGGGGCTTCGGGTGGGCCGCGGCCGCGTCGGTCTTGGTCGGGTCACCGCCGTGGCAGTGCACACACGACGCCTGGCGACCACCCGGGTGCGGGTCGTCGCAGCCCGCGTGGCACACGGCGCACTGCCCGTCCCCGACGAAGCCGCCGGCTGCATCCTTCTGCGCGGCGTCGGCAGCGACCTGCGCGCCAGCTCCCTCGGCCGGCCTCTCGTACGGGCGCCAGGTGGGAGTCGATCGGCAGCCGAAGAACTGGAACGCCAGAAGGCCGGCCACAGCGGCGAATCCGAGCCGCAGCCGGTGCCGTTGCGTGCCGGGAGGTTCTTGGATCCCAGTGATCCGCGACGGCGAGGACAGACGATTCGGAGGCGTCGAGTGGTTGTCCATGCAGGCAAGATCCAATGGGCACGAGCCAATCCCGGCGCGATGCTAGCGATGCCCAAACCACCGTGCCACGGCGGACCCGAAACCCGACCGATCGCTGCCGCGATCCGGACCATTTCCGAGATTGCCGTCGCACGAGCAAGGGCTCGTTCGTCTTGCATGCGTCCTAGCCGGCGAGTCCGGCGCAACCCCAATCCCACGCAATCATGCCCAAGTTCATGCTCATCCTGCGCGCCAACGTCAGCGTCGACTACAGCCAGCTCACTCCCGATGACTTCGCGCGCATCCTCGGCGAATACGAAGCCTGGGGCCAGAAGCTCGGCGCCGAGGGCCGCCTCGACGTCGGCCACAAGCTCACCGACCAGGGCGGCAAGGTGATCTGGCCGCGCGGCAAGTCGACCGAGGTGAAGGACGGCCCCTACGTCGAGACCAAGGAGGTCGTCGGCGGCTACTACATCGTGAAGGCCGACAACTACGACCACGCGGTGCGCCTGTGCGCGGGCCATCCGAACTTCCGCTTCGGCAGCATCGAGGTCCGCGAGGTCGACTTCATGGGCGGCCCCGAGACCTGAGCCGACGCGCGGATGCTGCCGCCCGACCTCGTCGACGAACTGTTCCGGCACCGGTACGCCCGCATGGTCGCAGGCCTGTGCCGCGTGCTCGGGCCAACGCGACTCGACCTCGTCGAGGACGTCGTGCAGGAAGCGCTGCTGCGCGCGCTGCGCGTGTGGCCCGCCGAGGGTGTGCCCGAGAAACCCGAGGCCTGGGTCTTCCGCGTTGCGCGCAATCTCGCGCTCGACACGCTGCGGCGGCAGAAGATCGCCGCGAAGGTCGACACCGAGCTGCAACAGTGGGCCGAACAGCAATCGCCCGCGAAGGACCAGCCCGAAGGCATCGCCGACGACACGCTGCGCATGCTGTTCCTGTGCAGCCACCCGGCCGTGCCGGCCGACGCAAGGGTGCCGCTGATCCTCAAGACGGTGTGCGGTCTCGGCGGGCCGGCAATAGCGCGCGCACTGCTGCAGAAGGAAGCCACGATCGCGCAGCGCCTCGTGCGGGCCAAGGCCAAGCTGCAGGCCTTGGACATCGTGTTCGAAGTGCCGCGCCCCGAGGAGCTGCCCCATCGGCTCGACCTCGTCTTGCAGGTGATCTACCTGCTTTTCAACGAGGGGTATCGCGCGCACGAAGGCGAGCAGCTCGTGCGTTCGGACCTCGTCGACGAAGCCGTTCGGCTCTGTGCCTTGCTGCTCGAACGGCCCGAGACGACGACGCCGTCGGTGCAGGCACTCATGGCGCTCATGCTCATGCTCGGCGCGCGGATACCGGCGCGCACCGACGGCAGCGGCGACCTGCTCACGCTCGCTGAGCAGGATCGCAGTCGTTGGGACCGGAGCTGGCTCGCGTGCGGCATGCACCACTTCCGGCTCTCGATCGGCGGCGACCGGCTCACGCCGTACCATTGCGAGGCCGCGATCGCTTCGCTGCACGCGACTGCGGCGACGTATGCGGACACGAACTGGCGCCGCATCCTCGAGGAATACGACCGGCTGCAGGCACTCGCGCCGTCGCCAATCGTGCGTCTGAACCGCGCCGTCGCGGTCGGCAAGGTGCACGGTGCCGCTGCCGGCCTCGAGGAACTGCGCACGCTGCAGGACGACCGTGTGCTCGACGACTACTTCCTGCTCGCGGCCACGACCGCGCAGATGCACTGGGTGCTCGGCGACCACGGCAAGGCGCAGCTCTGTCTCGAGCGAGCGGCAGAACAGCCGTGTTCGGATCCGGAGCGGCGTTTGCTGCAGCAGCGGCTGCTCGCCTGCCGACGCGGCGAACCCGCGC
The DNA here is from genome assembly GCA_035649575.1 of Planctomycetota bacterium. Classification (GTDB taxonomy): domain Bacteria; phylum Planctomycetota; class UBA1135; order UBA1135; family UBA2386; genus DASVAL01. Next base: position 24,269 of record DASRJH010000245.1, read on the forward strand.
CGCCGTGGTGAGTCTCTCGGCTCGCTTCCGGATCCGTGCGATGATCCACCGCATGGCTCGTGGTCTTCGCATCGAGGTGACTTTCCTGTCGAACCTGCAGAAGGTGGCCGGTCGCGAAACGATGTGGCTCGACGTCGGCACGGGTGCCACGGTCGCGAGCGCTCTCGCCCTGCTGCGCGAACGGCTGCCCGCGTTCGCCGGGGTCGACGTCGTCGCCAACGTCAACGGCGCGCCGGCGAAGCCACAGCAGCCGCTCGGCCGCGGCGATGGCTTGTTCCTGCTGCCGAAGGCCTGATCTCACTTCACGGCGCGGACCACGAGCGCACGCAGCTGGCCGCGCCAGGGCCGATCGCCACCCTCGCGCGCGAGGTCGGAGGCAACGGCGGCGATCACGCGTTCGTGCGCATCGCCGAGCCGTTCCTGGATCGCGACCGCGATCGGGTTGCCGCGCACGATGCCGATCGCGAAGTCGGCGGCCGACACGGCCGTCGCGGGCTTGTCGACGACGTCGATCTGCACGCTCGCGAAGCCAGCGGCATGGAACGCGGCACGGATCGCGTCCTGGTCGTGCCAGCCGAATGGCGTCAGGTAGAAGGTCGGCGGGTCCTTCGCGAAGAACCGGGCGATCGTCGTGTGCCCGATCCTGGCAAAGCTGTTCTGCTCGAGGGTGCCCCACGTGTTGACGAGCACTTCGCCGCCTTTCGCGAGCACGCGCGCCGCTTCGCGCAGCGCAGCGACCTTGTCGGGAAAGAACATGATCCCGAACTGGCAGACGTAGTGATCGAACGACACGTCGGGAAACGGCAGTTGCTGCGCGTCGGCGACGCGCAGCTCGAGGCGCGGATCATTCGGGAAACGACTCCGGGCATGATCGAGCATGCCCTGGTTGAGGTCGGTCGCCACGAGGCGACCGGCGCTGCCCAGGCGCGCGAGCAGGCGGCTCGTGACGATGCCCGTGCCGCACGCGACTTCGAGCACGCGGGCTTTCGCGCCGAGGCGCAGTCGGCTGGCGAGGTCGTCGGCGTACGGCGCGAAGATGACCGGCCCGAGATGGCGGTCATAGATCGGCGGCACGGAGCCCGTGAACGCGTGATGCGCGGCGGAGGGTTGCGACTTGTCCTGGGTCATGGGTGCACCGTGATTGCGGTTCGACGTCGCGGCGAACACGAACGTGGGCGCGACGGAAATGCAAGCGGTCACCCTTCCGGAGGCGCTCTGCGTTGCGGCTCGAGCGTCACGTGTCCTGCACGTAGCGCTGCAGGAGCCGCAATGCCACCGTCCTCTTGACCCGGTCACCCCCACGAGACCGCGAAGTGGACGCGGGACCAGACAAGGGTCGGCGGATCGCGAGGATCTCATCCCCCCTTCCCACACTCATCTGTACCATGAACACCATGACTCCTGATCGCGAGCAAGACGGCAAACCAAGCCTGGAGCCCGCGGTATCACCCGTCCCCACTGCGAGAGCTCACCCTCTCGATCGAGCGACCGAACTGGCTTTGGACGCCCTCGATCGAGCAGAGGAGGCTGCGCGCAACCTCCCTCCCATCGTCCTGGACGACCATTACCTCGAGATGATCGCCCGGGTCGAGGCGATGCCGTGCAACCGTCCGGGGTCTGACAAGACCTGGGTGCACGAACTACACGACACCGTTGTCGCCCACTTCGCCACGTGCCGCCGCTTGCGATGACCACCTTCGTCGACGCGTGCCGGGCAATGGACCGGGGGCGTCCAAAGGATCAATTGTTCCTGACCAGCCATCGTGAGCTTCTGGAACGCCTGCTGCGACGCGAAGGCGATGCCTGAGCACGAACGGCTCGCGTACTCTCCACGCCGTCCGGAACTCCGGCGAAGTGGCAGGAGGGACGAGCCGGCGATCGCCCGGGCTCGACGCGCCGCGGCCCGTGCGCTCTGATCCACGGTGCATGATGCACGAAGTGCGCAGCATCCCACCGGCACCGAGGCGCGTGCGCCTCAAGTCGCTGGTCGCGCACCGCTGGCCGCTGTTCGCGGTCGGCGGCTCCCTCGTCGTGCTCGGCATGCTGATCGCGTGGCTCATGTTCCTGCAGAGCGGCGGCAAGATGTCGGATAGCGCGCGGCTCGATCACGACCCGAAGGCCGTCGTCGACGGCCGCATCCTGACCGTGCGGCGCGCCGGCACCTGGGACGGAAAGCAGTGGGACGAGGTGCTCTATGAATTCACGTGGATCAACACCGGACTGCAGACGACCCTCAGCCGCACATCGTTCGTCGCGGCCGGCACGTGCGCGGTCGGCTCGAGCGTTCAGATCGAGGTGCTCGTCGACGAGCCCAACGTGTCGCGCGTGCTAGGCGGCATCCTGGCGCAGGACTGGCGGTGGCTGCACGCGCCCTTCTGGATCGGGACCATGGCCTTGCCCGGTGCGTTCCTGCTGCTCGCCTGGCTGGCTGGCTTCTTCCAGCTGCGCCGGGTGCTCGTGCACGGCGACGTCTCGGTCGGGCGTGTCACGGCGATCGCGAACGTGCGCTTCGTGCTGCCCGAGATGCTGCGTGTCACCTACGAGTTCCGCGACCACCACGCCGTGGCCCGCGTGAACAGCCACTGGGTGCGCGCGCACAGCCCTCTTGGCGAACGCCTCGAGCGGCAGATGCACACGGGCTGGCTCGAGCCGATGCCGGTCCTGCACGACCGCCGCATGCCGCAATGGAACCGCATGCTGCTGCCGCGCGACTTCCTGCCACAGACCAGCCACCACGCCCTGCCGGCGAACGGCATCACGTGACGGCCGGCGCCGAGCACGGGGTGCAGGCCCTGCTCTCGCCCGAAGGGCCGATCGCGCGAAGGCTCGAGGACTTCGAGGTCCGCCCACAGCAGCTGCAACTCGCGCTCGCGATCGAGAACGCGCTCGCGACGCGCCGGCATCTCATCGCGGAGGCCGGCACCGGGACCGGCAAGTCCTTCGCCTACCTGCTGCCCGCCGTCGTGCACGCCGACCAGCACCAGGGCGAGGGCCCGATCGTCGTGTCGACGCGCACGATCGCGTTGCAGGAACAGCTCGAGCACAAGGACCTGCCCTTCCTGCACGCGGTGCTGCCGTTCGAGTGGTCGTCGGTGACCGCGATCGGCCGCAACAACTACCTCTGCCTGCGCCGCATGCACATCGCGGAGCGCGAGCAGCACCTGTTCGAGGATCCCGAGCGGCACCGACAGCTACGGGCCATCGTCGACTGGTCGCTGACCACGAAGGACGGCACGCGACAGGATCTCGACTTCCCGCCGCTGGCCGAAGTCTGGGAGGAGGTGCAGGCCGAGCACGGCAACTGCCTGCAGCGCGCGTGCCCGCACTACGACCATTGTCACTGGCAGAGGGCACGGCGCCGCATGCAGACGGCCCAGGTGCTCGTCGTCAACCACGCGCTCTACTTCGCCGACCTCGCGCTGCGCATGGCCGGCGCGTCCTACCTGCCCGCCCACCGCATCGTGATCTTCGACGAAGCGCATCACCTCGAACGCACCGCCACCGAGAGCCTCGGCCTGCGCGTCGGACCACGCACGGTCGGCTGGCATCTGCGGCGCCTGCATGCGCGTCGCAGCGAGAAGAGCCTGCTGTCGCGGCACGGCACGGCGACCGCGCGCATCCTGTGGGAGGAAGCGCACAACCACAACGAGGCCTTCTTCGCGCAGCTGCAGGAACGGCTGCAGACCGCCGAGTCAGGCAGTCAGTCGGGCGAGGGTCTCGCGCTGCGCGACGCTTCGATCGAGGAGCCGCTCACGCCGGTGCTGCGAGCGCTGAGCCAGGAGCTCGCGACGGCGGCCGCACGCACCGACGAAGTCGATGCGCGCATGGAGCTGGCCGCGCGCGCGAACGGACTCGACGGGTTGTGCGCGATGCTGCGCGGCCTCTGTGTGCACAATCCCGAGGCCAGCACGCCGCTCGTGCGCTGGATCGAGCCGACGCGCCACGGGGCCACGCTCTGCGGCGCACCGCTCGACGTGAGCCAGGCGTTGCGCCAGCACCTGTTCACGAACGGCCCGCTCGCGATCCTCACGAGCGCGACGGTCGGCACTGGCGACGATCCCGACTTCGGCTGGCTGCGGCGGCAGCTCGGCATCGACGAAGCGGACACGCTGCGGCTCGGCTCGCCGTTCGACTACGACCGCAACGTCGAGTTCGTGCTCGAAGAGGCGATGCCGGATCCCGCGCAGCAGACCGATGCCTTCCGCATCCAGGTCATCGAGCGCACGCTGCGCCATCTGCTCGAGAACGGCGGCCGCGGCCTCGTGCTCTGCACGTCCTGGGACTTCGTGCGCAAGGTCTCGGCCGGCTTGCGCGCGCCGCTCGCCGACGCCGGCATCGAGCTGCTGGTGCAGGGCGAGGCGCCGCTCGCGCGCCTGATCGTCCAGAAGCGCGACCAGCCGACCTCGGTGCTGATCGGGACCGACAGCCTCTGGGAGGGAATCGACCTGCGCGGCGACGCGCTCACGTTGCTCGTCATCACGCGGCTGCCGTTCCAGAGCCCGGGCCACCCGCTCGTGCAGGCGCGCCTCGAGGCGCTGCGCGCGCAAGGTCGCGACCCGTTCGGAGACCATTCGCTGCCCGAGGCGATCCTCAAGTTCCGCCAGGGGTTTGGCCGCCTGATCCGCAGCCACAAGGACCGCGGCAAGGTCGTCGTGCTGGACCCGCGCGTGCGCACCAAGGCCTACGGCCGCCGGTTCTTGAACGCGTTGCCGTTCCAGGGCCAGGGCGGCGAAATCTGAGGGATACGCGACGGTTTCGCAGCGACACCGTCCACGTGGGGCTATCGGAATGATATCATTCCAATAGCTCCCCATGAACACACCCTCCCGCGAGTCTCTCTACCCGAATCCCGGCCGTGGCCTCCTGCGGCTGTTCCATGGCATCCTGCTGTCGCTCGCGAGCCTGGCCGCGATCATTGTCGGCGGCAATCTGTGCGACGAAGGCCTCGTAGCCCCCGGCGTGCCGTTGATCGTGCTCGGGGTCCTCGGCATCCCCGGCTCGATCCTGGTCTTCCGCGGCCTCGTGCTCGTGAACCCGAACCAGTCGAAGGTCGTCGTGCTGTTCGGCAAGTACACGGGCACACTGCGCCAGGACGGCTTCTTCTGGGTCAACCCGTTCGCGTCGCGGCGCAAGGTCAGCCTACGCGCGCACAACTTCAACAGCGACAAGCTCAAGGTCAACGACCTGCGCGGCAACCCGATCGAGATCGGCGCCGTCGTCGTCTGGCGCGTGCGCGACACGGCGCAGGCGACGTTCGACGTCGAGGACTTCGAGTCCTACGTGCAGGTGCAGACCGAGTCGGCGCTGCGCCACCTCGCCTCGCAGCACGCCTACGACTCGCCGCACGACACCGAAGTCTCGCTGCGCGGCAGCGGCGATGCGGTCAACGCGGAGCTCCAGGCCGAGTTGACGAACCGCCTGCAGCGGGCCGGCATCGAGGTGCTCGAGGGCCGGCTCAGCCACCTCGCCTACGCGCCCGAGATCGCCGGTGCGATGCTGCAGCGGCAACAGGCCGAGGCGATCATCGATGCACGGCGGCGCATCGTCGATGGCGCGGTCGGCATGGTGCAGATGGCGCTCGAGCAGCTCAAGGAACACTCGGTCGTCGACCTCGACGAGGAGCGCAAGGCGCAGATGGTCAGCAACCTGCTCGTGGTGTTGTGCTCCGAGCGCGGCACGCAGCCGGTCGTCAACACGGGCACGCTCCACGGGTAACCTGTGACGGACGAGAAGAAGGGCTTCCTGCTGCGCCTGCCGCCGCGCGTGTTCGACGAGCTGCGGCGGTGGGCCGAGCAGGACATGCGCAGCATCAACGGTCAGATCGAGTGGCTGCTGCAGCAGGCGCTGCAGCAGCGCCTCGGGCGCGATCCGAACGCGCCGAAGACGCCACCGAAGAAGAGGTGACAGCGCGGGTCCGCACACCGCGCGTCACGTCTGCGCCCCGCCGAAGAAGCGCTTGCACGCGAGGAAGTGCTTTTCGTACAGGTGCCAGCTCGCGAATCCGAGCAGCCACGAGGCCGCGAGCGACAACAGCGTGAACGCCGCGAGCACGACCGCGCCCGAGCAGTTCGCCGTGATCCAGGTTCGCGCGTCCAAGAGCCGCGGGTCCGCGATCCACCCCGCGATGGTCTCGATCACGAGCAGGTGGGTCAGGTAGATGCAGTAGCTGTACTTGCCGAACGAGCGCAGCGCGCGGTTGCGGCAGACGCGCGCGACGATCCCGTCGCCGCGCGCGAGCATCAGCACGCCGGCTGCGAAAGCGAGCGCCGCGGGCAGACCGAGACGCTGCATCCCGGCCGCCTCGGGCAGCGAGGTGCCGCCGGCCCACGCGATCGCGGGCAGCCCGAGTCCGCCCGCCAGCACGAGGAGACGCCCGAGCCACGCGGGCGGCAGCGGCACGAGCGCGAGAAGGGCGCCCAAAGCCAGCGTGTCCATGCGGCACGGCAGGAGGAAGTGCACGCGGACGTCCGTGGTCGCGAGCAGCCACAGGCGCAGGCCGATCGCCGCGGCGACGATCGCGACGGACGTCGCGGCAAGCGCGCGGCGCGACAGCAGGCGCACGACGGCCGGCCACACGAGGTAGAACTGTTCCTCGATCGCGAGCGACCACGTGACGACGAGCGCGAAGTCCGCAGGCACGTCGCCGAGCGCGTAGCGGATGTTCTGGTAGTAGAGCAGGTGGGACACGCGCGCGGCGTCGCTCACGGGCGACCGCGGCAGCACGAACAGCAGCAGCACGATCACCGCGTAGTAGAGCGGGAAGATGCGCAAGGCGCGGCGCGCGTAGAAGTCGCGGAAGTAGTGCGGCTGGCCCTTGCTGCGCACGAGGATGCCCGTGATGAGGAAGCCGCTCAGCACGAAGAAGACGTCGACGCCGCACCAGCCCAGGAACGGGAGGAACGCGAACGGATCGTCGGGCGCCATGTGCTCGGCGGACGGCAGCCGGCTCGTGAAGAACACGAGCGTCGTGTGCATGACCACGACGAGCAGGATCGCCAGCCCGCGCACGCCATCGAGCGCTGCGATGCGATCGGGCGCGGCAGGTGCGGGTGGGATGGCCTGGGTCATGGCGGCGGGCCTGAGGGCGGGCGCGCCGGGATCCGATCCCGGTGTCAAGCGCCGTATTTCTTCATCGCCGCGTCGAGCCTCGGCAGCACGATGAAAATGAAGACGGAGACCGCGGCAGCGGCCCCGGCCGGCACGAGCCAGAAGGCTGCCGGCGACATTGCCCCCTGCAAGACACCGAGGAAGCCCGAGAACTTGTTGCCGACCGCGGTCGCGAAGAACCAGCCGCCCATCGTCAGGCCGACGAAGCGTTTCGGGCTCAACTTGGTCACGAGCGACAACGCCATCGGCGACAAGCACAGCTCGCCGACCGTGACGATCGCGTAGAAGCCCATCAGCCACAGGCCGCTGACCTTCACGGCGCCGTTGTCACTGAGCACGCCGGCGATCGCCATGAACACCGCCGCGAGGCCCGTGAGCAGCATGCCGACGAAGATCTTGCGCGCGGTGCTGAAGTCGACGCCCTTCTGCAACAGGCCCCCGAAGAACAGCATGACGAACGGCGTCATGAGGACGACGAACAACGCGTTCCACGACTGGTAGAGCTCGGCGTTCGCGGTGCGCAGGTACTTGCCCGGTTCGAGCTGCGGCGGATTGCCCTCGTACAGCTTGTCGAACGCGGCCTTCGTCACGAGGAAAGACGCGAACCTCGCCCCGCCGTCGCCGGTGCGAACGAACGCGATGCGCTGCGTCGCCGAGGAGCCTGGCTCGGCCTTGACGGTCGTCACGGGCAGGCCGTGCGCGTCGGTGCCTTCCTCGACCGTGACCTTCGGGAAGACGTCGACGCTGAACTTCTTCCATGCCCTCTGCTCGTCGCTGAGCTGGCCCGAGAGCGGCAGCGCCTCGACGGCGACGCCGGCCGGCAACTTGCCGCGCAGATCTGCGAGGCTCGCCTCGTCCATGCGCTTCTGCCCGAACATCTTGGCCTGCGTCTCGGTCGCGACCGGCAGCAGCGAGCTCTGGTGCGGGCGCGGCACGTCGGCAGCGGCGTTGCCGTAGTAGCCCGGATACGCGGAGCCCGCGAACACCGGGAAGGCGTCGGCAAGCAGCACGATCGGGTCCTTCTGGCCGATGTGGCGAGCGGTGTCGTCCTCGGCCCACGCCGTCATTGCGCTGCCGTTCAGGTGCAGCACCATGAAGAACGTGCCGCCGGCGAGGTAGACGGGCAGCAGCGCGCGCAGGCCCGGCTTCTCCTCTTCGCGCGCGCGGCGCGACAGGTTGACGAAGAACATCAGGATCGGGATCGAACCGATCAGGAAGCCGATATCGGTCGCCTTCACGAGCTTGGTCACCGACGACGGCAGCACGTTCGCCGCGAACCACCATCCCGCGAGTCCGAACACGAGCGCGGGCCCGAGGATCCGGGTCATGATCTCGCGGAACGACGTGTCCTCGGGGTTGGTGCCCGGCGTGCGGTCGGCTCGTTCGAGCACCTTCCAGCTCGCGAGCAGGATCACGCACGACAGCAAGAGGCCGATGCCGGCGGCGACGAACGCGGCCTCCCAAGCCCACTGGTTGCGCGTGTACGCGACCAGGAAACTCGCGGTGAACGCGCCGATGTTGATCCCCATGTAGAAGATGTTGAAGCCGGCGTCGCGCTTCGGATCTCCCTTCTGGTACAGGTTGCCGACCATCGCCGAGATGTTCGGCTTGAAGAAGCCGTTGCCGACGCACAGGAGCCCGAGGCCCACGGGGAACGTCCACGCCTGGCCCGTGCCGAGCAGGAAGAACCCGCTCGCGAACACGAGCCCGCCGATGAACACCGACTTGCGGTAGCCGAGGAAGCGGTCGGCGATCAGGCCGCCGAGGTAGGGCGTGAAGTACACGAACGCGAGGTAGATGCCGTAGACCTCGTTGCCGAGGTCACGCGGCCAGCCGAGCCCGCCGCGCTCGGTGTCGGTCGCATAGAGCAGCAGGATGTTGACGATCGTGTAGAAGCCGAGCCGCTCCCACATCTCGATGAAGAACAGGCGGAAGAGACCCTTGGGGTGCCCAGTGAACATGAGCTGATTGCAGGAGAGGAGAGCGAGGCCGCCTTCACGGAACGCGGGCGGGCCGCAGGGAGAAAGGCGCGATCACTTGATGCCGTGCATCCAACGATTCAGGGGCTTGCTCAGAACGAGATAGATGCCGCCGGCGATCACCGCGTACCAGAGCAGGAAATGGTAGGCGTCGTAGTAGCTCGACATCGGCACGCCGCCGACCTCCTCGGCCTTGCTCTCGTCGATGGTGGCAGCCTTCTTGGAGATGAGGCCGGCGAGGAAGTTGGCGCACGAGATCGACAGGAACCATGCACCCATCACGAGCCCGGTCATCTTTGGCGGCGCCAGCTTGGTGACCATCGACAGACCGACTGGGGAGATGCACAGCTCGCCGCAGGTATGCACGAGGTAGAGCAACACGAGCGCCCAGAAGCTGATCTGGCCCTGCATGCCAACCGACGTCATCGCCCACATGATGACCCCGAAGCCGAGACCGACCATGACGACGCCGAAGCCGAACTTCGTGGGGATCGACGGATTGAGGCGGCGTTGGTCGAGATACACCCAGGTCCATGCGAACACGGGTCCGAGCAGCACGATGAAGAGCGAGTTCACCGACTGGAACCACTCGAAGCTGAAGTCCTGGTCGAGGATTGGCACGTGCACCATGTGCACGTAGTCGCGCGCCAGGAAATTGAGCGAGTTCCCGGCCTGTTCGAACGCGGACCAGAACACGGTGTTGGCAATCAGCAGGGCCACCAGCGCGAAGATCCTCTGACCACCCACACGATCTGCGGCACCGAAGCACTGGAACGCGAACCAGATCAGGTAACCGACGACGCTGGCTGCGAGCGCGAGCAGGATGTAGCCCGCCACCGCCTTGTTCGCGATCAACAGGTACACCAACGGAGTCATCACCGCGCAACCGAGCACGACGATTGCTGCGGAGCCGAATCCCTCACGCCCCTTCGGCGGCAGGCCTTCGCCTGCCAGCTTGCCGCGCCCGATCACGAGCACGAAGACACCGACCAGGATGCCAATCGCCGCGAGCAGGAAGCCCCAACGATAGTCGGGCATGTCGGCAAAGCCGTCTGCCTTCCACTTCGAGTACAAGGGGTTCTTCTCGAGCCCCGGCCACAGCTTGTCGAAGGGCACCCTCTTCGGGAATGCGCGCGACACTGCGGCGCAGGCGAGCGGCGCCAGCAAGGCACCCAGGTTGATGCCCATGTAGAAGATCGTGAAGCCAGCGTCGCGACGAGGGTCGCCCTGCTTGTAGAGCTTGCCGACGAGGCTCGAGATGTTCGGCTTGAACAGGCCGTTGCCGACGATCAGCATCGACAGCCCGACCAGGAACATGTCCTTGTCGCGCATCACCAACAAGAAACAGCCGATCGCCATGATCAGGCCGCCCATGACGATTGAACGACGGAACCCGAGGATGCGATCGGCGATCGCACCGCCGAAGATGCCCGTCGCGTAGATCAGTGCGGTGTATGCGCCGTAGACCAGCGACGCCTCGCTCTGCTGCACGAAGAAGAGGTCCGCGACGTAGACCGCGAGCAGTGCGCGCATCCCATAGAAACAGAACCGCTCCCAGAGCTCGGCGAAGAACAGGATCCAAAGCCCAGGTGGATGGCCCTTTTCGATGGGCACGGCGGCGGCATCGGTCAAAGCGAGACTCCTTGAAAGGACGAGCGGGAGAGCGGGGCGAAGGCTAACCACGATGTCGCGGTGAGACACTCACGAAGACTGTGCGATCGTGTCTCCTTTGCAGGTCGTTGGCCCCGCGCGGGCCGCCCGCCTCGCAATGGCCGTGCCCACCTTGCCAGCCCGGTCCGGCCCGGCCATCCTGCCCGATCCTTCCACGGAGCATCGAGACGACGCATGGGTCGCCAGTGGCTGCACAGCAAGAAAGAGGTCACCGCGAACCGCCGCGCGCAGATCACGAGCAAGCTCGTGCGCGAGATCATGGTCGCCGCGAAGTCGGGCACGCCCGATCCCGACATGAATCCGCGCCTCGCGCTGGCCGTCGATGCCGCGCGCAAGCAGTCGGTGTCGAACGACGTCATCCACCGCGCGATCAAGAAGGCATCGGGGCAGGGCACCGACGCCGTGAACTACGAGCTCGTCACCTACGAGGGCATGGGCCCGCGCAATGTGCCGATCATCGTCGAGTGCCTGACCGAGAACCGGAACCGCACCGGGCCCGACATCCGCTCGCTGTTCAAGGACCTGCAGTTCGGCAGCAAGGTCATGTTCCTGTTCGACCATCGCGGCATCGTCGAAGCGACGCACGAGAAGGCGGGGTTGGACCTCGAAACGGCGGCGATCGAAGCGGGCGCGCAGGACGTGCAGCCGCTCGAGCACGTGCCCGCTGAGCACAGCGGCGGCCGGTTCCTGACCGATCGCGTCGATCTCTACGCGGTCGCGGATGCGCTCAAGAAGGCGGGCTGGACCGTGGCGACCGCGGAGCTCGGCTACGTCGCGAAGGACCCCATGGTGCTCTCGGCAGAAGAGAAGGCGCAGGTCGTGGCGTTCCTCGAACGGCTCGACGACCACGACGACGTGCACCGTGTCTATGCGGCGATGAAGTGAGACGCTGGTGCGCGCGGCGGCCTTCCTTGCAATCTGTGCGCGACACGCACAGATTGCAAGGTTCGGCTCTTGGTGAAATCAGCCGCCGCCGCAGCCGAAGTCACTCGCAGAGCCGGTAGCCGATGCCGTGCACCGTGAGCAGCAGTTCCGGGTGCGCCGGATCGCGTTCGAGCTTCTGCCGCAGCTGGAACACGTGCGTGTCGACCGTGCGCGTCGTCGGCGCAGCGTCGTAGCCCCACACCGCGCGCAGCAGGTCATCGCGCGAACAGGTCTGGCCGCGGTGCCGCAGCAGGTGGCCGAGCAGCTCGGCCTCCTTCGGCAGGAGCCGGAACGTCTCGCCGCCGCGACGCGCGTTGTGGCCCGCGAGGTCGATCTCCGCCGCGCCGAGCCGCAGCGTGACGGCGGGCTGCTCGGCCCGGCGCTGCACGGCCTGGATGCGCGCGTCGAGCTCGTGCACGCTGAACGGCTTCACGACGTAGTCGTCGGCCCCGATCTGCAGGCCGAGCACGCGCTGCTCGACCTCGCCGCGCGCCGTGAGCACGATCACGGGCGTCTTGTCGCCGGCCTTGCGCAGGCGACGCAGCACGTCGAGGCCGTTCCCGTCCGGCAGCCGCAGGTCGAGCAGCACCATGTGGAAGCGCTGTGCCGCGATCGCGCGATCCGCTCCCGCCACGTCGCTGCAGGCGTGCACGAGCCAGTCGCGGCCGCGGAAGAAGTCGATGAGACTCTCGCGGATGCTCGCGTCGTCCTCGATGACGAGCAGCTGGTTCACGACGCCACCTGGCCGCTCGCGATCGGCAGACACAGCGTGAACACCGCGCCGCCACCCTCGCGTTCGCGCACGTCGACGCGGCCACCGTGCGCCTTCGCGGCGGCGGCGACGAGCGCGAGACCGAGACCGCTGCCCGGCGTCGAGGCCGGAGCCGTGCTGCTGCGCACGAACGGCTGGAAGATCGCCGCGCGCTCGGCGGCCGGCACGCCGGGCCCGCGGTCCGCGACCTCGACGACGAGCGTGCGGCCGTCCGCGAACGCGCGCAGCCCGACCGTCGAACCGGGCGGTGCGTACTTGGTCGCGTTCTCGAGCAGGTTGCGCAGCGCGCGACCGAGCACCTCGAGGTCGCCGACGAGGTTGGGCAGCGATCGCGGTGCGTCGAGCTCGAGCTGCTGCTGCACGAGCCGCAGGCACGACCGGCCCGCGCGCAGGCCGCGCGCGAGCACGGTGCGGGCCGGCACGGTCTCGCGCCGCAGAGGCGCGCCCTGCTCGAGCCGGCCGAAGTCGAGGATGCGTTCGACCTGCTGGTCGAGCCGCCGCACGTCGCCGTGCAGCGCTCGCAGGTAGTGGGGCACGCGCTCGGGCGGCACGTCGCCGGAGGCGAGCATCTCGGCCTTCAGCGAGAGCGCCGTGAGCGGCGTGCGCAGCTCGTGCGAGACGACGTCGACGAACTCGGCCCGCAGGCGCGCGAGGGCCAGCTCGCGGCGCGTGAGCCGCCACAGCAGCAGGTTGCCGAGCACGAGCGTCGCGATCGCGAGGCCGAGGCTCGCGCGTCCGGCCTGCGTCAACAGCGTGCTCGTCGGGGTCGCGGCGGGCAGTGCGACCCAGGTCTCGCCGAGCGCTGCGACGGGTAGGGTCGGGCCAGTCGACGCCGCACCGTCCTCGAGCGTGGCCAGCGTCACGGTGGGGTGAAGTCGCGCGGCGTCGCCGAACGCCTTCCTGTGCAGGCGTGCTGTGGTCTCGGCGGAAAGCACGCCGAGGCGGTTGCCTTCGAGCGGCACGAGCACGCTGCGAGCCGGGCCCGGCTGCACGGAGTTGGGAGCGGGACCGCCGCGCAGCTGCAGCGCAGCAGCAGCGGCTGCCGTGAGCTCGGGCAGGCAGCCCGAGCGCAGCGCGGGCAGCGCTTCCTTCATCGCGTCGGCGACGACGGGGACGGACTCGGCCGGAACGGCTCGCGCGGCGGCGAACATCACCGCACCGAGCTCCTGCAGCCGCTGCGCCTCGGACGCGTTGCTCTCGTGCAGCCACGCCGCCTCGCGCAGCGCTGCGAGCAGCGCGAACGGCAGGTTGCCGCAGCATGCGTCGCCGTGCCGGGCCATGCCGTCGGCCAGGGCCCTTCGCCCCTCGGCGAGATCGCGCGCGGCAAGCACGCCGGCGTAGGCGAGCCAGCCGTCGGCCGTGAGGCTGCCGTCGGCGCTCGCGTGCGCGAAGAACGGCAGGGCACCGTCCAGGTCGCCCGCGGCGAAGCGCGCCGTGGCTGCCTGCTCGGCGATGCCGACCTTTGGGCCGACCACAGGTGAGGCCTGTCTCCGCGCCGATGGTCCGGCGAACGGGCCGATGACGAGCCGGTCGGGACCGAGCTCGAGCGCGAACGCCGCCTGCGCCGCCGCGGCGTGAAGCTCCTCTTGCAGCGCGGAGCTCGCGGTCGCGAGGCACTGTTCGGCGGTCGCGCGTTCGCTCGCGATCGCGCGCTCGATCGCACCGCCGTGCGCCAACCAGATCCAGGCCCCGCCAAATACCGCGGGCAGCGCGAGCGTCAGCGCGAACGCCATGCGGAGCCGAGAGGGTGCCAGGGTCACGGCAGGCATGGTATGCGAGGGAACGGCGGCGAGGTCATGGGCTTGTCAAACCTGCCGCGCCGGGCCGGATCGCGCCCCGGGTTTCACAGACCCATGACACGGCCAAAGCAGTGATCGGCGTCAATGCCGACATGAGAACGAGCCTTCGCGCGGGTGCTTTCCTGACCGTTCTGTCCTGCCTCGGTGCCGTGGTGGCCCAGGAAGTGAACGTCACGGCACACCTGAGCGCCGCCAAGCTCCACGAGAGTCGCGGCGAGCTCGCGCGCGCCGAACAGGAACTGCGCGCCGCGCTCGAGCAAGCGCCGGCCGCGGAACGCGCGCTCGTCGCGAGCGCGATCGCGGCGCTGCTCACGCGGCAGGGACGCAACGACGAAGCGGCTGCGCTCACGGGAGCCGTGCCCCAGGGCAAGGGCGAGGATCCGATCCAGCGGCTGATCGCAGTGCTCGACAGCGGTTCGACCAGGAACGAAGCGGTCAAGGACGCCGCGGCACAGCTCGACTCGCTCGGCTCGCTGGTCGTGCCGCACCTGCTCGCGGCCCTGCCGAAGATGGGGCCGTTCGGGATCAGCAACACGCTCGACCGGCTCGCCAGGTTCGACGATCCGCGCATCACGGCGGCATTGGCGAACCTCATCGAC
>DASRJH010000246.1:0-9678 GCA_035649575.1 Planctomycetota bacterium
CCACTTGTGATGCTGCTGCTCGCAGCGCTCGCGCACGTCGACGCGCCGCCGGGCGGTGTGCGCGCGTCGACGTGCGCGAGCGCTGCGAGCAGCAGCATCACAAGTGGCGTCTCGAGGCCCGAGGTCGCGAAGTCGCCGAAGGCACGGCTCGCGACGAGCAGCGCGAGCACCGCGACAGCACCGCGCTGTGCTGTGCGCGCGAGCAGCAGCGCCGCGAGCGTCGCGAGCGCGATCGACACCACGATCGTGGTGACGAAATACTCACCCGTGCACGCACGCGAGCCCGTGAGCAGGAACAACCACAGCGGGTGCGTGTAGGTCTGCACGCGCTCGTCGACGTTCCAGCGCGGGCCGTAGCCGGCGAGCCAGTTCTCGACCACGCGCAGCGTGATGAAGGCATCGTCGCTGATCCACGCGAGGCGCAGCATCACTGCGACGAGGCCGACGAGCAGCGCACCGGCGAGGCAGAGCGCGAGGACGCGCGCGTGGTTCATGCTACCGGCGACGACAAATTGCACGGCGGCACGATCGCGCTGGCGGCGCCAACGGTCAAGGCTGCGACGGTCGGCTATCGCAGCGTGATCGCGACGTCGGCGACCTCACACGCGCGCACGTCGACGAACTGGCGATGCGTGCCGCGTGCGCCGTGATCGACGATCACTTCGTAGCGGCCGGGCGCCAGCACCTGCGACGTCGTCAGGGGACCCGGCGCCCACAGCTTGCCGCCCTCGCCGTTGCCGCGGCCTTTTGCGTTCATGCTCGGCTTCGATTCTGCGCCGGTGGCACCGACGAGGCGGACCGTGCCTTCCACGTGCTGGGCATCCTTCGTCGTCACCGTGACGCGGATGCGGCCTCCGTGCTGTACGCGCACCGGTATGGACACCGGTTCGTTGCCGACCGTGACGTCCTGCACCTGTCGCATCACGAATGCGTCGCTGCCTTCGGCGCCGCGCGCCGGGTACAGGACCAGGCGATACGGCCCGCGGGGCACGTCGGCGCGCAGCGAGACGACGGTCGCGCCCGCGTCCTGCGTCATGCCGATCGGGGCCGGCGGCACGTCGATGCGCGACATCGAGCCGCCGAGCGCCCGCAGCGGATGCTCGCTGGTCACCACTACCTGCACCGCGGTCGTGCGTACGACGCCGAGGTCGACGACGAGCGGATTCGCGGGCGTCGCGTCATCGGGCACGACGAAGTCGAGCGGCTCGCGGCCGGGACGCAGTGCGCGGCCGCGGATCGGCGCCAGCCGTTCGCGCAGGATGCGGATCTCGCCGTTCGCGTCGGTGCGGTAGTCCTCTTGCCATGCGCCCTCCTTGCGATCGGTGTCGAGTTCGAAGGCCAACGGGCGGTTCGCGAGGGGCTTGCCGTCCGCGACGACGCGGACGCAAGCCGGCGCGAGCAGATCGAAGTCGACGGCCGCCGGCGCCGTGATTCGCCGCTCGGCCACGAGCCGTTCCATGCCGGCCTCCGTGTGCGGTCCCATCAGGAACATCCAACCCCTCGCACGGGCGGTGGTGGCGATCGTGAAGCGGCCGTCGGCATCCGTCGCGGTGCCGCGGTTGAAGGCGCTGCCGCCCGCGCGTTGCGTCACGTCGACGTGCACGCCGCCGCTCGGCAGCCAGGCCAACACGAAGTCGTCGAGCAACACGCTGTAAGTTTCTTCGGTCGGGTACCAGCCGATGCGCACGCCAGGGACGCCGCGATTGCCCGGTTCGCGGACGATGCCGGTGATCGAGACCGCCGGCGCGCAGACGAGATCGGCGAGCTCGGTCGACTGCTCGCGGTCCACGAGCGTGCGCGCGGTCGCGGCGACGAGCCGTTCGTGCAGGTCGGTACCGGTCGACCCGGGGATGGTTCGCAGCGGAATCCCGACGACGAGAACGTCACCGTCGAATGTGGCCGGCATCTCGAAGCGACCGTGATCGTCGACGTCGTCTTGCAGCGCGTGGTCCCGGGACGGCTTGCCGTCGCGCAGCGCGACCGCGTAGACGCGCGCCGGCACGACCGGTGTGCCCCCCTGGTCGACGACGCGACCCGTGAGCCGACCCTTCGGTGCATCGGATGCAATCGCCGGTGGGGGAGCCGGTGACGGCGCGGCGTGCGTTGCGTCGACGCGCGCCGCAGCCTCGGCGCGTGGGGTCGGAACGTCCGCCGTCGCCGGCGCCACGGCCTCCGGCGCGCGCGTGGCATCGGGCAGCGGCGCCGCATCGTTCGCCGGTAGGGTCCACCAACACAACGCCGCGACCGCGAGCGCAGCGGCGGCGACCTTCGTCTTCATCGTCATCGCGAGAACTCCCGGCGCCAGCCACAGCGTGCGTTCGAGCAGAGCCAGGGCGGGCGCGCTCCAGCGGCGCGCGTCGTTCGCCTGCAACCTGCTGCGGAGCGTGTCGCGTGCGCGGCGCAGGTGGGCGTGCACGGCGTCGAGCGACATCCGCGCGTGCGCCGCGACCGTGTCGACGTCCTGCCCTTCGAAGTAGCACAGCAGCACGAGCGTGCGCTGCGGCTCCGGCAGCTCGAGCACGAGACGGCCGAGCACCTGGTGCACCTCGGCGCGCGCGGCGACGAGGTCGGCCGCTTCGGCGAAGTCGCGCGGCGGCAGCCGCTGCTCGCGGCGCGCGCGGCGTGCCTCGGCGCGATGGCCGACGCGCAGCACGTTGCGCAGCAGCGTCGCGAGGAACGCGCGCACGTTGCCGTCGTGCCGCGGCGGCGATCGCAGCGACGCGAGCAGCGTTTCCTGCGCCGCGTCGTCGGCCGCGTGCTGGTCGCGGCAGAGCTGCCGGCTCAGGCGTGCGAGCCAGTCGGCGTTCGCCAGCAGCACATGGACGTCGGGGGCGCGAGTCACGCCCACCAGAATGCCACCGCCGTCGCCGCGCGTCGAAATCCGCCATTTCTGATCTGTGCACGACGCGTGGCGTTCCGATGGGCGGCTCGACCTGCTGCGCGGGCGGTGACCGGGAGCCGCCTCAGTGCTCGAGCTCGAGCCCGCCGATGCAGGCGACGGCATTGACGCCGGTCGAACCGTCGATCCAGATCGTGTCGAAGGGGCTGGCGGCCATCGGCACGTCGATCACGTATTCCTGCAATCCGACCTCCCATCCCTTCGTCGGCACCAGCCGCAGGTGTGCCGTCTCGACGCCGTCCCGCCGCAGCCGGAACCCGTACTCGATGACGCCCCACACGCGCACGCGCAGCCGTGTCGCATGCACCGGCTCGGGCCAGCGGACCCCGAGCCCGCCGGAATAGACGATGCGCACGCGTGGCTCGTAGTACCAGTAGCTGCCGATCGGCAACGGGGGCGCCAGTTCGGTCGGCGCGACCGGCAATCGCGGCGGCGCACGGTATTGCTCGTCGACGAAGGCGCGCAGGTCTTCGTCGTACGCACCGCGCAGCAGATCGAACACCGCACGCAGGCGCGCGCCATCGAACAAGGGCGCGCGAACGACGAGCCGCATCGCTTCGTAGTACCGATGCAGCCCCGCGTGCCGGACCTTGTTCTCCCCGGTCGCCAGGCTCTCGAGATACCCCTCGGGGAAGCGCCGTTCGAAATGGCCGATGCGCCACGTGGTCGGGTCGAAGACCGGCAGCCGCGTCAACAACGGATCCACCAACCACGAATCACAGATGTGAACGTGATCGCCCGCCTCGAACGCGTACCGACCGACCTGCATCCAGGGGATGACCAATGGACCCTGCCGATTGGCGCGCAGCACCGCGCTGGCGACGCCGGCGATGGGCGTCGAACGGTTCGGGCTCAGCAGTCCCAGCGAGTCGTAGTAGATCCGTCGTTCATCGACGATGCCGTGGTAGGGCTCGGTCGGAGTGTCGTGCGCGGGACTGCGCAGGAAGTCAGGCACCCCGCCGAGCAGCAGCAGCAACGGCGCCGCTGCGGCGCTGGTGACCAACAGGCTGCGCGGTGCGATGGCGAATGTGCGCGCCAGGATCGCCAGCGCGACGACGAACGGCGCGGTGAAGAAGCGACCGACCATGAAATCGCCGCCGATCTCGACGATGTAGCCACAGTACAGCAGCGCGCCGAACGCGAGCCCGCGGCAACCGAGGTGCTTTTGCGCGAGCCCGATGCCGATGCCGGCGGCGATGACGGTGATCGTCGTCGGATCGTTCCGCGTCGAAGCGACGACGTAGTGCCATCCCTGGACCATCAGCTCCGGCAGCGGCAGGCCGTGCGCGAGTTTCGCGTAGCCGACCACCGGGATCGGCGTGCCGAAGTAGATCGTCGCGAACAGCAGCCAGCCGAGCAGAGGCGACATGCCGAGCCCGCCCCACCAGAGGCGCTGCCGCCACGAGACACCGCGCGCGGCCGCGAACACCATCGGCGCCGTCACCAGCAGCAGGTCCAATCGATTGCACGCCGCCAACGCCGCGAGCAGGACCGTTCGCCGATAGCGGCGGACGGAGTCGGCTTCGTGCCAGGTGATGCCGATCAGCAGCGCCAACAGCAGGTGGGTCAGCGGGTTCTCGAGCCCAGCCGTCGCATAGTCGGTGAACGCACGCGACGACACCAGCAGCAAGACCACGACCGCGGCGGCGGCGGTCGTCGACGCGAGCCGCAGCAAGCGCCACGCCGCGAGCGCCGACAGCGCGAAACCTGCCGCGAGCGTCGTGAAGTAGCACTCGCCGGTGACGGCGCGACCCGCCGCGAGCAACAGCATCCACAGGGGATGCACGTTGATCTGCACGCGATCGGCGCCGTTCCAACGCAGACCGACGCCGTTGACGAGGTTTTCGACGGTGCGCAGCGTGATGTAGGCATCGTCGCTCACCCAGGCGAGCCGCACGATCACGAGCAGCAGTCCGCCGAACAGCGCGACGAGACAGAAGCGGGCGAGGCGGGCGGACAGCATGCAGCGCGGGGAGCATACCCACGACCCGATCGCAGGCTCCTGCCCTCCGCGATCTCGTGACCTCGACCTCGGTGCCATGCACGCTCGACCTCGGCAGGTTCGGCATCCGTCGCAGCCCGGGCGGTTGCGCCGTCGAGACGGACACTGTCGGCTGACCGGATCGGATCGCCACGTGCTAGACTGGGCAGCGTGGCAGCCAGCGAATTGACCACCCTCGTCGAGCGAATGCGGCCGGTGTTGTCGCGCTACCCGCAGATCGCTGCGGCGTGGGTGTTCGGCTCGGCGGCTCGCGAGGAGCTGCGACCCGAGAGTGACATCGACGTCGGGCTTCTGCTGCACGATTCGCGCGCGACCGCGGCTGACGAATACGCAATGCTCGGTGACTTGGTCGCGCGGCTCGAAGTCGTCACGGCGCCCCGCCCCGTCGATGTCGTGCTGCTCGAACACCAAGGGCCCGTGTTCGCTCACGAGGCGTTGATCGACGGCGTGTTGATCCTCGAACGGGACCGCGAGCGTCGAGCGGACTTCGAAGCGTCGGCGGTGATGCGTGGCATCGACTTCCGTCCGACGTGGGAGATCGCGCGCCAAGGACAGCTCGAGGGGCTGCGCGCGCGACTGCGGGGGGCGCGGCGGTGAGCGCCAACGACAAGCTGCGCAAGGCCCAGGTCGTGCAGACGAATCTCGAGAAGCTCGAGCGCATTCCGCAGCGCAGCTACGACGAGTTCGCGGCCGACTTCCGCAACACCGAGGCGTCGCTTCACCTGCTGCAGACTGCGATCCAGGCGCTGCTCGACCTCGCGAGTGGGATCTGCGCAAGGCTCGGGCTCGACACCCCGCGCACGAGTTTCGAGATCCTCGAACGGCTCGAAGCGAACGGACGTCTGCCGGCGGGCTCCGCCGCGCGGTTTGCGCCGATCGTCGGCTTCCGCAACCGCGTCGTGCACCTCTACGACCGCGTCGATCCGCAGATCGTATGGCGCGTCGTCACCGAGCGGCGACGCGACCTGCTCGACTTGCTCGGTCTGTTGCTCGCGATAGAGTCGAGTTGAGAAGTGGTCGCCGGAGCGTGGTCGGTCTTCCTTCTGTCGCAGTTCCTTGCTCAGCCGCACGCTGAGCCGCCGAACAGCACGACGCGGGCCGGGCCCTGAGGGGATGGCGCACGGACCGCCGGCGGCGCGCGCTGGACGCTCGTCGAGTGCGCCTGGAGAATGGCGCCGTTCTCGCTCATGCCGCCTCGCTCGCTGTTCGCGGACGTCGCCATCGCGGCGCTGCTCGCTGTTGCCGTCGCCGGGCTCCATGCCGCGACGTCGTTCGGGCGCGTCTGGAGTGGCGACGGGAGGTTGTTGGCGGAGTGGACGGTGCGGTTGGATGTCAGCGAGCGGTACCACAACGCGCTGTACGTGCCAGCCGCGTGGCTGTGCGACGCGCTCTTGCCCCGCGGCCTGCTGGCCGCGGCCGACGATCCGCTCGCGTTGGCCAAGTCCCTGAGCTCGGCATCGGCCGGCGTCGGCGCGGCGTTCAGCTATCTCTGCTGCCGACTGCTCGGCTCCGCGCGCTGGGCCGGAGTCGCCGGCACAGCACTGTTCTGCGTCTCGCCGGGTCTGTGGTTCTTCGGTTCCGCGATCGAGGTGCATGCGCAGCACTTCGCGGTTGTCGCGTTCTGTGCGCTCGCGACGCTCGTGCTGCCGTGGCGACGTCCGGTCGTTGCGACGGCGCTGGCTACGGCTGTCTTCCTGCTCCCGTGTCTGTCGCACCAGACCGCACCATTGCTCGGGCCGGGCTGGATCCTGCTCGTCCAGTGTGCGCGCCGGCGCGTCGGTCCACCGTTCTCGGTGAAAGCGCTGCTCGCGGTCGGCGCCGCGCTGCTGGCGGCGGTGGTGTGCGGCCACATGCTCGTGCAGTGGCGACGCGGGCTCGGCTTCGCGATGAATCTCTTCGGGGCTGCGGCGGAGGTCGGCGTCTGGCATCAGGGGTTCAGACCGAGCCTCGTGTGGACCGAGGTGCTTTGGCCGCTGTTCTTGTGCGTGCCGGTGGCGCTGATCGCCTGCTGCTGGCGTGCGATCGATCCCTGGCTACGGGCGTGCGGGGCGCTCACGCTGGCGTCGTTGATCGCCGGCGTGTTGTGGTGGGGGATCATGGAAAACGGCGGCTACCTGCTCGGCGCCGGATTCGTGCTGGCCGCGCTCGTGGCCTCGCTGTGGTCGGTGCTGCCGCGCCGGGCGGCCGTGGCTACCGCGGTGTTGGCGGTCGGCGCGCAGTTCCTCGCGGGATGGCACTATGTCCGGGACTTCGACGCCGGCGGGTTCCAGGTCGAGGACCGCGTCAGGCAGGTGCGCGCGCACCTCGGCACGCGAGGAGTGCTGCTGTCGTGCAACGACAACGCGCCCAACATCGCCATTTGGCTTCCGGCAGTTCAGGAGCACACGTTGATCCCGACGCTGATCGACGAGGGGCCGATGGAGGCGTGGTTCGCGACGATCTATCCGGTGTTGCTCGGGTGCCTGGACGCAGGCCCGCTCGCCCTGGATGCGAGCTATCGGTTCCGCCCGGACTTCCCGGACCGCCTGAAGAACCGCTTGTCCCTCGTCGAGGCGGCGCTGCGCCGCGACTGCCGCGTGACCGAGTTCGACGATCCCTGTTGGCCGCTGCTGGTCCTCGAGAAGCGTTGACCGTGAGGTGGGCTCAGGCTTGCCGCGCCGATCCGTCGGCGCCGGTGGCGATCGCGCGCAGGTTGGCTACCGCGGCTCGCCCCGCAGCGAGTTGCAGCCGCCGGGCGAGCGGCCGCAGTCGTCGCGACAGCCAGGTGCCGCAGCGGCTGTGCGCGGAGACGACGGCGCGCACGCGGCCCGTCGCGAGGTCCTTCTCGACCGCGAACGTCTCGACGCCGCACTCGGGATGGCCGGCAAGCGTCCGGTAGACGAAGCCGGCGCGGTGCGTTCCGTCGATCGCGCCGTCGAACACTTCGACGACGCGCGCGGCGAACACGAGGTGCAGCCCCGGCAGCATGCGATAGCGCGCGACCACGGTCTCGCTGGCGACGACGGGATCCGCCGTGCGCAGGCCCGTGATCATCTGCGCGGGGAACGAACGGTAGCTGCGCGCCGCGGCGGCCGCGCGGCGGAACGGGCCCTCGGGCAGCGGCGGGCCGGGCGGCTCGGGGGGCAGTTCGCATTCGTGGCGGTCGGTTGCGACGCCGCGCGCGCCAGGCGTCACCTCGGGCCCGAACGGGCGATCGGCGAATGCTTGCGGCGCGGGCCGGTCGCCGAGCCACGGCAGCACGATCTGCATCTGCGCGATCGGCTCGGGCCGCGGCAACAGATGCAGAGCCCACAGCGCCGGCAGCGCGAACCCGAACACCTGCAGCGGCGCATGCGTCTGTGCCATTTCGAGCAGCGAGAGGTGCTTCGTCCCGAGCCAGGTGGTCGTCGCATAGACCGCGACCAGCGCCATGCCTCCGCACAAGGCCAGCGACGCGAGCGCCAGCAGTGCTGAAGGCAGCAGCCGTTCGCAGCGGGCCGCGAGCCACGCGAGCTGCGCCGCGATCGCGAGCGCGGCCAGAACGAGCAGCAGCGCCGCGAGCCACTCGATCGACGCAAGACCGCGCGCACCGGCCGTGATGCCGACCGCAACCGCCGGCACGCCGGCCACGACGCCGGCGCACGCGAGCGTGCCGAGCGGTCCCGTGGCGAGCCGGCTCGCGCGGCCCGCGACGACCGGCAACACGAGTCCGGCGAAGTGGAAGTGGGCCGCGGTCAGCAGCGGCCAGGGCTCCACGAACCCGAGCGGGGAGAGGCCCGCGCGCGAGGCGAACGTCCACGCGCCGCCGACCGCGAGGAACACGAGCCCGGCATCGATCGCGAGCTCGGCGGCCGGCCCGCCGCCGCGCTCCGCCGCGTGCAGCACGCCGAGCAGCGCGATCAGCAGCGTGAACAGCAGCCAGGGTATGGCGAGCCAGGCGGCTGCAGCACCCGGTGCGAACGAACACGAGGTAACGAGGCAGCCGGCAGCGGGCCACCAGCCGAGACGCGCGAGCCACCAGCGACCGCGCATCGCACCCGGGTCGACGAGCGCGAGCGCGAACGGCACGGCGACCAGCGCGCCGACCAGCAGCAACGTCGTCGCCACGGCGACGACGTCGAGCGCCTGTCCCGAGATCGCGAGGCGGCAGGCGACGACCGCGGCCCCGCATGCGGCCGCCCGGCGGAGGGTCCACATCGGCAACCATCGTAGGCGCGCTCGAGCGCACCGCAGCTACTCGTTTTCGAAGTGGGGGATCAGCGAGTGCTGCGAGCGGGGCGTCTTGCGCGGCCGTGTGCTTCGGTATGGCGACGAGCGCCGGTAACGTGCCCCACAGATGAGCGAACGACCCGACTCGCCGACACCTGCCGCGCACGTCGTGATCGTGGGTGGTGGATTCGCCGGGCTCAGCGCGGCGCGCGCGCTGCGCCGGGCACCCGTTCGCATCACGATCGTCGATCGGCGCAACCACCACCTGTTCCAGCCGCTGCTCTACCAGGTCGCGACCGCGGCGCTGAATCCGGGCGACATCGCCTACCCGATCCGCGTGGTGGTGCGGCGGCAGCACAACGCGCGCACCATCCTCGCGCGTGTCGATGCGATCGATCCGGTGGCCCGCACGCTGAAGCTCGCCGACGGCTCGTTGACGTTCGACTACCTCGTCGTCGCGACGGGGGCCACGCACAGCTACTTCGGCAAGGAGGAGTGGGAGGGGTGGGCTCCAGGGCTCAAGACCGTCGAGGACGCGCTCGAGATCCGCCGCCGCGTGCTGTCGGCGTTCGAAGCCGCGGAGCGGCTC
>DASRJH010000247.1:0-18025 GCA_035649575.1 Planctomycetota bacterium
CCCGCTCCGATCCAAGCGCCGTACGATCCCGTCATCGACGTGCTCCCGACGCCCGCCGGAATGACGCACACCGAGCTGCTGCGCGATCTGACGTTCGCCCACGAACTGACGGGCCGCCGCGACATCCTCAAGGCGTTGCGCATCGCGCGCCGCCTGAACTGAGTCGACGCCCGAGAGGCGGCTCGACACAGGACCTTCGGGACCGTCGCGACGCGGGCATCGATCAGGCGCCAGCCGGCTGCGACGGTTCGGCCCCCGCCCTCGAGCCTTCGAGCCGGCTGAGACTTCGAAACGGTTCGGGCGCTGGTAGCATGCCTGCTGCGGCGACACGTCGTCGCCGAGCATCCCGTCTCCGGAGTCGTCCGCCATGCATCGCTTCTTCGCGTCATGTCTCGTGCTGCCCGTCTTGGCCGCCTGCGGTTCCAAGGCGGCACAGGCCGCCGAGGATCCCCTCAAGACCCCACTCGGACTCGAGAAGGCCCCGCCGCTCGTCGTTGCGGCCGACAACCCGCTGACCGCCGCGAAGGTCGAGCTCGGCAAGCAGCTGTTCTTCGACCCGCGCCTGTCGGGCACCGGCAAGATGTCGTGCTCGAGTTGCCACCTGCCGGAGCTGGCGTTCACCGACGGGCAGCCCCTGTCGACCAAGGACGACGGCAAGGCCAACACGCGCAACTCGCCGACGATGCACAACGTCGGCTACCTCGATCGCCTCTACTGGGACGGCCGCGCCAAGACGCTCGAGCTGAACGTCGAGGCGGCGTGGAAGTCGCAGATCGGCGGCAAGCCCGACGCTGCGGCGGCCGCGATCGCCGCGGTGCCGGCCTACCAGAAGGCCTTCACCGAAGCATTCAATGCGCCTGCAACCCCAGACACCATCGTGAAGGCCCTCGCCTCGTTCCTGCGCAACCTGCGCAGCGGCGATTCGGAATTCGACCGCTGGCAAGCCGGCAAGGAGAACAAGGTCAGCGACGCCGCGAAAGCCGGCTACGAGCTGTTCACCACCAAGGCCGGTTGCATCCTGTGCCACACGCCACCGTTGTTCACGGACAAGATCTTCCACAACGTCGGCATCGGGATGAAGGCCGAGAATCCGGATATCGGCGCCGCGGGCGAGAAGGCCTTCAACGACCCGAGCAAGAAGGGCCAGTTCAAGACGCCGACGCTGCGCGACGTCGCGAAGACGGGACCCTATCTCCACGACGGCAGCGCAAAGACGCTCGCCGAGGTCGTGAAGATCATGTCCAGCGGCGGCATCGACAACCCGAACAAGGATCTGCAGATGGTCAACCGCGGCGTCACTGACGAGGAGCAGGCGCAGATCGTCGCGTTCCTCGAGACGTTGACCGGCAACGTGCCGTGGCAAGCGCCGGTCGTGCCGAAGTAGCGCGGCCAGGCGGCGACTGGCACGGCTGCCCGGCGGCGGAGAGTTCCTGCACCCTTTGGCGCGCGCGCCTGGGATTACACGACGTGCCTGCCCCGCTGCGAGCGATTGACCAAGTCACGGCGTCCCTGCCTCCTGCGCCCGGAGCAGACGCGCTGTTCACGCGGTTCTGGCCGGCGCTGTGGCGCTACGTGCGGGTGCTTGGCTGCGACCCGGCCACCGCGGATGACCTCGTGCAGGAGGTGTTCCTCGTCGTGCTGCAGCGGCCGCAGTTCGACGGCAGCCAGCCAGCCGCCGCGTTCGCGTTCCTGCGTGCTGTGGCACGCCACCGGTGGCTCAAGAGTCGGCGAACGCAGAGCGCGTCGAGGAAGCGGACCGCGTCTGGGACGCGCGCTGCGGCGACGGCCAGGGCTTCATTGACGCGCTGCGGCAGTGCCTCGACGGCCTGCCTGGACGCAGCCGCGCACTGCTGCAGGCGACCTACGGCGACGGCGACGGGCGCGCGGCCAGCGCGAATCGCTTTGGCATGACGCAGGACGGCATCAAGAGCGCGCTGCGCCGGCTGCGCGTCTTCCGACAACGTGAAGTGGCAGGCCGTGCCGAAGTAGCAGCCAGCGGAAGGCGAGCGGCTACGCGGGTTCGATTTCCTGTTGGCACTCGAGCAGCCAGCGCCACGCCGGCCTCGCACCCGCGATGCGCGATTCGATCCCGGGCACGTGTTCGTGGTAGAGCAACGAACGCGCGGCGGCCGGCAGCAGTTGCGCGCCGAACTCCATCGCCGCCGCTTCGCGCTCGATGGTCGCCGGGTCCGCGAGGCTCCAGCAGCTGTTGACGAACAACCGCCCCTCGGCGTCGCACAGGTCCACTTCGCTGGCACCGCCCAAGTAGTGCCACTCTCGTGCACGGCGTCGGCACTCCAGAAAGACAGCCGTCTCGAGCTTGTGACCGACATCGCGCTCGGCGCCGGGCAGGAACGCCGCGACGAGGCCAGTGTCGACCACGTGCAGCTTCCTCGGATTGCGCGCCTGTTTGCGCACCGAGCTCTCGTGCACCGGCAGCAGGAAAACGAGCCCCGCATCCTCGAGCAGGCGCACATAGTCGAACAGTGTGTTCTTGCCGAAGTCGAGGCCGAGCGACTTGAAGTCGCGGCTCAGCTTGCTGAGGCTCAGCAGCGTGGCCGTGTTGCGGAAGCAGTGCCGCAGCAGGGCGCGTATCAGTCCTTCGTTGCGGATGCCGCGCCGCTCGGCAAGATCGCGCGCGAGCATCACCGAAGCGTACTCTTCGAGGATCAAAGGCCGCATCGATGGATCGGCCAGCACGACTTCGGGGAAGCCGCCCCAATGCAGGTATTCCTCGAAGGCGGCGCGCACGACGCTCTCCTGGCGCGCATCGTAGGGCTCGAAGTCGATGCCGCGGAACTCGAGGAACTCGCGGAAGGAGAGCGGAAACACCTCGAGCGTGACGCTGCGTCCGCGCATCGCCGATGAGAGATCGCGCGTCAGCAGCCGCGACGACGAGCCCGTGACGAAGATGGCGATGTCTTCGGTGTCCGCCAGACGCCTCACCCACCGCTCCCAACCCGGCGCGTTCTGGACCTCGTCGAGGAACAGATACAGGCGACCGGTCCCGGGGAACAACTCGCGCTGACAGCGCAGCACGAGATCCAGTTCGCGCGGCGCCAGCGGATGGAGCCGGTCGTCCTCGAAGTTGAGGTAGACGATGCGGCGTCGATCCACGCCCTCGTCGAGCAGCCGGCGCATCGCGTCGAAGAACAGGAAGGTCTTGCCGCAGCGCCGCACCCCGGACAAGCCGATGACCTTCCCGGTTCCGGTCGGTAGCTGCAGCTGCCGCGGCCGGCCCGGTGGCAGCGGCCTGCCGACGAACTCGCGGAGCACGTACTTGAGACCGTCACTGTTCACAGAGACGAAATATACGTTTTCGTCTTTCCATGGAGAGACGATTTATCGGCGCCCGGATATGACGCGCAAGTCAAGTATCAATCACATCTTGCGTCCCATCTCGCGAGCGGCTTGGCCGGCGGCTATTGAGGCCGAACGCCTTCGGCGATCGCTTCGAGCTCCTGCCAGCGCTCGTAGAGCGACGCGATCTGCGGCGCGAGCTGTTGCCGCTGCTTGGTCAGCTGCTCGAAGCGCTCGCGCCCCGCCGCCGTGTAGACGCTCGGATCGAGCAGGCCCTCGTCGACGGTTGCGAGCTCGCGCTCGCAGCTCTCGATCTTCCCCGGCAGCTCGGCGAGCTCCTGCTGCTCCCGGGTACTGAGCTTCCGCGGCTTCGGCGCAGCGTCCTTCGGAGCCTGTCGCGGCTTGCTCGCGGTCTCGACGCGCGCTGCGGCGTCCGCCTCGGCGGCCAACCGTTCGAGCAGCAGCGACAGGTCGCCTTCGTGCATGCGCGCATTGCCCTCCCCATCGAGGTGCACGACGCGCGTCGCGATGCGGTCGAGGAACCAGCGGTCGTGGCTGACCGCGATCACGGCCCCCGGAAACGCGAGCAGCGCGTCTTCGAGCGCACGCAGCGATTCGAGGTCGAGATCGTTCGTCGGTTCGTCGAGCACGAGCACGTTGCCGCCCGCGCACAACAGCCGCGCGAGCAGCACGCGGTTGCGCTCGCCGCCCGACAACGCACCGACGCGCGCGTGCTTCATGGCGCCCGGAAACAGGAACTGCTCGAGGAACGTCTCGACGCGCAACCCCCGGCCGCCAACGACGACGTAGTCGTTGCCGTGCGCGACCTCCTGCAGCACCGTCTTCTCGGGCGACAGCGCCGAGCGCGCCTGGTCGATCGACGCGAACACCACCGTCGGACCGATCGCGACCGTGCCCCGGTCCGGCTGCAGCTCGCCGAGGCAGAGCTTGACGAGAGTCGTCTTGCCCGCCCCGTTGCGGCCGACGATGCCGAGACGCTGGCCGGGTCCGAGCTCGAGGTCGAACGGCTTCAGCACCACGCGGTCGCCGAAGCTCTTCTGCACGCCCTTGCACCGCAGCACGAAGTCGCCGAGCCGCGGCCCTTCGGGGATCGAGAACTCGAGCGCCGACGCGGCCGGCGGCGGCGCTTTGCTCAGCAGGCTCTCGTAGCGCCCGATGCGCGCCTTGGCCTTCGTCGTGCGTGCGGGCGGCCCGCGCTTCACCCATTCGGTCTCGCGCCGCAGCGTGTTGAGCCGCGCGCTCTCGGTCTTCGCCTCGCGTTCGAGCCGGTCCGCGCGCTGCACGAGGTAGGCGCGGTAGCCGCCCTCGTATTCGTGCAGCACGCCATTGTCGAACTCGACGGTCCGGCTGCACAGCCGATCGAGGAAGTAGCGGTCGTGCGTGACCATTACGAGTGGAGTGCCCGCGTCGAGCAGGAACGTCTCGAGCCAGTCGGTGACTGCGGCGTCGAGGTGGTTCGTCGGCTCGTCGAGCAGCAGCAGTCCGGGCCCCGACACGAGCAGGCGCGCGAGCGCGCAGCGGCGCTTCTCGCCACCCGACATGTTGCCGCAGCGCGCGTTTGGGTCGCCCAAGCCGAGCGAATGCAGCACGGCTTCGGCGCGGTGCTCGATGTCGTGGCCGCCGAGATGTTCGAGTTGCTCGTCGAGCCGCTGCTGCTCCGCGAGCAGGCGGTCGAGTCGGTGACTGGGGTCGCCCGCCAGCTCGGCGTGTACGCGATCCAGCGCGCGCAGCACCTCGTCGCGGCCTTCGATGCCGCGCACGACGACCTCGAGGGCCGTGGCCTCGGCGGGCAGGATCGGCTCCTGCGGCAGGCAACCCAGACGCAGCTCACGGCGAACGGTGCGCTCGCCGGAGTCCGGCACGAGCTCGCTGGCCATGATGCGCAACAGCGTCGACTTGCCACAGCCGTTCGGACCAAGCAGCCCGATGCGCTCACCCTCCTGGACCACCAGCGACACGCCGCGCAGCAGGTGGCGGTCGCCGAGCGTGACGTGGATGTCCTTCAGCGTGAGCAGGGCCATCCGCAGATCCTGGCGCACGGCATCGACACGGGCAAGCCAGGGGTGCTGTGGCGACGTGCCTTCAGTTGTTGCGCATGTACCACCGCCCGTCGATGCGCTGCAGGCGCAGCTTCCCGAGCTTGTGCTCCACCGCCCACGACGCCTCGTTACCGTCGGCGCTCATCGCCGGCTCTTGCTTGCTGATCGTCTGCAGGATTCCGACCAGTTCCTTGCCGCGCTCGCCCTCGAACCGCGCCGCAAGCTTCTCGATCGTCTTGCCCTGCTTCGCCATTTCGCCGAGGTCCGTGGGCGCGCAGTAGGTCTCGACGAACTCCCGCGCCTTGCCGGCCTCGAGCAGGCGGATCATGTCGGTGATCGCCGCGGCTGGTTCCAGCTTGCCCACGACTTTCGTCTCGCGCGCATAGGGAGAAAACGACTGGTTGTTGCTGTCGCCGCCGACGAACAGGAGGTCGGCCGGCTTCGCTTCGGCGCGCACGAGCATGACGATCAGCGACTCCGCGTCACCCATCGGCTCGCCATTGCGATCGCGAAACCAGACGACCGTCGGATTGCCGCCGAACTCGGTGAGCAGGAACGGCTGCTCCTTGCCGCGCAGCACCATCACGCCCGCGAGGTAGATGCGGTGATCGCGCAGCTTGGCCGCGATCCCCGCGGGCACCTTCTCGACGACTTTCGCATCGTCGCGGAACTCGAGCTTTTCCCCGACACCGCTGTTGCCGAGGCGCTTGCCGAGCTCGGTGTCGAACATCCACGTGCCGACCAGTGCATTCGCGACGACGTTCTGCGGGTCGGGCCGGACTTCGAGGCCGTTCGCGCCGGCCTGGGCCGACACCGCCGCGGTCACGACCAACGACGCAACGAGGACACTCAGGATCATGTGCATGGCGCCATTCAAGCATGCGCTTGCGGCGCGGAGAAGCGCGGGAGGATTCCCACGGCGCTGCGCCGCGCTCTATCGCGCGAACCGACTGGCGCGCGGCTCAGCGCTCGCTCGCCGCGAGGGCGGCGCCGAGGCCCGGCAACCACGAGACGTCCATGCCGTCTGCCGCGCTGCCGAGCTGGTCCTTCAGCTCGCGCATCGTCGCCGCGTCGGCGCAGAACACGGCGGGCACGATCAACACGCGCGACCGGCCGCGCTGCCGCAATTGCTGGATCACCTGCGGCAGCGTGGGCTCCGCGTCGCTGCGCGCGACGGCGATGTTCGCGAACATGCTGCGACGCTTGATCACCTTCTTCTGCTCGTGCTCGAGCCATGCCGTGCGCTCCGCTTCGGCGATGCCCTTCGGCAGCACGACCACCGTCGTGCCGCCGAACGGCCCGCCCGCGAGCGGCAGGCCATCGCCGTTCGCGAACGCAGACAGCGGCCAATGTCCGTTGCCGCCCACGGCGAGGTGGCGGATGCGGTCCGAAGCCGTGCCGGCCGGCACGTCGGCCGCTGTGACAACGCGCGCGGCGATGCCCCGTCCTCGCAGGTTCGCCGCGTACAACTCCGCCCACTGCCGCGCGCGCGGCAGGTCGTTCTGTAGCACGAGCTGCACGGGCTCCGCGGCCGCCGCGGCGGCGACGCGCTCGGGCAGGGCCAGCTGCAAACGCAGGAGATCCTCGAGCGTTTGTGGCCCGGCCAGCGGCACGACCTTCGCCGCAGCGCCGGCCTTCGCGTAGTCGGCCGCGATCTTCTCGAGCCGCGTTGCGTCGGCGTTGCGCGCGACGATCTGCAGCGAACGCACGACCGGCTTCTGGTCGGGCAGCGCCTCCATCGACAAGCGCGTGAGGTCGTTCGGGTCGATCGCGAACATGTCGCAGTCGAGCCATTCGCCGTAGAGCGCGGTCCACAACACCACGGCGCCGCCGTCGCCGGCACCGGCCACGACGACAGCCCGCGCGTCGATCGGGAAACGCCGCGTCGCGTACTCGACGATCTGCGCGAGACCGTGCTGCATGCGCCCGTAGTCCGCGCGGAAGCCGTCGCCCGACACGTAGCGGCCGCCGTTCGCGAGGTCGTCCTGGACTTCGGGGAACGGCTGCTCGACCACGGCCACGGCCGCCGCGTCGCCGAGCTCGAGCCGCCAGAACGCGAACGCGTCCTCGGGACGTGTCCTGCGATCGGGCAACCAGACGAACAGCGGCAGCTGTGTGCCGTGGGCAGGCACTTCGAGCCGGTAGCGCAGCTCGGAAGGCACCTCGACCGCGTAGGTGCCTTCGTCGAGGTCGCGCGCGAGAGCCGCCGCGTAGACCAGGAAGTCGGCCACCTCCTTGTCGCGTTCGGCGCGCACGGTGTGCAGCGCCGGCGTCGGTGAGATCGCAACCGTCGCGCACGAGGCGTCCGCGCAACGCCGCCGGAACTGCGCCACGGTGCCGTCGCGATACGCGGTGTGGAAGCCGCCTGCCACGTGCAACACGAGGCACTCGCGGTGCGCCGCCCGCGCCTTCGCGACGCTGTCTCCCATCGCGTTGTCCCACAGGTTCTGGGCGTCGTAGAGCCGCTCCTCCGGCGTGCCGGCGCCGCCGCCGCCCATGTGGCCCCGCACCGCGCGTTCGACGCGTTCCCAGTATGCATCGCTGGCCGGGAAGATGTCGGCCGGCATCAGCGCGCGCTCGGCTTCCGGCAGCGAATCGACCGTCTGCTTGCCACCCTGGGCGAGCTTCCGCCGCAGGCCCACCGGGAAGTTCGCAGCCACGACAGGGATGCCGACTGCTTTCGCTGCCTCGACCAGCGGGCGGTAGGCCGTGCGGTAGTTCGACCACGGCCGTGCTTTCGCGAGGAACGCCGGCTCGTCGATGCGGCCCTGCAGATAGTCGTCGAGCACGGCCTGCACGTCGCGCTCGAACATCTCCAACGAGAGCACGACCTTGCCGGGGCGTCGCGCGAGCAGTTCCTGCAGCACGTGCAGCTCGACGCGGTGCGTCGTGTCGTCGACGTGCGTCTCGCCGAGGAACACGACGTCGACCTTGGCCAGCCTGTCGAGCAGCTCGCTCCAGCCGAGCGGTTGGGCGGCCGCGGTGTCCCACACCGAAGTCGCGGCGTCGAGCGGCGGCAGGGGGCGCGCCTGGGCCGGAAGGGGCGGCGTGAGCGCGGCGAACGAGAGCATCAACAGTCGGCGGATCATCGGTGCCCATGACACGCACTCACGGCGTGCGACGCAACGGGGCGATCGCGCAACGCGTCGGTTCGCCGCGCTTGTGGGTCTCGACCGACTATCGCGCGGCCCCCCCGCGCACGGTTCCGGCTTGCTGGCCGAGCTCGCGCAGCAGCTCCTTCTGGCGGTCCGTGAGCGCCTCGGGCAGTCCGATCCGCACGACGAGCAGCAGGTCGCCACGGCCGCCGTCCGCGCGCGCGAGGCCCTGCCCGCGCAGCCGCAGCCGCTGGCCCGGCTTCGTGCCCGCGGGAATGCGCGCCGTCGCGACGCCGCCGGGCACCGCGACGTCGACCTTGGTGCCGTCGAGCAGCTCCCAGGGCGCGACCACGACATCCGCTTCGACGTCGTCGTCGCGGACGCGGTAGACGTCGTCGTGGCCGAGCCGCAGCGTCAGCAGCAGGTCGCCGGGCCCGCCTTCGCCAGCTTCGCCGAGGCCGCGCAGCCGCAGCACCTGGCCTTCGTGCGCATCCTTCGGGATCGTCAGCTCGATCGTCTTCTCGCGCTGCGTCGTGCCGAGGCCGCCACACGCCGGGCACGTGCGCCTGCCGAGCCGCCCTTCGCCGTCGCAGGTCTCGCACGGAACGGCCACGCGCAGCGACAACGTTCGCTTGCCGCCGAGCAGCGCCTCGCCGACCTTGATCTCGATCTCGGCTTCGGCGTCTTGGCCGTGGGTGCGCCTGCGGCGTGCGCCGCCATCGCTGCCCGGGGCCGCGCCCGCGCCGGCGAACATGTCGCCGAACATCTGCGCGAAGAAGTCCGAGAACCCCCCGCCGCCGCTCCCACCTCGCGCGCCGCCGAACATACGCGCGAACTCCTCGGGACTGACCGTGCGGAAGCCACCACCGCCGCCCGGAGGCGGCTGGAAGTCCTGGCCGTGCCGCCAATGTTCCCCGAGCGCGTCGTAGCGTTTGCGCTTCTCGGGGTCGCTGAGCACTTCGTGCGCCTCGGCGATCGCCTTGAACTTGTCCTCGACGTCCTGGCGTTTGTGCGGCGGGTGACGGTCGGGATGCCATTCCTTCGCGAGCTTGCGATAGGCGCGCTTGATCTCGTCGAGGGTGGCGGTGCGCGAGACGCCGAGCGTGGTGTAGTAGTCCTGGAACTTCATCGAGGATGGCCGCAAGACTGCGCCGGCATCGACTCGGAATCCAGTAGCGCCATGGCGAAGCGAGGCAGGCCCGCTCGAGTCACTTGCTCCGTGCCCCACCTGCAGACTCGAGCCTTGGGCAGTGTTGCTGCCGCACCGGTTGGCGTGGCAGCGAGATCGAGCGTGGCGAAGGGCGAAGGCACTGGCATCGCCGCACGCGACGGCGACCGGCGCGCGCGTTCCGTCGCCAAACGAGCGGCGACGGGATCGGCGAACCCTACTTCGGCGGCTGTGGGTTCTGCGGGACCAGCTTCACCATGCCGGTCGCGATGTTGCAATCGAACTGATGCGTCACCGACTGGCCTTCCTGCTGGTAGGTCAGGGTCACGAGCCAGCGATCCCCATTGATGCGCTTCGCGGTCCAGGGATCCTCTCCCAGCTTGATCTCTTTGTTGTTCGCGCGCTGGTTCAGCACGAGCGAGTTCTGCTGCAGTCCGTCGAACGTGTAGTCCTTCTTCGCCATGTCGATGGCTTTGACGCGTCCTGGGGTCAGGTCATCGAGGCTGAGCCTCTCGGCAATGACGTCCCAGTTCTTGTAGGTCGCATAACCTGCGACTGCTGCGAGCAGCAGCAGGATCATCTGGTCCTTGCGTTCCATGCCTCCATACATCGACACGAGGGAGCCCCCCAATGGAGCCGCTCTCTCCAGCCCGGTGGTCAGCCTGAGACGTTCCTGAGCGCGCCTTGCCAGCGCACCGATCGAAGCGCGTCCTCCCGGCGCTATCCTGCCGCGCGTGGCCCTGGACCCGATCACCCCCACCCCGACGCACATCGGGCCGTACCACATCCTCGACACGCTCGGCGAGGGTGGCATGGGCACGGTCTACCTCGCGGAGCAGACGGCCCCCGTGAAGCGCAAGGTCGCGCTGAAGCTGATCAAGCTCGGCATGGACAGCAAGGCCGTGCAGAAGCGCTTCGAGCAGGAGCGCCAGGCGCTCGCGCTGATGGCCCACGACGGCATCGCGAAGGTCCTCGACTGCGGCACGAGCGAACGCGGGCAACCGTTCTTCGTCATGGAGCTCGTGAAGGGCGTGCCGCTGACCAAGTTCTGCGACCAGCACCAGCTGTCGCTGCCGGACCGGCTCGCGCTGCTGCAGCAGGTGTGCGCCGCGGTGACCCACGCGCACCAGAAGGGCGTCGTGCATCGCGACCTCAAGCCCGGCAACGTGCTCGTCAGCGAGGAGCAAGGCAGGCTGCAGATCAAGATCATCGACTTCGGCCTCGCGAAGGCGATGGGCCAGAAGCTCGTCGAGGCGACGTTGTTCACCGAAGCGGGGCAGGTCATCGGCACGCCCGAGTACATGGCGCCCGAACAGGCGGATCCGACCAACCAGGACATCGACACGCGCGCCGACGTCTACTCGCTCGGTGTGATGCTCTACGAACTGCTGGTCGGGCAGCTGCCGTTCTCGGCTCAGGAGCTGCGCACCAAGGGACTGGTCGAGATGCAGCGCGTGCTGCGTGAAATCGAGCCGCCGAAGCCGAGCACCCGGCTGACGGCGTTGCACGACGTGGCAGCGGCGGTCGCGGCACAGCGACGTACGACGGTGCACGCCCTGCACAGGCTGCTCAAGAACGATCTCGACTGGGTCGTGCTCAAGGCGCTCGAGAAGGACCGCGCGCGGCGCTACGACACCGCGAACGCGCTCGCGATGGACCTGCGCCGCTACCTCGAGAACGAACCGCTGTTGGCGGGCCCGCCGAGCACGGGATACCGGCTGCGCAAGCTGATGCGCAAATACCGCGGGCAGGTGGTGGCCGGCAGCGCGGTGCTCGCGACCGCGGTCGTCGGAGCGATCGCGGCCGTGAGCTTCGCGATGACCGCGCACGAGAACGAGAAGCTCGCGACGGAACGCGCCGAGCAGAACGCGACGCTCGCGCAGGACAAGAGTGGGCTGGCCGCGGAGTTGGGCGCGAAGGTCCGCGAGTTCGACCAGCTGGCTGGCGTCGTCGAGTGCGCGCGCGTGCTCGAGTCCGCGGACATGCTGTATCCGCCGTGGCCGCAGCAGATCGAGGCGATGGAGCGATGGCTGCGCGAGGACGCGGGCAGGCTGCTCGCGAAGCAAGCCGACATCGAGCGCACGGTTCGCGATCTCGAGCAACGCGCGCTGCCAGCGACCGATGCCGAGCTCGAAGCGGATCGACTGTCGCATCCACGGTTCGTGGAGTTCGAGTCGGCGACGCGACGCGTGGCTTCGCTGCAGCGCGCGCAGGCGATCCGCCTCGGGCAGCCGCTCGCGACGCCCGAGCTGCCGGCGGATGTCGCGGGCAAGACCGCGGCGGAGCTCAACGGCCTCGCGTGGGCACGCGTGGCGCCGCCGGCCAAGGATGGCAACGCCGAGGAGCGCACGGTCTTCGGCGAAGAAGCGCTCGGGCTCGCGTATGCGCGCGCGGCAGTCGCGAAGGCCGAGTCCAACGAGCAGTATCTGTACCTCGACACTTTGGCTTGGGCGCTGTTCGCGAACGGGCAGGATGCGGAGGCCCGCGCCCAGAGCGAGAAAGCGCTGCGCAACGCGCCGGGCACCGACCAGCAGGCGTTCCGCGGCTATCGGCAGGACATCGAGGCCGCGATCGCGCACGTTGGCGAGGACCTCGCGGCTGCCGAGCACCAGCAGTTGCTCGTCACCGAGGCCGTCAGCACGCGCCACACCTTCCGTTTCGAGTTGGAGTCGCAGCGGTTCCTGCACGACACGCTCGCCGACCTGTTGCAGAAGCTCGATTCGCTCGCGAACAAGGAGGCAGCTTCGGTCCGACAGGCGTTGTCCTGGGCCCGGCAGATCGGCGAGCTGACGCGCGCGCACCCGAACGCGCGGCACGCCTGGGGCGCAGTGCGCGCTTCGATCGCGAAGGCCGACGACGTCGTGGCGAGCAAGCGGTATGCGGGACGCGGCATCGAGCTGCGCGATGAGGACGTGACGGGCCTGGTGCCGATCGGCATGAACCCCGTCACGAAGTTGTGGGAGTTCTACGAGCTGCGATCGGCGTGGGACGGCAGCAGCGATCCGAAGGGCATTGTGATCCCCGAGCACGACGCGGGCGGGCGGATCGAAGTCGGCGAAGACACCGGAATCGTGTTCGTGCTGCTGCCGGGCGGCACGTTCGCGATGGGAGCGCAGAGCGTGGATCCCAACGGCGCAAACTACGACGAGCGCGCGCAGGACTACATGGGCCCCGTGCACGAGGTCACGCTGGCGCCGTTCTTCCTGGCTCGGCACGAGCTGACGCAGGGGCAGTGGGAGAGGCTCTGCCGCCACGAGGAGCTGCGGCGGCCAAGCCAGTACAAAGCCGGCGTCCCCGTGCCCGAAGACACGATCTCGCTGGCCAACCCCGTGGAGCAGGTGGACTGGTCCACGTGCGATGAGCTGCTGCGATGCCAGGGGCTCTCGCTGCCGACGGAAGCACAATGGGAGTATGCCTGCCGCGCGGGCTCGACGACGCCATGGTCGTGTCCGCTCGGGAGCCTGGGGCGCCACGCGAACATCGCCGACGCGACCGCGAAGCTCGCGATGCCGGAGTGGAACTGCGAGACGTGGACGGACGGGTTCGCCGTGCACGCGCGCGTCGGCTCGTTCGAGGCAAACGCGTTCGGATTGCACGACATGCACGGCAACGTGTGGGAGTGGTGTCGCGACGAGTATGGCGACTACTCGGGCCCCGTGCGCGCGGGCGATGGCCTGCGGCTGCAGGGCAACGGCACCTTGGATCGCTGCAGCCGCGGCGGCAGCTTCTTCAGCACCGCTGCGAGCGTGCGTTCGGCCGACCGCTCGAGCAATGCGCCTTCGAAGAGCGACGGCCTCCTGGGCTGCCGCCCCGCCCGCGCCCTGCGGCTGTAGCTGTCATCGCCGCAACGCACGCCTGACCAGGACGAAACAGTTGCCAGCCGCCGCGCGGCGATGAGGTCTCACGGCTTGCGATACACGCCGAGCAGGCAGTGCTCCCAGTAGGGCAGCCCGACCCACCGGCACAACCGCGCCACGCGCAGCTCGAGCTCGCACAGCGCCCGAAAACGCGCGAAGGTCCGGCAGTCGTCGAGCCGCAGGAATGCCTCCTCGTGCATGCCGGCGCCGGCGAACACCCGCCGCAACCGACCGCGCGTGTTCATGCGGAAGCGCGTCGGGAACGTGTCGCGCGCGTCGCTGCCCCACAACCAATCCTTGACCACGTGCCGCAGACGCATCGGCGCGAGCCGCGTCAGCAGCGGGATCGGCGCGTATGCGAAAACCGTGAACACGACCGCGATGCCACCCTTGCGCAGCGCCCGCTCGATGCTGCGCACGGCCGCTTCGGGGTCCGCGACGTGCTCGGCGACCATGCGCAGCGTCACCACGTCGAACTGCTGCTTGCCGTCGTACTCGTCGATCCGCAAGGCGACCTTCTCGTGCACCGATTCGTTCTCCTGCAGCGTCGCATCGGGATCGACCCCGACGAGCCGCGCGCAGCGGGACGACAGCGCGGCCGCGAGTGCCTTGTTGTTCGGGAACGCCTGGCGGCCACAGCCGACGTCGAGCCAGGCCACGCCGGGCACGACGATCCCGGCGACGAGCGCTTCGTAGACGTCGTCGGGCGTGTAGTGCCCGTACGCGGCCCGCAGCGCCGGCCCCCAGCCGCGCCGCTCCTCGGGTCCGTACCGCAGATCGAACATCTGCCGCAACGCGGTCGCATCGGGCAGCCGCAGCAGCACGGGCGCGTTCACGGGCAGCGTCACCTCGGGAAGGTGCGTTCGAGGTCGCGCAGCAGGTCGGCGCCCAAAGGCACGCCAACCGCGGCAAGACTGCCCTCGAGCTGTGCCGTGCTGCGCGCGCCGACCAGCACCGACGTGATGTTCGCATCACGAAGGCAGAACGCGAGCGCGAGCTGCACCGCGGTCAAGCCCGCGCGCGCCGCCACCTGCGCGAGCTGCTGTGCCTTCGCGAGCCGATCGGGCGTCAGATACCGCCCGATGAACTGGTTGCTGCGCGCATCGGCGGCGCGCGAATCCGCGGGCGCCTGCTCGGCGGGTCGATACTTGCCGGTCAGCACACCCTGCGCCAGCGGCGAGAAGACGAGCGTACCGAGTCCGTTCCGCACGACGGTCGGCATCACCTCGGTCTCGATGCCGCGCTCGAACAGGTTGTAGAGCGGCTGGTTGCTGATCGGTGCGTGCAGGCCCTGCGCGCGACACAGCTCGACGACTTCGTGGATCTTCTCGGCGGGCCACTGGCTCGTGCCCCAGTAGAGCGCGAGGCCGCGCCGCACGAGGTCGTCCATCGCCCGCGCCGTCTCGAGCAGCGGTGTCCCAGGATCGAACCGGTGGCATTGGTAGAGGTCGACGTAGTCGGTCTGCAGCCGGCGCAGGGACGCCGACAGCGATTCGTGCACGTGCTTGCGCGACAACCCGCAGTCGTTGGGATCGTCGCTCATCGGGAAGAAGCACTTCGTCGCGATCACGAGCCGGTGCCGCGGCAGCGTCTTGATCGAAGCACCGAGCACCCGTTCGGCCTCGCCGCGCGCGTAGACGTCCGCGGTGTCGAACAGGTTGACGCCGCGCTCGAACGCCGCGGCGACGAGCCGTGAAGTCGCTTTCGCATCGACCGAGTTGCCGATCGTGAGCCAGGAGCCGAGGCCGACGGCGCTGACCTTGAGACCCGAGGAGCCGACGTTGCGATACAGCACGCGCGTGTTGTAGCAGGAAGCACGGGCGAGACCAGAGCACCGTCGCATGACGGCCGCAGAACGCTGGCCGAAAGCCCGCCTTTGCGCGATGCTGTGGT
This sequence comes from Planctomycetota bacterium, assembly GCA_035649575.1. Classification (GTDB taxonomy): domain Bacteria; phylum Planctomycetota; class UBA1135; order UBA1135; family UBA2386; genus DASVAL01. The sequence goes on from DASRJH010000247.1 coordinate 15,374, forward strand.
CGAGTGACCACGAGGAAACGCATCGCCCTGATCTCGACCGGCGGCACGTTCGAGAAGACCTACGACGAGCTGCAGGGCGTGCTCGACAACCGCACCAGCGTGCTCGACGTCGTGCTCTCGAGCCTGCAGCTGCAGGGCGTCGAGATCGTGCGCATCCCGCTGATGAACAAGGACAGCCTGCAGATGACGCCGCAGGACCACGAGCTGATCGCGCGCACGGCCGGCTCGATGGCCGAAGCGCACGACGGCGTCGTGATCGTGCACGGCACCGACCGGCTGGCGGTCACCGGCGAACGCATCCACGTGCTGGTCGGCCAAGGGCGCGTGCCGATCGTCTTGACCGGCGCCATGCGACCCTGGGTGATGCGCAACACGGACGCGCTGCAGAATCTCACCGAAGCGCTGCTCGCCGTGCAGGTGCTCGCACCGGGCGTCTACGTGTCCATGCACAACCAGGTGTTGCAGTTCCCGGGCGTGATCAAGGACAAGGACAAGGGCACGTTCGTGCACGCGGGCGCTCCATGACGGCGGGACCGCCGATGCGAGCGCGGGCATCGCTGCGGCACGTTCCGCTGCTGCTCGTGTGGTTGTGCGCCGCGTTCCCGGTCGTGTTGTGGCTCGTGCACGCGGCGGATCCGGAGCTCGCCGTACGGATCGCGCACGGCACCGGTCGAGCACTGACCACCTGCGCGTGGGTGCTCGGCGGCACGATCGCGGTCGCACTGCTGCTGTTCCCGCCGGCCGCGGCGTGGCTGCGGCGCGCCGGCAGCCGTACGTGGCTCGCGCTCACGATGGACCATGGGCCGCTGAACCGGGCGATCAGCGAGCTGCGGCACTTCGAGACCGGCGCGCGGCACGCCGAGATCGGCCGTCTGCTTCGGCTGCGGCGGCAGACCGAAGCGGCGTGGCAGCACCTGAGTCGCGCCGTCGAGATGGATCCCGGCGTCGCGAGTGCGTGGCACCAGCTCGGCCTCGTCGCGTTCGCGCAGCACGAGTGGCAGCTCGCCGCAAACGCGTTCGACCGCGCCGAGGCGCTCGAGCCGGGCCACGCGTTCGGCGACGCGGCGCTGCACCTCGGCCGCTGTCTGTACGAGCTCGGCGATGCGCGCGCGCTGGACGTGCTGCGGGCGCACCAGCAGCGGCACGGCGGTGGGCCGCGCAGCCACCTGTGGCTCGCCGACGCGCTGCAGCGCGCCGGCGACACGGCCGGCGCGATCGCCGCACTGCACGAGGCCGCGGCGCCGCCGCGCACGCGGCTCACGGCCGAGGAGAACTGGTTCCGCGCCCTCGCGCGCGTGCGCCTGTGGCGCAAGCGGGGGCACCCGTGAGCCACGCGCTCGCCGAAGTCGACGACATCCCCGTGACGCTCGTGATCGCGATCGCGTACGGCACACTAGCCGTCGTGACGGGCATGCTGCCGGAAGCAGAGGACTTCCACGTCAGACTCGCGCACTTCGGCATGCTGATTCCTGCGGCGGCGGCCGCGGGCGAACCGTGGCGGCTCGTGGCGCACGCGTTCCTGCACGGCAACATCCTGCACCTGCTCGTCAACCTGGCGTCATTTATCGCGATCGGGCCCGCACTCGAGCGGTCGCTCGGCAGCGTGCGTTTTGCCGCGCTCTACCTCGTGTCGGCTCTCGGCGGCGGACTCGCAGTGTGCCTGTGGACGCCGATGACGCCCGTGGTCGGCGGTTCCGGTGCGCTGTTCGGCATGACGGGCGCGCTCGTCGCGGTGAACATGCGCTCGGGCCGGCACCTGTTCGCGTTCCTCGACTTCGAGGGCCCGCGGCGCGTGCTCGGTCTCATCGTCGTCAACCTGCTGATCGGGCTGCTGATCCCGATCATCAGCAACACGGCGCACGTCGGCGGACTGATCACCGGTTTTGTCGTGACCTTCCTGTGGTTGCGGCCGGGCACGCAGTCCCCGGCGTTGCGACACTGGCGCATCGCCACCGCGGCGCTGTTCGCGAGCGTGCTGCTGTGGAGCCTGTTCCCGGTCACGCGCTTCGACTGGCTGCTGCTGCGGGCCGCGGCCACGGCCGATCCGCAACGGAGCGCGGAGTTGCAGCGCGCGGGCCAACTCGCGTTGACGCTCACGGTCGAGCCGGAATCCCCCGAAGAGCTCGATCCGCCGCGCCCGCGTTGAACGCCGGGCTTACCCGGCGCCGCCATTACTGGCCGAGTTGCCGGCCCAGGCCGGCCGCAGCGCGCAGCCGCCGCACGCACGTGTCCCTGCCGAGCAGGAACACGACGTCGAACAGGCCCGGTCCCTTGTCGGTCCCGGTCAGCGCCGCGCGCACCGGGTGCACGAAGCTGCCGAACTTGACGCCGAGCCGCTCGACGACCGCGCGCGTATCGCGCTCGATCGCCCCCGGCGTCGCGAACGCGCAGGGCGGCTCCGGTCCAATCTCCGACGGCAGGGTCTTCTTCGACGGCAGCACGACGGCGTCGTCGGCCTGTTGCCGGTCGGCCGGCCAGCTCGGCGGCAGGTTGATGCCCTCGAGGTGATCGGCGAACGCGGCGAGCCATTGCCCGGCCGCCGGCTCCTTCGCGAGGTTCTTCTGCGCGGCGTCGTCCATCGCCGGATCGGCGAACAGCCAGCCGATCTTCGGCGCGAGCTCGCCGAGCAGCGCGATGCGCTCCTGGTAACAC
>DASRJH010000248.1:0-4195 GCA_035649575.1 Planctomycetota bacterium
CCGCCGCTCTGGCGCCCCGCGAACTCCCACGGCACCTCGTCGAACGGCAGCGTGCCGGTCAGGATCTCGTAGATCATGATGCCGATCGCCATCACGTCGGCCTTGCTGTCCCGCAGCAGCAGCGGGTTGTAGTGCGGCGTCGTGGTCACGACGGGCCGGTCGGCGAGCCGCATGGCCGGATCCAGGATGACCACCTTGCCGCTCGGCTTGACGATGATGTTCTCGGGCTTCAGATCGCCGTGGTAGTCGAGCGTGCCCGCCGCCTTCGTCGCGAGCAGCGCGCGCGAGATCGCGAGGAACCAGTTGAGGTGGATGCCCTCGAGGCTGCGGATCTTCTCGCGCAGCGTCTTGCCGCGAACGTATTCGAGCACGAGCACGGGGTTGCCGTCGATCAGCAGCCGATCCTGCACGGACACCATGTTCTCGTGGTGGCAGTTCGCGAGCAGATCGCCCTCGGCGCGGAGCATCGCCTGCACTTCCTGTTCGTCGAACAGATCGATACGGACTCCGCGCGGCTCGAAGAAGACGCCTTCTGCCGGCAACTCGTCCGGGCTGATGCCTTCCGGCGTGCGCCGCGACGTGACCTCGAGCAGGCGCGTGACCTGGCGTCCGCCACCTGCCGCACCGCCGACCTTCAGCGCGACCTTGTTCCCCGTCTCTTCGTTCTGGGCGAGGAACACGGAGGCAAAGCCGCCGCGCCCCAAGAACCGGGTCACCCGGTAACCTTGCACTACCTCACCGACCGCGAGTTTCATCATCCGCTGTCTGTCCCGGTTGCGTTGCGGCGGGAGGTTCCACCGCAGCCTGTCTTTCGGTATCTCCTTTTTCCAAGTTGAGTTAGGACGGAGATGAACCAGCACGGCACGGTGTCACCGGCAGTTGGTCTCACCGGATTGCGAAGCTCGCGAGCGGACTGCGGCAAGCGACTCCGTCGCGCATCCCCGAAACGAACCAGTGGAACGTGTTTCCTGTCGCGAGGCAGCCCGCGACGCGCGCATCACAAACCCAGGAAGTGCCGTCGATGCCCTCGATCGAGATCAGCTCCCGATAACCCGCGTCGAGCAGCGCCAGCGTGAACGGCGGTGACAGGTCGCCCGCGAGCCAGGCGAAACGCGCCGGCGCACCTTCCTGGGGGCCATCTGGCGAATGTGCGCGAAGGTTCACAAGGGACGGCACTGGACGTGCCGAAGATGGTGCAGGAACCTTCCGTGATACCGGCACCACCGGACCGACTACTGCGAGTATTGCCACCCCGACGCATGCCATTCCGATCACACGCGGCCACCACGGTTGCGGCCGCGCAGCACGAAGCTGCTGCACGAGCCGCGTCACCGCGGGCGAGACGATGCGCCACGGTCGGGCCAAGGCACGCCCGTCGGGCGCAACTTCGCGCGGCGCCGCAGCACCTGCCCTCGCGTGGTGCTTTGGTGTGAACACCCCCCCCATCGACATGCAACCATGATCGGAACGGCTCCCTCACGGCATCAACGGTTTCCCGGCCCCCTGCCACCTCGCTGGGCCGGCTCCCTCCTGGGACTCTGTCTGGCGGCATGCGGCGGCAGCAGTCACACGCCGTCCGACGCGTTACCGACCATCGTGACCGCCGCGTTCTCGGGCGCCTCGGCGACGCCTTCCCCTGGCGACACGCTGCTGCTCTTCTTCTCCGAGCAGGTCGCGCTGTCCCCCGGTGCCCTCGTCACGAACGCCGACCTGGTCCTGTCGGGAAGTGCGACACTCGGGAACGTCACGGTGCCGCCATCGCTGCTGAGCCCGAACACCGTCTCGGTGACGCTCGGCAGCGGCGTCGACTTCGTACCGGACTCGACGACGGTAACGCTCGGTCCCGGCAACGATGCCGTGCGCGACACGCTGGGCCAGCTCGGCACCGGCGGCCCGCCGATCACGATCGGGACCAGCGACGGCGTGCTGCCGACGATCGCCAACGTGACGATCGCGAACATCGACGACGCGCTGAACGGCACGGGGCCGGCCGGTGGCACGCTGCAGATTCCATCGAACGGCTGGACGCTCGACGTCGCCTACTCGGACAACGGGGCGATCGCAACGGGCCAGACGCAGGTCACCGCGAGCGTGACCGTCAACACCACGTCGGGCCCGCAGGCGCCGGGCACGAACCTGCGTCCGTTCCTGACGGAGCTCTCGGCCAACAACACGGCGGCCACCTACCGCGTACCGGCTTCGGTGTCGTTCCCGCTGGGCCCCGTGACCCTGTCCTGCGTCGTCGTCGACGTCTCGGGCCTCGGTTCCGCCGCGAGCACCTTTGCCGCGACGGTCGGCGCCTTCACCGACCAGCTGCGCCCGTTCGAGACCTCGGTCAATCCGCAGCAGGTCTGGTTCCTCGACTTCGCGCGCGACGTCGAGGCATTCACGACGAGTTCGATCTCGGGCGGAGTCTCAGTCGACATCGTCGGCTTCGCGAACACGCGCAGTGACTTCGAGGACCTGCTGCACGTGCTCGGGCTCCTGACCGAGACGCCGAATCCGAGTACGTGCACCAACCTCGTGTTGACCCGCTTCAAGCAGAACCTGCTCGACGATCTCGCGAACCTCTACTCGGAAGCCAACGTCGCGTTCACGCTGACGCAGCCGGGCGGCAGCTTCGGCGGCAATCCGAGCGTGCCCTACAACTCGTTCGGCTACTCGCAGATCAGCATCGCAGGCTCGGCGAGCAGCCCCGGCGTGCTCGGCGTCGCGATCTTCGATCCGTCGAACACGACCCAGAACGACGACACGCGTACGGACTTCGGCGCCTCGCAGATCCGGCTCGGAATCTTCCTGCACACGATCGTCGATGCCGGCATGGGCCCACCGGCGTCGAGCGCGTTCCGCCTGACGTTCAGTCCCTTCGCGGAGTCGCTCGGTGGCGTCGAGATCGGCACGGCGGCCGATGGCCTCGACGGCGAACGCCTGCTCGGCAACCTGCCGGCCGACCCGCGCAGCGCACAGATCGACGCGGCGCTCGCGGACCTCGCGCGGTTCACGGCAGTCGTGACAGCGCACGAGTGCGGCCACTCGGTCGGGCTCGTGCAGAACGGCGCGATGCCGGTCGGTCTCTACGGCAACGACGTCGCGAACTTCCCGGGCTCATCAGACGGCCACATCCGCACGGCTGCGCTCTTTCCACCCGGTGCCATCAACGTGATGAGCCCCGCCCTGTCCTACAGCCTCGCCATCAACCCGGCGACGGCATTCAACAAGCTCAACCTGGCCTACCTGCGCGAGCAGGTCTTCTACGGCAACTGATCATGCGTCAACTGCTCCCGATTGGCTCCTCGCTGTTGCTCCTCGGTCTCCTGCCGGCCCAGGACCTTCGCCGCGGTCTCGTCGACGCCGACGTCGTCATCGTCGGGCGGCAAGTCAGCAAGACCGCGCACGACGAGGACGTCGTGCTGCATCGCGTGCAGGTCCTGCACGACGTGCGCGGCGCCGCGGGCAACAAGGCCCTGACCGTCTTCGACTGGCCCAACCTCTCGCTGCACCTGCGGCCGGTTCCGCGGCAGTCGCGGCTCTACTGCCTCGTTGACGCGAGCGCGATCGCCACGCGCCTCGGCCTGCCGGCGACGGACGGCCCCTACTACAAGATGGTCGGTTGGCCGGGCAGCAACCCGCTCGTCGGCGCCGAGATCCCGAACGACCCGAACGTCCGCTTCGCGCGTCTGCTCGCCGACAGCGAATCCGGCACACCGCCCGGCGACACGGCGTCGGCCTTGTGCACGATGGCGCTGCAGGGACAGGCGGGTCTGCGCACCGAAGCGGTGCACTTCCTCGTCGAGCGGCCCGACCTGCAGGCCAAGCTCGACCACCTGCAGTGGAGCAAGCTCGTCACGCGCGCGAGCGGCGAGGTCGAGGACGTGGTTCACAAGATCGCGTTGGCCGAGCTCTGCGCCGAACAGCGGCTGGAAGGGCTGCTCGACGCGCTGGCCGTGGCGTTGGGCCAGGTGACGGACCCCGAGTATGCGCGGGCCGTCGGCCGCATCGGCAAGCTGCTGCACGGCGAAGCCGCGACCGCGAAGCTCGAAGAGCGGCTGCGTATCGTTGGCCAACCGCAGGACCGCGCTGCGCTGCTGCTCGCGATCGGCGCGACGAACACCGCATCGGCGCTCGAGACGCTGCTGCGTCTGGACGCCAAGGACCCTGCCGTGAAAGCCGCGCTGAACGAGCACCGTTCGCCGCT
>DASRJH010000249.1:0-5343 GCA_035649575.1 Planctomycetota bacterium
CGCGCCGTTGTAGCCCCATGCCACGACGCTGCCGTCGCTGCGTCGCGCCACCGTGTGTGTGGCGCCTGCCGACACCTCGACATAGGTGAGGCCCGGCGGCAGCGCCGGCACGCTGCATTGGCCGGTGGCGTTGTCGCCCCACGCGACCACGCTGCCGTCGCTGCGTCGCGCCACGGTATGCAAACGACCTGCCGCCACGTCGACATAGTACAGTCCAGGCGGCAGTGCAGGCACGTTGCACTGGCCGTAGACGTTGTAGCCCCAGGCCACGACGCTGCCGTCGCTGCGTCGCGCTACTGTGTGTCCCACTTGGATCGAGGTGTAGTCTCCGCCGCCTGCTGCTACCTCGACGTAGCTGAGGCCCGTCGGCAGCGCCGGCACGTTGCACTGGCCGAAGGTGTTGTTGCCCCAGGCTACGGCGCTCCCGTCGCTGCGCCTCGCCACGGTGTGGAAGCCGACTGCCGACACTTCGACATAGGTCAGGCCAGGCGACAGCACCGGTACGTTGCACTGGCCGAGGCCGTTGGAGCCCCAGGCGACCACGTGACCGTCGCTGCGTCGCGCCACAGTGAAGCCTGGATCGTTGGCGTCGCCACCCGCCGCCACCTCGACATAGGTGGCACCCGGTGATGCGGCCGGCACGTTGCACTGGCCGTAGGTGTTGTCGCCCCACGCAACCACGCTGCCGTCGCTGCGTCGCGCCACGGTGTGATAGAAACCTGCTGCCACCTCGACGTAGCTGAACCCCGGCGGCAGCACAAGGACGTTGCACTGGCCAAAGTCGTTCCATCCCCAGGCCACGACGGTGCCGTTGCTACGTCGCGCGACGGTGTGTCCTGCGCCTGCCGACACTTCGACATAGGTGAGGCCAGGCGGCAGCGCCGGTGCGTTGCACTGGCCATGGCCGTTGTAGCCCCAGGCCACGACGCTGCCGTCGCTGCGACGCGCCACGGTGTGTGCGGAGCCTGCCGCCACCTCGACATAGGTCAGGCCCGGCGGCAGCGCCGGCACGTTGCACTGGCCATAGGTGTTGTCGCCCCACGCGACCGCGCTGCCGTCGCTGCGTCGCGCCGTGGTGTAATACTGACCCGCCACCAGCTCCACGTAGCTGACCCCCGGCGGCAGCCCCGGTACGTTGCACTGCCCGTAGTAGTTCCATCCCCAGGCCACGACGGTGCCGTCGCTACGTCGCGCGACGGTGTGTCCTTCGCCTGCCGACACTTCGACATAGGTGAGGCCCGGCGGTAGCGCCGGTACGTTGCACTGGCCACCGCCGTTGTAGCCCCAGGCCACGACGCTGCCGTCGCTGCGTCGCGCCACGGTGTGTCCTGCGCCTGCCGACACTTCGACATAGGTGAGGCCCGGCGGCAGCGCCGGCACGTTGCAGAGGCCGAGAAAGCTGTTCATCCCCCAGGCCACTATGCTGCCGTTGCTACGCCGCGCCACGGTGTGGTAATAGCCCACGTCCACCTCGACGAACGACTCTGCGTGCAAGCGGCTGTCGCCCGCTACGCCACCCCAGGTGATCAGGTCCGTCTGCGCCTTCACGGGCGCTCCGAAGAACACGCAAGCAGAGCCAACGAGCAGGAACGATCGCGCTACGGCGTGGCTCGTCACTTTCGTCTGACCAGCGAGCATGGTGGCTCCTTTCGCGGGAAGGCCTGCGCCTCACCAGGGAATCTGTGCGTCGAGGGCCAATAGACACCCAGAACCACCGCGTAACCCTCCAGTGCGACTTCGCTCTCCGCTCCGGCGCGTTGCCGGCGTTCAGCCCGTGCTCACGCGCGTTCGGGACCGTGCTTGTCGAACATGAAGACCGCGAACCCGATCCCGACCAGGCTCATGAGGTAGATCGCCGGGAAGATGATCACGTGTTCGAGCCAGATCAGCAGGAACTGCTGCTGCCCCGAACCGGGCTCGATCCGCGGGTTGAACTGCATCTGCGTCATCGGATTCACGATGTCGCGCACCGTGCTGATGTCGAGGCTCGTGCCGAGCTGCAGATCGCTCGCGAGCTTGCTGAACAGCGCTGCGGGCAGCCGCGCAGCGATGATCGAGACGCCGATGGTCACGAACAGCGCGGGGAAGGTCTTCGTCGCGCGCCCCGCGAGGATCGCGAGCGACAGGCCGGCCGGGAACAGGAACCGATCGAGACCGAACGGCTGCACGACGACGGGCGGCGCGGCGAGATACTGCATGCCGAGCCAGGCCGCGGTCGCCGACCAGGCGAACGCCAGCGGCAGCACGAGCGTCTGCGTCGGTTGCCGGTCGCCGAGCTGCCGCAGCACGAGGATCCACAACCCGGCGAAAGCCAGAATAGGCAGCGGCCACGACCATCCCGGCGCCGACACGGTGCCGGTGGGAAAGCTCACCATGCTGATCTCGAACGACGAGCCTTCGAAACCAGCGTAGGTGTGCACGGTCGTGAGCGTTCGCTCGCCACCGGTCATCACACTGTCCACGACGCCTGCCGCGGCGGCGATCAGCAGCACGAGCATCGCGACCTTCCGGACCCTAGGCACCGCCAACGCGATGGCCAGCGCCACGAAGGCGGCACCGTGCAGGCAGGCGATGAGCGCATCCATGGCGTGTTCCGCCGGCCGTTCTGGTTCCAAAGGGGCGGGCCGCGGGTTTTCACGCGACCACGCCCCGAAAGCCAGACTTTTCCCAGCGGTGCGCTTGCTGCTGTGCTTCGCGATCGGTAGCGTTTTCCGCCTTCCAAAGCCAGATCGGACCGGCACCATGCCAAAGCAGAAGACAAAGAAGGCGGTGGTCAAGCGCATGAAGCTGACCAAGACCGGCAAGGTCAAGTTCCGCCACGCGTTCACGTCGCACCTCCTGGTGCGCCGCAGTTCCAAGCGGAAGCGCCACCTCCGCCAGAAGGGCCTGTGCAAGGGCAAGGTCGCGGCCAGCATGGCTCAGCTGCTTGGTGGGAGGTAACCCATGTCACGCGCAACGAATGGTCCCGCCACCCGCCAGCGCCGCAATCGCGTGCTGAAGCGGGCGAAGGGTTTCCGCCAGGGCCGCCGCAACCTGTTCCGGCAGGCCATGGTCACGGGCATCCGCGCCGACGCGTTCGCGTTCGCGGGCCGCCAGCAGAAGAAGCGCTTCTTCCGCTCGCTCTGGATCACGCGCCTCACGGCAGCGCTGAAGTCGCATGGCCTGCGCTACTCGGCGTTCATCCACGGCGTGCAGAAGGCCGGCATCCAGCTCAACCGCAAGGAACTGAGCGAGCTGGCCATCCACGATCCTTCGACGTTCGAAGCGATCTGCGGCAAGGCCAAGGCGATGCTGGCCTCGGCCTGACCCTGCAGGTGGGCTGGCAGTGCAGCCAGCGCGTGAGACGACCTGGCGTTGGCTGGCTCGGGCGAGAGGCGAGCTGTATCGAGTCGATTGCCATGGATGTCACGGATCCGACAACCAACCGCGAGCGCTGGCTCGCCGCGATCAAGGCCGCGCGCGATGCGGCGGCAGTCGCCGAGCTGGAGACGCGTCTGTTCGGGGCGAAGGGCGAAGTGCTCGACTTCGTGCGCTCGGTCACGTCGTTGCCGAAGGACCAGCGCCCGGCGTTCGGCAAGGCGGCCAACGCGGTCAAGCAGGAGGTCGAGCAGGCGCTCGCGGCGCGCGCGGAGCAGTTCGCGACGGCGGCGCTGGACCAGGAGATCTCGTCGGCGGACTTCGATCCGACCGAGCCCGGCCCGCGTGGCCGCCGCGGTTGCCTGCACCCGATCACGATCGTGCAGAACGAGCTCGTCGATCTGTTCACGAGCATGGGCTTCCGCTGGGAGGATGGCCCCGAGGTCGAGTCCGAGTACTTCAACTTCGACGCGCTCAACATCCCCGCCGACCATCCGGCGCGCGACAGCCAGGACACGTTCTGGCTCGCGCCGCATCCGGGACTCGGCCGCAACCTGCTGCGCACGCACACTTCGCCGGTGCAGGTGCGCACGATGCAAACCCTCACGAAGCACGGCTTCCACCCGCCGCTGAAGGTCATCGTGCCGGGGCGCTGCTTCCGCAGCGAGACCGTCGACAAGAGCCACGAACACACCTTCTACCAGATGGAAGGACTCGTCGTGGACCGCGCCGGCGATCGCGGCGTCAGCACGGCGAACCTGATCCACACGATGAAGACGTGTCTGCGCGTGATCCTCGAACGCGACGTGCAGGTGCGGCTGCGCCCCGGGTTCTTCCCGTTCGTGGAGCCGGGCTTCGAGCTCGACGTGAACTGCCCGTTCTGCAAGGGGAAGGGCTGCTCGGTGTGCAAGCAGTCGGGATGGATCGAGATCCTGCCGTGCGGCATGGTGCATCCGGTCGTGCTGCAGAAGGGTGGCATCGACCCCGAGGAGTACACGGGCTTCGCGTTCGGCATGGGCCTGCAGCGCGTCGCGATGCTGCGCTACGGCATCGACGACATCCGCCAGTTCATGGGCGGCGATCTGCGCTTCCTGCAGCAGTTCCCCGAGGTGCCGCGATGAAGCTCTCGCTGCGGTGGCTCTCGCGGCACGTCGATCTCACGGGCATCGAGCCGAGGCAGATTCTCGACGACCTCACGATGAGCACGGCCGAGATCGAAGGGCTCGTGCGCTTTGGCGAGGGCCTCGAGTGTCTCGTCACGGGTCACGTGCGCAAGCGCGAGAAGCACCACGACGCCGACAAGCTCTCGGTCTGTCAGGTCGACCTCGGCCCGGCCGGCGGCACAGTACAGATCGTGTGCGGCGCGTCGAACGTGCAGGCGGGCCAGCGCGTCGTCGTGATCAAGCCCGGCGACACGTTGCCGGCGCAAGGCCACAAGGGCGCGCTGAAGATCAAGGTCGGCAAGATCCGCGGCGTCGAGTCGCACGGCATGATCTGCTCGGAAGCCGAGCTGGCGTTGTCCGACGAGCAGGACGGCATCCTCGTGCTCGACCCCGACACGCCGATCGGCAAGCGCTTCGTCGACATAGCAGCCGTGCAGGACTGGGTGTTCGAGATCGACAACAAGTCGGTCAACCACCGCCCCGATCTGTGGGGCCACTACGGCTTCGCGCGCGAGCTCGCGGCGATCTACGGCCGCAAGCTCGCACCAGCCGCAACGGCGTTGCCGCTGCCCGCGAGCGGCAAGAAGGTCGAAGTCGTGATCGAGGACAAGGTCGCCTGCCCGCGTTACTGCGGGCTCGTGATCGACGCTGTCACTTCGGGGCCTTCGCCGAACGAACTGCGCTGGCAGCTCGCGGCCGTAGGCCAGCGCTCGATCAACCTGCCGGTCGACGTCGGCAACTACGTGATGCTCGACCTCGGCCAGCCGATGCACGCGTTCGACGCGAGCCACATAGGCAACGGGCCCGTGCGCGTGCGCCGTGC
>DASRJH010000250.1:0-5870 GCA_035649575.1 Planctomycetota bacterium
CACGTCGGCGAGCTCCGCGGCGAGCATGTACTGCAGCTCGAGCGGGAACAGCAGGTTGAAGCCCGCGCGCTCGCGCGGCGTCAGCACGCCGGGCAGGCTGTCGAGGAACGCCGCCTGGCGGTTGATGACCGAGGCCTGCACGTCGGGGAGGGGGTCGCGCGCGACGCTCGTCTCGAACGTCACGTCGCGGGGCTGGCGGACCAGCTCGATGACGACGCGCAGGTTCTGGCGCACGCGGTCTTGCTCGCGCACGAAGCCGTTCGCGAGCAGCTGCTCGGCGTCGGCCAGCAACAGCGGATCGATCTTCTCGTCGGTCGGGTGCGCGGGCAGGTCGCGCGCGGGCTGCTGAGCCGGCCGATCCTGCGCGAGCACGGGCGCGACGAGAATGGGGAACGACAACGCCAACAGGGCCGCGAGGGCGCGGCCCGGCGATCGCATGGACATGGGACTGCTCTCCTGCTTCTTCTTCTTGGGGAAACGAGATAGTGGCCGCGCGCGGTCGCTTGCGGGGGGGCCCGCGTCGCAACGCGGCGATCATTCACCACTTGCGGGCCGATGCAACGCGGCGGCACCGCAGCGGTTTTTGCCGCGCAAGTTTCCGCCACGAGTGTCAATCCGCGTGCCGTCCCTGAGAACTGGTCGTCTGAGCGGGCATCAAGCGCATGCCCCACTTAGTGGATCGCGGAGGTGTCGTTTCTGCGCGTTCTGGCAGGGAATCCCGGCGCCGAGCACCTTGACGCGGATGGCGTAGCTCTGCACCAGCCGATGTCGAACTGCTGGAACGCGCGCTCGTCGAGCACGACCGTCGCCTCGTGCGGCGCGTAGCCGTCGGCGCGGCACGTCGCACTGCTTGCCAGCCATTGCATCGACAACAGCACGAGCACGGCGCCCGGACCACGAGCAGCACGAGTGGGCGCATGATGCCCTCCGCGAGGGGAACGACAGTGTAGCGGCCTGATGTCGTAGCGACGGAGGCACCGGGCGGGATCGTGCCTGTAGTGACGGATTCCCTGCAACCGCTGGCGGTTTCGTGTCCCTGTAGCAGGTGGTGCCCCACCAGCAAGGAGACACACAGGTGTACCATGCCGACGATGCGTCCGCCGATCGTCCCGACCGCCACGACTGCCGAGCAACTCCTCGGCGTGCACGTCCCGCCATGGCGGCACGAACTCGTGCGCGGGGAGCTGCGGGTGATGAGCCCCGCGGGTCGTCGGCACGGGGACGCGTGCATTGCCCTGGGCTCCTTGCTGCACAACCACGTGCGTGGGACGAGAATCGGCAAGGTCTACGGGAACGACACCGGCTTCGTGCTGGCGCGCAAGCCCGACACGGTGTTGGCACCAGACCTCGCCTTCGTGCGAAGGGATCGCCTGCCCGATCCGGACGAGGACGGCTTCTACGAAGGTCCTCCCGACCTGGCGATCGAGGTGCGCTCGCCGCGGGATTCGCGCCGCAGCATCCTGCACAAGGCGCGCGAATGGCTCGACCATGGGTGCTGCGGCGTTTGGGTCGTCGATCCGAACGAGCGGTCGGTCACGGTCCTTGGACCGTCAGGCGAATCCCGCACGCTCGGGCTCGACGACGTCCTCACCAGCGACGAGCTGATGCCGGGCTTCGCGGTGACAGTGCGCGAGATCTTCGCCGACTGAACCGAATGCCGGCTCGCGCTCGGCGGCCCCGGCCCGCCGTGTGAGGTTGGCCGTCGAGTTGCATGGATCGGGGACGGGCCTCAGGGCTGACTGCGGGGATTGACCCGAGCCGGCAGGCCCGGGAGATGGGTGCTCGTGCGTCCTGTCCGCCAGCGGCGACTCCCTGCTATGCTCCTGCCCCGTGGATCCACACGTGCAGCGCGCTCTGGCGGCGATCGACGGCGCCGAGCGCGACGTCGCCGCAGCAGGGCCGATCGAGATCACGACCGAATACGCGCGCGACATCGCCGCGGTGGAAGCGCTGCCGCAGAACCAGGACGGTGCCGACAAGAGCCACATCTGGGCGATCTGGGCAGCTTGCCGCCTCCATTTCATGAAGGCGCAGCCGACCTGAATGGACGCGTTCGCGCGGGTCGCCGGCGCCCTGCTCGACGAGAACGTTCGTTTCGTCGTGATCGGCGTCTGGGGCGCGAACTACTACACGCGCGGCTCGCTGTTCGTCACGCAGGACCAGGATCTGTTCGTGCCCGCGGATCCGGAGAACCTGCTGCGCGCGTGGCGGTGTTGCGAACGGCTCGGCCTCGAGCTCAGGTCTGGCAACGACCCGCTGGACTCGCCGCGCGACGTCCAGCTCGCGACCGCGGTCGTCGCGAACCGGGCGCTGACTACCGCGACGGACAATGGTTTGCTCTGTGTCGACTTCTCGCTCGTCATGACCGGCTTTTCGTTCGAGGCGGTCTGGTCGCGGCGGCGCTCGTTCACGATCGACAGCATCTCGGTACCGGTCGCGGCCCTCGCTGACATCGTGGCGGCGAAGCGGGCCGCCGATCGCCCGAAGGATCGGCTTTTCCTCGCGACCCACGCCGCAGAGCTGCGGCGCCTGCTGGGACCGTAGCCGCGTGCGTGCCGTTCAACCGAGCAACGGCACGAGCGTTCCGGCCACGAACCACGGGTGGAACACGAGCGGCAGCGGCAATGCGATCCGCAACAGCGTGGCCAACCTGCCCGGCTCCTTGCGTTCACTGCGGATCATGAGCCCCTGCAGCACGAAGTAGCTGGTCGGCAGGCCATAGCCGGCGCCGACCGGCAGCGAGATCGCGAGCTCGTGCAACAGACCCGAGGCGAGGAACGACCCGAGCAACGCGCGCGACCGCCCGACGCGCGCCGCGAGCGGCCGCTGCACGCACAGCGCGGTCATCTCGGCGAAACCGCGGTTCCAGCGCTGCGCCCAGAACTCCTGCAGCGAACCCGACCGCAACGGCGCGTCGAACAACACGCGGGCCCGGAACCCGAGTGCCTGCAGCAGCGCCGCGGCGAACGTCAACACGCCGAAGTGCACGACGAGGCTCAGTCCGACCATCAGGACCGGCACGGCCCACGGCGTCGCGGCCATCCGCGCGAGCCCGACGAGCACGACGCCGGCAAGCGTGTTCCTCGTCGCGCGTCTGCAGAGTTGCGCGGCCCGTGCGCGTGCGCTCGGGCCCGGTCGTCGCGCCAGCAGGGTGCGCGGGTTCATGCCGAACCAGAGCAGCGTGAAGAAGAGCCAGCGTTCGGGCGGCAACGTCCGCCCGCCGCCCGCGCGATGCGCCTGCAGCACGATGGCCTTCATCGCGACGAACGTGCCGGCGACGAACCCGAGCATGCGCGTTCCCGCGGGCTCGCGGCGCAGCAGCCACGCGAGCACGGTCACCGCGAGCGGCAGCAGGGACCACGCGCAGCCGAGCGCCTTGCGCCTCGGCGCGAAGTCGAGCGCGCGCGCGACGAGCACCAGCAGGAACAGAACGGCCGCGACCGCGGTCGCCGCTTCCGCCGAGCTCCACGAGTAGGCGCTCACGTCACCACAGGTCGAACAGGATGGCGCCGTAGCTGGCGGCCCAGAACGCGAACGCCGCCGTCACTGCGGCATCGGCAGCGGCATACCAGCGCCCCTTCGGGCAGACGCCGCGGAACCAGACGAACTGGATGACGAGCCGCGCAGCCCAATACACGGCCGCGTAGCCGGCGACCATTCGCGCGAGCACCGAGCGGTCGAGCAGCAGATCCGGCGCGAGCGCGGTGAGACTGCCGAGACAGAGGTTCGTGCCGAGGATGTAGGCCGCGTAGACCCAGAACACGCGACGCGTGAGTGGTTCGAGCCGTGCTGTCTGCGAGCGCCACCCGAGGATACGCGGCAGGAACAGGCTCGCGACCGCGAGCGCGATCTGGCCGAGCCCGACGAGCACGAGCACCGTGCGCATCAGGCCTCCGCCCCGCCGCCAGTCGGGCCGTCCATGGCTAGAGCTGGAACGCGGCGTCCGAGGGCCGGCAGACGCGCTTCAGGTGCTGCGGTCGCCGCAGCTTGCCGGTCCCGTACTTGCCGGCCGGGCGCGCTTTCGCGAGCCACTCCTCGAACACCGCCATCGACTTCGCCGTGTCGACGAACACGTCGCCATAGCGATCGCCGGGCTCGGCCTTCGTCACGACGACCTTCTGGTGCCAGCAGTGCATGCCGCTCACGGGATCGGGCTGCACGCAGAAGGTCATGTTCTGGTGCACGCCGCCACTCGACCACCAGACCTTCTCGCTCTCCTTGTCGGCGCTCGCGAACGCGCCGGTCGGTTTCACGCGCCGCATCAGATACGCGGTGTTCGACACCTTGCGCAGATCGACGTCGTGCAGCTGCCAGTGGTTGCCCGACACCTGGTCGCCCTTCACGGTCCAGCGCCCCATGTGGTGGCTGCACGCGACGACGCCGGGCCGCACGCCCTCGGTGACCCAGACCGCGTTCACGTAGTAGCCGATGCGTGTGCTGACGCGCAGCAGGTCGCCCATCTCGACGCCGATCCGCGCCGCGTCGCCGGGATGCATCCAGACCGGATTCGTGTTCGACAACTCCGTGAGCCACTTGCTGTTCGCGGAGCGCGTGTGGATCAGCGTCGGCAGGCGGAACGTGCCGACGAGCACCATCTCGTTCTTGCTGCGGTCGAGCCGGCTCTCGTCGACGTGGCTCTTCACGTAGACCGGCGTGCTGAGCTCGGGCCAGCCCCAGTCGACCATCGTCTGCGAATACAGCTCGAGCTTCCGGCTCTGCGTCGGGAAGCCCGTGCGGCATTTGCCGCCCGCGTAGACGCCGACGATCTTGCCACCCTCTCGGACCGTGCCGTGCTCGGCATCGATCTCGTAGTCGCCGTGTTTCAGTTCGGCCTCGTGCGTCTTGTAGACGCGGTCCTGCACGAGGAAGCAGCCGTGCCGCCGCATGTATTCGAGCGGCGTCTGCCCTTCCTTCGCGGCCGCGGCCGGCAGGCCCGGCACCGAGTTCTCGAAGATCCAGCGGTAGTACTCCTCGATCGTGATGCGCTCGCCCTTGCGATACGGCGACTCGAAGTGCTGGCGGATGCCCAGCGAGCCGTCGGGGTCGACGTGCCACGAGAGCGCGATCCAGAACTCGTCCTCCTCCCAGACCTGGCCCGGGTTGCACTCCCAGGTCCAGGTGACCTTCTTGCCCTGGCGCTCGGCGAGCACACGGTGCACGGGTTGGCGGAAGCCGATCCACGTCGCGGCGTGCGTCTCCTGCGACATCAGGTCGTGGCGTTCCGTCGCGTGGCCCATCGGCAGCACGTAGTCGGCCCAGCGCGCGGTCTCGTTCCAGGTCGGCGACAACACAGCGTGGCAGCCGACGAGCTGCTCGTCCGACAGCGCTTCGATCCACATCGCGCCGTCGGGGTTGGTCCAGACCGGGTTGTAGACGCGCGTGAAGTAGGTGTCGATGCGGCCGCGCCCGCTCTTCAGCAGGTGTGGCAGCAAGAAACTGAGCTCGTGGTGCGCAAGCGGCCACTCGCGCGGATAGAGCAGCTCGCTCCATACGTCCTGCGGGCGCGGCTTGCTGAACGGCGCCGGTACGAACTTGTTGGTGCCGGAGCCGGCCGTGCCGCCGATCGACGCGACCGCGCCGACGAGCACCGACACGAACTGCAGACAACGCGCCGCGGCCCAGCCACCTTCGTTGCCGGCCGCCGCGTTGCGCCAGATGTGCGAGGCGAACGCGCTGCCGGCGAGACCGATCTCGCGGCCGACGCGCTCGACGAGGTCGGCGTCGAGGCCGCAGACCGCCGCGACGTGCGTGGGCGTCGCGAATGCGTAGTCCGCGGCGAGGTCGCGCTGGAACGCCGCGAAGTCGCCGCCGCGCTTCTTCGCCTGCTGGTAGGCGCGCCAGTCGACCCAGTCGCGCACGAACGTCCAGTC
>DASRJH010000251.1:0-4185 GCA_035649575.1 Planctomycetota bacterium
CGATGCGGCGCCTGCGGAGTCCGCCTGCACGAGGGCGCTGACCGCGAGCTGGCTGCCGTCGAGGAACACGGTGCATCCGGAACCCAGCGGCAGGTTCGCGGGAGCCAGCGCGAATGCCGCGACGAGGAAGGCCGCGGGCGCCGTCTGGAACTGGATCGCGTAGGCGGGATTCGGCGACGCCGGCACGCCGTTCGGGAATGCTGCCGGCGCAGGTGTGCCGCAGCCATCGCCGAGCTGCTCGGTGCCGAGCAGACCCGGCACTTGCGATGCGACCGCGACGGTCAAGGCGCCGGGACCGATGCGCGCTTCGTCGAGCGACACGGTGCCCGCGACCGGTGCGGCGTCGCTGTCGAACCAGAAGTTGTAGATGCAGTTCCAGTCGAGCGAGTTGTTCGCGCTCGCGAGGAACGCCATCTCACTGGCCGAACGGCTCGCGGTCCACTGGTTCAGCGGGTCGCGGTCGATGTCGCGGAATCCCGTGTTCAGCACGCGCGCAGTCGGACAGACCGGAATGCGCAGCGAGGCGCCGCCGCGCGTGTTGTCGAGGTTCTGCACCGCGAACTCGTAGTGCCAGAGACCGTTGCTCGGCCCCGTGACCTTGACCGCGACGAGGAAGCGCCCGTCGTCCATGCCGTTGCCGCCGAGGTCCGTCGAGGCTCCGGCCCACCGCGTCAGCACGGAACCCGCCACCGAGCTGCCTGCGACGGCCGACGTCCACGACGTTCCGTTCCACGTGAAGCTGAGCCCGCGCGAGACCAGGTTGTTCGCGCGGTTGCCGACCGGCTCGCCTTTGATCATCAAGTGCACCTGTCCGTAGAACGTGCCCGGCGTCGACAGCTCGGTCTCGGGCACGACCATGCGGTTCTTGACCGGGCCGAAGCCCGTCACGTTCAGGGACTGGATGCCATCGGTCGCGGCCGGACCCGTGACTGGGGGATCGCCTCGGTCGAAGTAGCTGCCGACGGGATTCCAGCTGCCGAGCCACGGATCGATCTCGTCGGTCGGCCCGAGGTTGCTCTGGCTGCCGTTGAAGCCCGTGCTGTAGGTGTCGGAGCAACCGATGCGGAACGTCTGCGGAGGACCCGTCTGGCACGGCGCGCATGGACCGCTCGAGAAGTTGAACGCGACGCGCGAGTGCTTGAGGTAGCTCTTGCCGGAGACCTGCACGAGGCGTCCGTTGCTCTCGCGCGCGAGCAGGAACGCGATCTTCGGGTAGGTGTCGAGCATGACGCCGCCCGTGGTGCTGCCGACCCATGGCAGGTGCACGGTGCCCGCGTTGCAATGCGAGTGACCGATGATGACGCCGGCCTCGCCGCCCGGATAGGCGAGACCCTGTCGGCCGGCCACGGTCACGCCGACGACGTCGTAGACCATGATGTCGGTGCCGGGGACCGAGCCGGTCTGACAGTAGAGAGGAGTCGCGAGGAGCAGGAACGCCGAAGCGATGGGTGGCCTCATGCCGCGAGTGGACTTGCGGGCCTGTGCTGCGTCAACCCCACAATTCCGCGATCAGTCTCACTGCACGTGCGCGTCGGGATCGCGCATCGGCATGAGCCAGATCGAAATCGAGAGCAGCACGAGCGCCGTGACGAGGTGCGGGATGGCGTTCGCGTTGAGCAACCACGCCGTGAGGCCGAACAGGCAGCCGCCCTCGGCGATGACGATCGGGATGAAGTTGGCGCGGAACATCGCGTTGCCGCGTGCGGTTCCGAACAGCGCCGCGGCGGCGGCGGACAACGACCGCTTGGTCACCCACGCGAGGACCGCGCAGCAGAGGCCGACGCTCGGCACCGCGATGTCGAGCCAGTCGATGTACTCGGTGGCCATGCCCTGGAATCCGTTCTGCATGAGCATCACGGCGACGACCGTCGCATAGCTCACCATGCCCAGCAGCATCGCGAGGCAGATCAAGCGCTGCTGCGCGAACGGGGGTGGGGTTCGTTCGTTGGTGTTCATTTGCGTGTGAACATGCCGAGCACGTGCCCGGAGCCGATGCGGAACAGCGGGCGAGCCTCCTGCTGCACGTAGCCACACTCGCTCGCGACGGCGCGCACGCGTTCGTTGCGCAGCACGTTCTTCGGTCTCTTGCCCCCGAGCACGACGCGGACCCTGCGCAGCAGGTTCTTCAAGGAGGTCGCCGAGAACCACGTGACGATCACGGTCTTCTTCGCGATGCGGAACAGTTCGCGCAGATGGCGCTCGCGCAGTTCTTGCGTCTCGAGGTGGTGCGACAGCCGGAAGCTCACGACCACGTCCACGCTGCGGTCGGGCAGCGGGATCTCGAGCGCGGAGGCGCGGAAATACGCGCGCTGCTCGGTGCCGTGGTCGCGCCGGTTCAACGACACCATCGTCAGCGACCAGTCGGCCTCGATCAGCTGCCGGCAGTGGCGCTTCAGCAGATCCGCGAGCCGGCCGTGGCCGCACGGCAGGTCGAGGATCGAGTCGACGTGGCCGATCTTCGTGAAGTAGCGGTGCAGCAGCGCGCGTTCGCGCCCGTCGGACCACTTGCGGTGCAGCTTGTTCCGGTAGTCGGCCTTGTAGGCTTCCGCGCCACGCGTGCTGTTGTAGTTCTGCAGCTTGCTCGGCTGCATCGGTGCGTGCACGTCGGTCATTTCGCAGTGGGGGGCTCGGGTCGGCGGGATCGCATCGGCCGAAGGATATAGTTGTGCCACGACATCGCGAAGGCGCGGCTCGCTTCGTTGCGAAAAACACCGCGGCGCGCGAGACGCCGCCACAGCCGGCGGATCAGAGCCGGGTTGCCGTCGCAGTAGGCGCGCAACCAGCGCAGGCGCTCGGTGGCCGAGAAGTCGACGCGGCGGCTCGGCGAGAACGCGGCGAGGAACAGGTCGATCAGCGCGAGGCCGCTGCCGTGCAGCGAGCGGCCGAGCTGGAAACCGGCCGGCGTGTCGCAGACGGCCAGTTGTGCCCGGGCCGGATCGCCGACGACGAGCACGTTGCGCGGCATCGGCGTACCCCACAGGAAACCGCCGCGGTGCAGCCGGGCCACGAGGTTGCCCATCGCCGCCACGAGGTGCTGGCGGGTGCGCGCGCGCTGCGGCAGGTCGGCCAGCACCTGTTTCAGCGTCTTGCTCGCGGGCACGAACGACGTGACGAGCGTCGAATCGTCGACGCAGCAAAACCGCCGGCGCTCGAACCAGCCGCGGGCCGGCGTGCAGCCGACGCCGGCGCGCGCCACGCTGCCGAGGTTGTCGAACTCGCGTTCGGCCCGGCTGCGCCGGCCGAACGACTGCAGCCAGCGCAGGCCGAGGTTGCGGTAGGTCTTGCGCACGACTGCCTCGTCGCCGGTCCCGAGCAGTTCCACGGCCACCGCGGGCTCGCCCTTGAGCAGGGTCCGATGCGCTGCGGCGAGGCGGTCGAGATCGGCGGCGGTGATCACCTGGGTGGGGTTCGGTAACGATGGGTCAGCGGCCGCGGAGCTCGCGTTCGAGCCGCTCGACGAGCTCGTCGGTCGGCCACGGCCCGACTGGCGGCATCGTGACGAGGTTGGTGAACATCAGCGGATGATCGACCTTCGGCGTCGGCAGGCCGAGCAGGTCGCGCACGGCGCGGACCGCGAGCACTTCGACGGGGTAGAGCCGGCACGGTGGGTCGTCGAACGGCACTGCGTTGCCGCGCGCCTGCTGCAGGTGCAGGTCCAGCACGAGCGCGAGCTGTTGCGCCAGCACGCGTTGGTCGCCGGTCCAGTGCATGAGCACTTCGTGGTAGGGACCGAGACGCGGCGTGAGCCTCGGCCGTTCGCCGGCGCGCAGCGTCAACAGCTCGCGCACGAACAACGGCAGATGGTCCTCTTCGCCGAAGGCCTGGTCGGACTGGTTTCTCAGCAGATCGTAGAGGTCTTCGGCGCCGGGGTCGTGCAGCGCGAGACCGAGCAGCGCGGTCAGCGTGCCGTGCATCAGCGAGAACGGCAGCCGCGCGCTCGTGCGCCGCAGGGGTTGCAGGTGGTCGTGGCGCAGCAGCAACGAGCAGCGCCGCAGCGCCTGGCCCTTGCGCGCTGCGTCGAAGCCGCGGCCGTTGCCGTCCAGCACGTCGGCGAAGCCGCAGCCGAGATGCCAGGTGCCGAGCATCCAAGCGGCGACGTGCAGCTGGGGCCGCCGACGTGCATCACCGAACGAGTTGCGCAGCAGGCTCTCCTGGTCGCGCTGCAGGAACTTCTGATTGGCTTCG
>DASRJH010000252.1:0-17582 GCA_035649575.1 Planctomycetota bacterium
CGCGTAGACACTCGCGGCGCATCACCGGCGCGGTGTCTTCGGCGACGATCGCCGCGATCAGCGCACCCGACGCAGCGGTCACTTGCAGCGAGCCGCACGCGTTCGCGGCCGTACGCCGCACGTCGACATCCTCGTCGGCAAGCAGCTCGACGAGGCGGGGGCCGGCGCGGTGGTCGCGCACGACGATGACTTCCTCGACCGCGGACCGGCGCACGACAGGGTTCGGATCGTGCAAGGCGCTCAACACGGCCTCGGGTCCGAGCACCGCGAATACCGCGCGCACAGCATTGCGGCCGCCGCCGTTGCTGCGCGCCGCGAGGTCGACACACTGTCGCCAGACGCGATCGCCGGGCACCGCCGCGGCCAACTCGAGCAGGCGAAGCTCGAGCTCACCGAGCTCCTTGACCTTGGCCACGGCCGCGAGGATGCGGTCGCCGTCCTCCTCGAGCAGCAGCTGGCGGCGGTTCTCGTGAGCCAGCAGATACTCGACGCCGCGGATCCGTAGACCCGGCGACAGCACGTGCCAGTTCTGCACGATGCGCCGCGCGAACCGGCGTCCGATCTCGGTCGCATCGGGGTTGGCCTCGCGCCAGCGCCGCTCGGTCCGCCAGAATGCCACGCGGTCCGGCTCGTCCGCGGGGTTGCGGTAGAGCTGCCACAACTCGGCGTCGACCTGCTGCTGCACGATGTGCACGAGCTCGTCGAAGGCCGGATGTTCCGATGCGGGCATCGACACCTGCGCACGGCCACCCGCCACCTGCAGCTGCAGCTGGCGCACGAGCGGCAGGCCGCTCTCGACGCGCATCAGGTCCAGATTGCCGAATCCTCTGGCCTTCAGCGCCGAGACGAGATCGAGCATCTGTGCGCTCGTCAGCACGATCTCGAGCGCGCCCTCGACCGGGACCATGCCGGCGCGGTTCTCGCCGAGCAACCGCACCTGTCTCTGCTCCTGGCGCCAGACGACGACGGCGTTGCCGGCCGTCTTCGCGTCGATCGCCACGTTCGCCCGCAGGCCGACGAAACCGTCGCGCTGGTCCTTCCACCACTCGCGCCACGTCAAACCCGCGGCTGACACGACGACGCGCCCGGTCGTGCGCGTGAGCCGCTCTTCGGCCGGCCGCCGCAGCATGTCGAGATTCGGCACGAACTGCGACGGCTGCACGACATCGATCAGCGCCTCGACGATCGCCGCGTCGGGGAAGGTCTCGCCGGACCCCGGCTCCGAGCGGAAGGCGAGATCGGCCAGCGCGATCGCGTCGAGACACCGCGACAGCAGGTCGCGCTGCGTGACCCGCGCGCCGAGCACGGGCACCATCGTCGCGGGCAACAGCTTGCCGCCGTTGGCACGCTCGATCTGCGCGAGCGCGAACGCGCCGTAGTCGAACGAACGATCGATCGGCGGCGCCGTGCACAGACTCTGCAGCGGCCCGACGACCCTCGTGCCGAGCAACACCAGCGCACCGCACGCGGCGGCCGCGACGGTCGGCTCTTTCGACAGCAACTCGATCAGGCGTTGCGCGGAACGCTCACCGGGCACGGCGCGCAGCAGGTCGACGCCGCGCAGCTGGAGGTCGAGATTCTGTTCGCCGGTCAACTCGAGCGCGAACTGCAGATCTTCCTCGCCGATCAACGTCGCGAGCACGTCGGTCGCATGTCGCTGCGCGCTCGAGATGCGCCCGCGAATGCAATCCTTGAGCGCCTGCTTGGCGTCGCCGGCCTTCAACTGCGCCATCGTCTCGACGGTCGCGCGCGTGGCCTCGCCGAGCGGACGCGCGAGCAGCTGGAAGAACAGCTCGTCGGCGATTCTAGGCGTGCCGAACCGCCGCGCCACGATCATGAGGTTGCCCATCTCGTTGGCTCTCGCCGTGCGCGCCACTTCGAGCATCAGTGGTTCGAGCGCCGGATACGCGCTGCCCATCTCGAGCAGCTTCGATTCGATCTGGCTCGGCGACGCGTGCATCAGCTGCAGGTCGCGGCGGAAGCGCTCGATCTCGGTCAGCGGCCGCTGCGTCGTCGGCGGGGTCGCCGGGGTCTTCTTGGGGGGGAGCCGGAGGTCGCCCTGTGGAGACGGCAGCAGGGCGGCGAGACAAAGCAGCGAGGCGGCGACGGTCATGAGAGGGGCGACGGGGAGGCGCGCGGGAGTGGCCCGGGTCAGGCCAATGGCTGGACGCAGAGGGGCCGGATGATATCGACTGCATTGCCGCTTGTCGCGAAAACGTGCCAACGGCCCGGCAAGAGGGGCGCCCGGTCCGGTCGAGTCGAGGCGATGGGCACGCGGGTCTTTTCCCGGACCGCCCTTTGGGGACCTTTGGCTGCGGCCATGGCCGCGATGGGCAGCTTGCATCCGACCCCTGGCCCGCCACGATCCCCGGCCTTGCCTTCCCCGCTGCGTGTCCACGTTGCCCTGATCACGGTTTCGGTCGTGTTCGGGGCGAACTACGTGTTCACGAAGAAAATCCTCGAGGCCGTCTCGCCGGCGGCCTGGGTGTGGTTCCGGATCGCTGCGGCGACTGCGTTCCTCGTGCCGCTCGCGATGATGCTGCGCGGGACCTCGGGCTGGCCGAGGGCGAGGCTCTGGGTCGGGCTCGGCATCGCGTCGTTCTTCGGCGTCATGCTGAACCAGGTGCTCTTCACCGAAGGCATCGCGCGCACGACACCCGAGCATTCGGCCGTGATCAACGCGGGCATCCCAACGTGGACGATGCTCGTCGCCGTGTGCGCCGGTCAGGAGCGCCTCGGCCGGCGACGCGTGCTCGCGATCGTGCTCGCGCTCGGCGGTGTGTTGTATCTGCTGGGTTTCGACCGGATGGTGTTCGGCACGGCCTCGACTAGCGCGCCGCGCGGCAGTGGGCCCACGCTGGCGGGCGACCTGCTCACGATGGCGAACGGCATCGCGTTCGCGGTGCACCTCGTGCTGATGCGCCGACTCGGCCAGCAGGTCGACCCGATGCGCGCGACTGCCGTGATGTTCGTGCTCGCGTCGCTGATGGTCGGAGCCTGGAGCGCGCCGCAGGTGACCACGGCGGACTGCAGCGGCGTGTTGTCGGCACCGACGGTGTGGCTCGCCGCCTACGCGGTGCTGTTCGCGACGGTGATGACCTACCTGCTCAACACCTGGGCCCTGCGCCACACACACAGCTCGCAGGTTGCCCTCTACATCAACGTGCAGCCGCTCGTGGCGGCCGCGTTGAATGCCGCGCTCGGCGCGGAGCCGCCGGGCCACCGCTTCTTCGTAGCGCTCGTGTTGGTCGCGATCGGCCTCTGGTTGTTGACGCGCGAGCCAGCGGCGTAGCACGACGCAACACTGCGGGAAAACGCGACACCGTCGATCTCGTCGTGAAGTTCCGGGGCCCGATGGCCGAAATGGCTCATGGAGGGGCGCCCATGACGAAACAACCAGGCCCCACCGCCGACCAACAAGCAGCGCACTACTTCCTGTCCGAGCTGCGCACGCGCGTCGCGACGCAGACCCTTCACTACCAGCACGGCGTCGAAGGGCGCGCGCTCGAGAACCTCTTCGAAGTGTTCGCACTCGCGCGAGACGCGATGAAGCAGCATCCTGGCTGCGAGGTCTTTGCGCGCGAGACGACGCAGATGCTCAACGTCGTCCTGCGCCCCGTCACGGCCAAGTGGCACAACGCGAACGAGCAGGGCCGGCTGCAGTCGCGCGACGGCGGCGACGCGTTCCGCGCGGACCTCGCCGACGTGCAGGTGAAGCTGCGCGCGTTCGCGGCGCAGCTCGGCAAGATGGCGTATGGCGCCGAGACCACGGACGACGTCGTGCCGCCGCCGCTGTCGGCAGCCGACCTCGCCGCGTGCCTGGCTCCGATTCCGTTCGGCATCCCGTCGGATCCCGCGGCGAACGGCGGCATCGAGCCGGAGATGGCGCGGCAGATGAACGCCAAGGAAGCCGAGTGCATCCACGGCCATCGCAACGCCACGGGTCGCCAGGACGATGGAAGGGACGCCGTCGGTCTCGCGCTGTCCGGCGGCGGCATCCGCTCGGCGACGTTCTGTCTCGGCGTGACGCAGGTGCTCGCGGCGAAGAAGCTTCTCCCTGGCATCGACTTCCTCTCGACGGTCTCGGGTGGCGGCTACACGGGCTGCTTCCTGACCACGCGGCTCGGCCGCGGCACGCCGCCCGAAGAGCTCGGCTGGCCTCATGGCCCCGACTCGGGGCCGATCCGCGAGTTGCGGCGGCGCGCCAAGTTCCTGGTCGGCCGCGGCCTGTGGGAGAGCTGGGGCATGGTGCTCGAGACCTTGCTCGGCATGCTCGTGAACTGGTGCGTGCCGCTGTTCGTGCTCGTGCTCGGCGCGATGGCCGCAGTCCTCGTGCAACGCGTGGGCCTGGACCCGATCTGGTGGTTTCGCGCCGCGGCGCCGCTCGCGGCGTTCGTGGCCATGGTCGCGCTGATATTCTTCCGGCGCGAACGCACGAACTCGAGGACGGCGGCCGCTGCCGGCAGGACGCTCCTCGCAGGCGCGATGCTGCTGTGCCTGTGCCTGCTGTTCTGGTTCCTCGACCGCGGCTTCCACCTGCTCATGCCGGCCCTGACCGGCGGCCGGTGGGAACTGCGCGAGCTGCAGGTAGCACTCGCCCACATACCCGTCATCGGCGAGGCAGGCACCGGAGCGAACTGGCTCACGTTCGGCTGTCTCGTCTCGCTGCTGCCGGCGGCGCTGCGGTTCGTGCCGATGCTCGAGAACCCACGCGTGCGGAAGGTCGTGCTGCTCGCGGCCCTGCTCGTCGGCGCGCTGATCGTGCCCGTGCTCGCCGTGATCGTCTCGTATGCGCTGTTCGCGTTCGGAGGCATCGTCAACGAGGGTCGCAGCGTCGGCCTCTACTACCTCGCGGCCATCGGCGCAGTGCTCGCGATCGTGATCACGACCGTGCTCAACATCAACACGACGGGTCCTCACCGTCTGTTCCGGCGCGGACTCGGGCGCACGTTCGTCGATCGGCCCAACCGGATCTCGCGGCCGGTGTTCTTGCAGCGGATCAACCGGCACGACCGCGCGCCCTACCATCTCGTGAACTGCACGGTCAACCTGCCGGGCAGCGAAGACCTCAAGCTGCGCGAACGGCGCTGCGACTTCTTCCTGTTCAGCAAGCACTGGACGGGTTCGCCGGTCGTCGGCTACGCGCCGACGTCGTGCTGGCGCATGAACGGCCAGAAGCCCGACCTCGCGACCGCGATGGCGATCTCGGGCGCCGCGTTCTCGACCAGCATGGGACTCGGCTCGATCCGGCCGCTGCGCGCGCTGCTCGCGTTCCTGAACGTCCGGCTCGGTTATTGGATCCACCGCCCGCCCACGCCGAACGGCCCGGCCGCGAAGTTGCCGTGGAACGAGCGCGCGCGCCGCTACGTGAGGAACACGCCGTGGCGGTGCTGGCAGAAGCTCTTCGGGGAACATCCGGGTTTCTCGTGCTTGCTGCACGAGATGACCGGGCTGTTCATGTCCGAGAAACGGAGGTGGCTGAATCTCTCGGACGGCGGCCACATCGAGAACCTCGGCATCTACGAGCTGCTGCGGCGGCGCTGCAAGTTCATCGTCTGCGTCGACGGCGAAGCCGACCCGGACTACACGTTCCACGGCCTCATGACGCTCGTGCGTCACGCGCAGCTCGACCTCGGCGTCGAGATCGGCCCCGACCTGCGCGATCTGCGACCCGATCCGGAGACGGGCCATAGCCGATCGCACTACCAGCTGTGTCGCGTGTATTACCCGGCCAGAGAGCCCGGTGGCGAACGGCCGATTGGCCTCTTGCTCTACGTCAAGCTCTCGGTGACGGGCAACGAGTCCGAGCTGATCCGGCGCTACCGCGGCAACCACCCGAGCTTTCCGCACGAGACGACGCTCGACCAGTTCTTCGGCGAGGAACAGTTCGAAGCCTATCGACAACTCGGCGTGCACTGCGCCGAAGGCCTGTTCTCGCGCTCGCTGATGGACGGCAATTCCGATCCGGCCAGCGTGCCGGTCTGGTTCGCGCAGCTGGCCAAGAACCTGCTCGAGAGCAAAGACTGAGGACCGCGTGGTAGCCTGCCCGGACACATGACGCCGCCGACGCCGGGCCAGATCCTCGAAGTGACTGCCGAACGCCTCGGTTTCGGCGGCTTCGCGGTCGCGCGCCACGAGGGGCTCGCGGTGTTCGTCCCGTTCGCGGCGCCGGGCGACCGGCTGCGCGTCGAGGTCACCGCGGTCGAGAAGAAGTTCGCGCGCGCTAAGATCACAGCGATCCTCGCGCCGGGTCCCGGCCGCGTGTCACCGCGCTGCCAGCACTTCGGCGAATGCGGCGGCTGCCAGTTCCAGCACGTCGACTATGCAACGCAGGTCGCGGCCAAGGCAGAGTTCGTGCGCGACGCGCTCGTGCGCACGGGCGGCTTCGATTGGTCCGAGCCCATCGTCGTGCACCACGCCGAGCCGTGGAACTACCGCGTGCGCACGCAGCTCAAGGTGCAGGCGACGTCGGGCCAGCGCAGCGACGGCACGCACGGCCGCCTGCGGCGGCGCGAACGCCCGAGCAAGCTCGAAAACGAGCCCACGGCGGCGGTCGGCACGGTGGCGACTCCGGCGCTCGGCTTCCACGCCGCGTTCACGCACAGCACGGTCGACGTGCACGAGTGCCCCGTGCTCGCGCCGGAGCTCGAGCAGGGACTCGCCGCCGTGCGCGCGGCGATCGCCGACCTGCCGAAGAAGGCGTGGCCCTACCAGATCGACGGCGCCTGCGGCAATGGCAGGGCATCCTGGGCACCGGACCTGCCCGGTCTGCGCAAGGACCTCGTCGAGCACGAGGTCCTGGGCTTCCGCTACCTGATCGAGCCCGAGAGCTTCTTCCAGGGCAACCGCCACCTCGTGGGCCGGCTCGTCGAGGGTGCGATCGGCGGCGAATCGGGCGAGCTCGCTTTCGACCTCTACGCGGGCGTGGGCCTGTTCTCGCTGCCGCTCGGCAGACGCTTCGGCCGCGTCGTCGCCATCGAGGACGAACGGCGCGCGGCCACGCTGGGCCGCGTCAACGTGAAGACGAACGGCTGTGACAACGTCACGTATCTGCGCAGCACGACGGAGCAGTTCCTGCGCGCGAACAAGGAACGGCCCGACCTCGTGTTCATGGACCCGCCGCGTGTCGGCGCGAAGCCGATCCTGCCGCAGCTGCTCGAGCTGCGCGCGCAGCGGCTCGTCTACGTCTCGTGCGATCCTCAGACGCTCGCGCGGGACCTGCGCCAGCTCGCCGACGGCGGCTACGAAGTCGAGCAGGTCGAGGCCTACGACATGTTCCCGCAGACCTTCCACGTCGAGGCCATAGCGCGCCTGCACCTTCGCTGAGAGGCGACAGTCTGCGAGACTACGGGCCCATGGAAACGCGGTTCATCTCGTTCGAACGCACGCGCATCGCAGTGCACGTCGCCGGCCGCGGCCCGCTCGCCGTGCTCGTGCACGGCTACCCGCTCGACCACCGTATGTGGCTCGACGCGATGCAGAGTTCGCTCGCCGACCAGCGCACGCTCGTCGCGATCGATCTGCGTGGACACGGCCAGTCGCCGTGGTGCGGCGACACGACGCACGGCATGGATCTGTTCGCCGACGACGTGGCCACCGTGGTCCACACGCTGACCGACGAGCCCGTCGATGTCGTCGGCCTGTCGATGGGAGGCTACGTCGCCCAGGCGATCTGGGCCGCGCATCGCGGCCTCGTGCGCTCGCTCGCGCTCGTCGACACGCGCGCCGCGGCGGACGACGACGCCGGCAGGGCCGGCAGGGACGCGGCGATGCAGACCGTCGTAACGCGGGGCCGCGCGGCGCTTGCCGCGGGCATGCTGGATCGGCTGCTCGCGAAACAACCCGACATCGCGCGCGACCTCATGCTGCGCGCGCGCGTGCAGACGATGGCGGAGTCGCTGCCCGTCGAGACGATCGTCGCCGACCTGCGCGGCCTGCGCGATCGGCCCGATCGCACTGCAATGCTGGGGACGATCACGGTGCCGACGCTCGTGGTCGTCGGCAGCGAGGATCCGATCTCGACACCTGCCGAAGCCGAACAGATCACGGGGTCGATCCGCGGTGCGCGGCTCGCCGTGGTGGCGGGCTGCGGGCACCTCGTGCCGATGGAGGATCCAACCGCGTTCGCGCTGCACCTTGGCGCGTTTTGGCGGCAACACGGCGCTCGTGGCGCAGCGGGAATGAGCCAGAATAAGCCGGAATAAGCCAGAATGAGCCAACACGTTTCATCACAACCGTTTCCATCTGGCACCCCGCCCGTGTCCTTCGGGATGCGCCAGTCCAAGGGTCCGCAGGATCGCCAAGTCTTCGCGAACCTGTCGCTCGCTGGCCTTTGACCCCAGCTGGTCAAGGATCTCGCGAAGTGGCACGCCGGTTCCCGTCTGGGCCACCAAGGCCAGGATCTCACGTTGCCGCTCGGTGACGTCGCGCCCGACTCGCTGGGGCGGAACGTAACGGGAGGGCCGGAATCGCACGGTCACACAACCGCCCGCGTCCTCGATCTCGGGCCGCGGCAATCCGGCGGCCGCCGTCAGCTCCGCCATCTTGATCGTACCCCGTCCCCACGACTCGATGATGCCGCGCCGATAGAATTCCCGCGCAATCAGCGGGTTCCACGGCAACGACTCATGCGGAGCGAACAGGGCCTCCGCTGTCATCCCGAAGTGCAGCGAGCCCGACGACGTCACCTCCAGCCGATCGTCGTAGATCGCGACCGCCACAGAACCACCGCCAATCGCGTAGTCCCGGTGGCAGAAGGCGTTGGCCAACGCCTCACGGAGAGCCTCCGGTGGGTAGAGCGGATCGTCTACCCTCTCGAAGAGTCCAGGAGTGATGCGTCCAGCGACCGGTAGGTTCTCGCGCATGAAGCGCTCCGCCTTCAGCAGCAGCTCGAACGCGTTGCCATGGAACTGTCGGTTGTCGAGGAACTCCGTGCGATCCGTGCCCCGAAAGCGAGCCACCCTAAGCAAGCACTGCGTCAGCTCAGCCTCGATCCGCTCGGCACGGCCGAACAGCACCACCGCGGCACGCAACAGCATCCCGCCCTTGGCAAGGCCGAGACCGCGCAGCAGTTCCTCGGGTGCGCGGGTTCCCGGGTCCGCGAGACGACCTCGGCGAAGCGCCTCTTCGATCGTGCGCAACAGCTCGGCCGCATCCAGATCGGCGACCGACCAGCCGACGGCGGGCTGGTTCTCCCAGCGCTGCTGACCATGCACCCGCTCCAGCAGCATGCGGTCGTACTCGTCGCGCGAGAGCGATTGGTTCGTATTGCCGACGCGTCGATAGCCCTGGCCCTTGTAGCTGTACGGCCGGTTGGGCCCGGTCGAGACACTGACAACCAGCACCTCGCGGTCCGCACCGATCGGCACGCGCTCGATCGAAGGGTAGACCGGTGGGTCGATCTCACCCAGTTCCTGTGCGATCTCTTCCAGCGTTTGATTGCCGATGTGCTGGCCGATGACGCGACCGTCTGACTCGACGCCGAACAGCACCCGTCCGCGGTGGTTCAGCATGGCGCACAGCGTGCGGGCTGCTTGCCGCCGCTCACCGGTCGTGCGCTTGAGTTCAAGCGTCTCCGACTCACCGGCGGCGGCCCAGCCATTGATCTCAGACGGAGTCATGTTCTCGGTCCCCAGGGCCGGTCATCCCTGCCGCCCCCTCGAGGGAATCGGGCTGCCTCCCGCTTGCTCGACTCTGTTTTTCCATTCACCCGCACCGTTGACCCGTCATCCTGATGGCCTGCGTGGGCATCCAACCGATGCTCTCCTCAGTGGATCAGGGAGCCGACTTTTCTGCGGCTCAGGGCACGATTCCCGCCACCTCCTGCGCGGCCTGCGATCGGCCCGATCGCACGGCCTTGCCCGCGACGATCACGGTGCCGACGCCCATCGTCGTCGGCAGCGAGGATCCGATCTCGACGCCTGCCGAAGCCGAACAGGTCACGGGGTCAATCCGCGGTGCGCGGCTCGCCGCGGTGCCGGGCTGCGGGCACCTCGTGCCGATGGAGGATCCCTCGGCGTTCGCGCAGCAACTGGGCGCGTTCTGGCGCAGCCTCGGCTAGCTGAAGTTCTTCGATGAGTGACGCGATAACGTGAGCCAGTTCCATGGTGGACGGCAGTATCACTGACATGCACGAGGATGTCTGACCTGTATGCGACGGCAGCGGCACAAGGCAGCTCTCTTGGCGATCAGTGCCTTGGTTCTCGCGTGCTTCGTGCTGCTGCCTTGGAATCGGAATGGTGCTTTGGGTGAATCTGGCCCGGCACCCGAATCACATCCGATCAGCGATTCGGGCCTGTCCAAAGAGCAAGCCAGCGTTGCGGCACAGCCAGCTTCGCGAATCGAGGTTCCGGCGGGCCGATCCTCGTACGCACCTGCTGCTGGGCGTGTCCGCTTGGAATTCGTCGGCGATCCCCTGCCACCGAGGTGGACGCTGCGTACAAATGGCGCGGAGTCAACTCACGGGTGTGTTACCGAAGTCGTGTTTCATCCGACGACCTTCCCGACTGACGTCGTTGGAACCTGGCTCACACATACACTCTTCAAGACCAGAGTGGAGCGTCATCCTTCTGAAACGACCGTAACGATCGGCGCTCACTATGCTCTATCGTTCGTTGCGGATGAGGGGTCCGACTACGCGTCATGGACTTGCTACTCGACTGCGGCCCCGATTAGGGATGGGGATCGGGAGTTTGCGGTGCAAGCACTCAAGTTCGAGGCGCCAGGCGTGTGCCGATGTCATGTTCCGTTGTCAGCAAGAAAGCAGTTTGCCGTCTGGGCCCCCGGCCGTCCCGTGTTCTTCCATGATACGGGACAGAGCCCAGCCCCTCTGGCCTGGTCGTCAATCCAAGTTCGCGTTCACCACGAGCAAGGAGCGCCGATTCGCGGAAGGCTCGTCGACCTCAACGGGGTGCCAGTTCCGAATCGGCATGTGACTCTTACTCGGGTCTACGCCGAGGCGGGAGGCGGAGGCAACTACATGATTCTCGACGCCGATCGTGCGCGAGCCCGCGGTGGTTTTGCTGGAACCCTACAGACTGACAGCTCTGGCAGTTTCACGTTTGCGGAAGCAAGCTTGGAAGCTCAGCAGCCGTTCCACGCTGACGTACCTGGCGCTGACGTCGTGAGCAAGTCGAGCCTCTATTGGACGACGGTCGAGGGAACGTGGATTGAGCTCGTGATTCGCTAGGGTCCTGAGGCAGTCTTAGTCCGCAGGCCGCGATTCGGGCAGCCCGAGGCCGACCACGACGATCTTGCCGCAGTGCGCCCTGCCGCTCGGCGTCGTCATGCCGAACTTCTTGCCGACGAACGTCACCGTGACGTCGGCGTGGCAGCAAGCGCCGAGCACCACGCCCGTGTCGCCGTGCAGGCCCGACGGGATGTCGACGCACAGCTTCACGCCCACCGCGCGGTCGAACGCTTCGACCCACGAACGCGCAGCACCCGTGAGCTCGCGCTCGAGCCCCGTGCCGAACAACGCGTCGATCCACACGGCGCCCGCGTGAGCCCGGAGATCGGGCAGGGTACCGACGACCGGCTGCCATCCCGCCGCGCGCGCGATGCGCAATTGCAGCGCCGCGTCGGGGGCGCGCTCTGGATCGGGTTCGGCCAGCAGGTGCACGGCGCATCGCGACAAGCCGAGGTGCCGCGCGGCCGCGAGCCCGTCGCCGCCGTTGTTGCCGGCCCCCGCGAAGATCACGAACCGATCCCCGAGCGTCCTCGCGATCTCCGCGACCGAACGCGCCGCGTTCTCCATCAGCAGCAGCGTCGGCATGCCGAGCCGTTCCGCGGCGTCGCGATCGATCGCGCGCGCCTGGGCCACAGTCAAGACGACGTCGCGCGTCACGCGGCCCCTCCATCGCGCTGCACGGCCTTGCGCACGCGCAGCAGCAGCTCGAGATCCTCGACCGGATCGAGCGCGCGCAGGTCCGTGAAACCGCTCTGCGCCGTGCCCATCAACTCGCCGCTGCCGCGGATCGCGAGGTCCGCTTCGGCGAGCTCGAACCCATCCGTCGTGCGGCAGACCGCGGCCACGCGTTCGGTGCGCTTGCCGCACAGGATCGCGATGCCGCGCCGGCTGCCGCGGCCGACGCGCCCGCGCAGCTGATGCAGCGTCGCGATGCCGAATTGCTCGGCCGCCACGACCACGATGAGCGTCGCGTCGGGCACGTCGACGCCGACCTCGAGCACCGTCGTGCCGACGAGCACGTCGCACTCGCCGTCGCGGAACTGCTGCAGCACGGCCTGCCGTTGTGCCGTCTGCAGGCGTCCGTGCACGAGGCCGCAGCGGAACTTCGACATCAGCGCCTGCTGCACCCTAACCACACCGCCCTTCTCGCCCGCTTCGCCGACGGCCGGGCAGACGACGAACACGCGCCCTCGGCGCCGCACCGCGCGCGCGACCGAACGCACGGCGCGCGCCCACTTCTCGTGCGGCACGTGGAACGCGCGTACGACGCGTCGCCCCGGCGGCCGCTGCCGCAGCACGACCTGGTCGAGGTCGCCGAACAACACGAGCGCCTGCGTGCGCGGAATCGGCGTCGCGGTCATCACGAGCACGTGCGGGTTGTCTCCCTTGTGCACGAGCGCCATGCGCTGGGCGACGCCGAAGCGGTGTTGTTCGTCGACGATCACGAGGCCGAGGTGCGGCAGCTCGACCCCGCCCGACAACAGCGCGTGCGTGCCGAAGACGAGCTGCGGTCCTGGCGGACCGAGCGTGCGCAGCTTCTGCGCCGCGGTGCAGAGCGTCACGCGTACGTCGCTGCCAGAGAGCCAGAGCTTGACGACGGCGAAGTGCTGCTCGGCGAGCAGTTCGGTCGGCGCCAGGAACGCGACGAGGCCGCCGCGCGCGAGCACCGCGAGCGCTGCCGCGATCGCGACCGCCGTCTTGCCCGTGCCGACGTCGCCTTGCAGCAGCACGCCCATCGCGGACGGCCCCGCGAGACGTTGCCACAACGCGCGCACCGCGGCGTCCTGGTCGGCCGTGAGGGCCAGCGGAATGCGCTGCAGGATGCGCTCGGCGAGTGCCTTGTCGACCGGGAACACGGCCGCCGACCGGCGCGCGCGCGCGCGCGCCGCGCGTTCGATCGCGGCAAAGAGCGCCACGGCTTCGCGCACCGCGAAGTGGCGCCGCGCGCGTTCGTGTTCGGCGACGTCGCGCGGCCGATGCATCGACCCGAGCAGTGCCACCGACGGCCCGTCGAGATCCTCGAGCAGCGGCGGCAGCGGTGCCAGCTCGACGCGCGACCAGTCCAGACGCAGAAGGCACAGGTCGATCCACTGCTGCAGCCGCTGCGCCGACACGCCCGGCACTTCGGGATAACGCAGCTGCACTTCGCCGGCCGGCGCCGAGCCCACGGGCAGGACCCGCGCCTGCTGCAGCAGGAAGCGCTGTCCCTTCTTGATCAGCACACCCTCGACGCATCGCTTCTGGCCGGCAGGGTAGGCCTTCTTGAGCCAGGGTTGGTTGAAGAACTGCGCCGCGAACGCGGAGCCGTCGTCGCACGCGAACACGACGGTGACCATCGCTCTCCGCCCCGGCAGCCAGGCCAACGACGCCGACCGCACTTCGGCTCGCAAGCGCACGAGGTTGCCCAACGCGGCCTCGTCGGGAGCAGACAGTTCCTGCAGCGCGGAGTAGCGACGCGGGAAGAACTGCACGAGATCCAGGACCGTCGACAAGCCCGCCGCTGCGAGGCGCGCCGCCGTGGTGGGACCAACGCCGGGAAGCGTCGTCAATCCCGTCGCGGGCAGCAACGTCGTCGCCGTCGTGCCGGTGCTCGAGCTCGCGTGCATCACGT
Source organism: Planctomycetota bacterium (assembly GCA_035649575.1). Classification (GTDB taxonomy): domain Bacteria; phylum Planctomycetota; class UBA1135; order UBA1135; family UBA2386; genus DASVAL01. The sequence continues at coordinate 13,800 of DASRJH010000252.1, forward strand.
CAATGGGCCCTTGGTCTCACAAGCTGTCGCGCTGCGCGACAACTTGCGCAGCGTAAGGGCACCGAACCACAAGCGGCCATGCCGAATGCCGCGCGCTTCGGCGCGGTTGCAACCCGGACCTGGGTTGCGGCCATGGCCGCGATGCGCGCGATGCGCGCGCGCGCTGGCGACGGAACGCCGGCGCGGATAGCCTCCTTCCGCCTTGAGAGGACTGACGGAACAGCAGCTGGCCTTCCTGTCGCGTTACGGCTACGACCCGGCATTGCAGCAGCGGTGGCAGGCGGACGTCGCAGCAGGCCGGCTTTCGAAGGCCTCGAACGCAGTCACCGGCGACCTGCTCGCGCTGCCGCCCGGCACGCTGCAGAAGCTGCCCGGCAGCACGACCAAGCTGTGGCGCGAGCTCGAGCAGCTCGGCCGCGAGGCGATCAAGGCGGGCCAGGTCGGCCTCGTCGTGCTGAACGGCGGCATGGCGACGAGGTTCGGCGGCGTCGTGAAGGGCGTCGTTCCCGTGCTGGGACCCGAGCGTTCGTTCCTGGGCCTCACGATCGAGGACTGCCTGCGCGTCGAGCAGCAGACGGGCGGCGTCGTGCGCATGTTCGTCATGAACAGCTTCGCGACCGACGAGGCCACGCGCGCGCACTTCGCCGAGCACGACAATTTCGGCATGGACCCACAGCACCTCGAACACTTCACGCAGCTGATCGCGCTGCGCATGACGAAACGCGGCGAACTGTTCATCCTGGCCAACGGCGAGGCGTCCCCGTATGGCCCCGGGCATGGCGACTTCCCCGTCGCGTTCCGGCGCAGCGGCTGCCTGCAGCGGTTCCTCGCGGCCGGCGGCCGCTACCTGCTCGTGCGCAACGTCGACAACCTCGGCGCGCGCATCGATCCCGTGATCCTGGGTCACCACATCAAGAAGAAGTGCGACGCGACCGTCGAGCTGGCGCCGAAGTGGCCGGAGGACGTCGGTGGTTCGCCGCTGCTCTACCTCGGCCGCCCGCAGCTCATCGAACAGGTCCGCTATCCCGAGGGCTTCGATCCGAGCATCGTCGACGTCTTCAACACGAACACGTTCACGTTCACGGCGCAGGCTCTCGATCGCGACTTCGATCTCGGCTGGTACTACGTCGAGAAGGAAGTCGAGGGCAAACGGGCCGTGCAGGTCGAACATCTGATCGGCGAGCTCACGGCCCACCTCCCCACCAACTTCCTGCAGGTGCGCCGCAACGGCCGCAACACGCGCTTCCTGCCGGTCAAGGTGCCGGAAGACCTGCTCGCCGCGCGCGCGGAGATCGCCGAGATGTACGACGGTCCGAGCGAAGGTGTCTGAGTCTGCTCGCCCGCGAGGCCAGGCTCACGCAGCCACGGCGCAAGAGCGCATCACCGCTTCTGCCGCAGCTTGGTAACCGCCTCGTTCGTGTCCTTCGTCACCAAGTTGCCGTCCTCGTACAACCAGAGTGTCGGCAGCTTGCGGATCGAGTACTGCTGCGCGACTTCCGAGCTCCACGCGTCGATGTCGATGATGCGGAGCACCACGTCCTGCCGTTCCTTCGCGATGGCCTCCAACTGAGGCCCGACGGTCTTGCACGCGTTTCAAAAGTGCGCCGTGAACTCGATGACCGTGAGACCGGTCGTCGCGACGTATTGCTCGATGTCGACCTTCGCGCCGGTCGAGATCGTGGCGATGTCCTGCTGGACGGTCTGGCTCGGTTCCGGCGCCGGAAAGTCCGGGCGGCGGCCTTCCTTGATGCCGACGACGGCCATCATGGCGAGCACAGCACATACAACGGCAACGATGAGTCTCCGCATGCTGGCGTGAATCGGCCACTTCGGCACGTTGCCTTGAGCCCGACCTGAGTGTTCTGATGGAGGTGACCCGCCCGAAGTGCCTACGCACGGCGACCTTCGGCGAGCTGCGGGGGCCGTGCCGGCCGCTCGGCGTGCATCTGTGCCCCAGCCAATGGGTTGCGGTTGCAGACCAACCGCGGACCCTCCATCAGGGCACTCAGTTCCAGGTCAGGGCACGACGGCGCGAACGACCGGCAGGAACGTGCGATCGAAGCGCTCGGCGAAGTCCTCGAGCAGCACCGCCGGGTCCAGGGTCGTCTTCTTGCGGACCGTGCGGTTCTGCCACCGCACTTCGACGGCGCCGTCCTTGCCGACGCGTGGTGCCGTGAGCAGGAGCTCGAAGCTCTTCACGAGCTTGCTCTCGGCGACGAAGTGACCCTGGCCCTTGTCCTGCACGACGAGCCGCGCCGTGTACTCGGCCAGGCGATCGAGCAGCAGCGCGCGCTTGCCGGCTTCGTCGAGCCGTTGCCAGGTGTCGGCATTGACGGCCGGCTGGACGTCGACGTCGACCCTGGCTTCGAACCCCGTGATCGCAGCCCAGCTCGCGCGCGTCTCGGCCGGATCGGCCGCGAGGCGCACGACGCGCTGCGGCTCCGCCCGACGCTTGCCGAAGAACGCCGCCCAGTCGACGACACCGAGGTCGGCGTCGTGCCCGCGGTCGGCGAACTCGTGGAGCACCGCGTCGGGCGCCGCGAGCTTCTTGAGACGCGCGAACGCGAGACGCAGGTTCATCAGCAACAGCGGATCGTCCTCGCTGCCTTGCAGATCGCGGATCGGCAGGTGTGCTATGTTCTCGAGGTAGCGCAGATTGTTGCGCGCGCCGAGTTCCATGCGCGGACCGCCGACGCACGGCAACACACCTGCGAAGAGGTCGGGATGCCGCAGCGCGAGGTCCCAGGTCATGCTGCCGCCCTGGGACCAGCCGCCGACGAAGATCGCGTTCTCGTCGACGTTCACGGTGCGGCGCGCCCAGCGCAGTGCGGCCAGTGCGCCCTCGCGTTCGAGCGGCGTGAACGCGTAGCCGGGCTCCTTGCTGACCGAGGTCGGTGCGAGCACGAGCAGGCCAACTCTGTCGGCGACGTTCTGCCACAGCAGATGCTCGCGCGCGCCACTGCCGCCGGCGCCATGGCCCCAGAGCAGCAGCGGGGCGGGTTTCGACGGGTCGTAGCCAGGCGGGATGTAGAGGAAGACCTCGGTCGCCTCGGTCCTGCCGAGCACGTGGAGGTCGACGGTCTGCCGCGACGGGCCCGGCTCCTTCGCTTCGAAGGTGCCGAAGGCCGCGCACGCTGCGGTCCACTCGGCGGTCGTCGCGAGGTTCTTCTTCGCGAGCGCGCTCGCGGCGGTTTTTCGATCGGAAGCGGTCGGCAGATCGACGAGACGCGCGAGCTCCCTCGGCAGGTCCGCGGCCGCCGGCTGTTGTGGCGCGAGCAGGCAGGGAAGCAGGGCGGCGGCGAGCACGGCAACAGGTTACCCGCTGTGGACCATCCGCAGGCCCTCGCGGGCAGGTTGGCTCACCAGGTGCCGATGGTCAACGTGAGCCCGTTCGTGCTCGTGAGCGCGACGATGTTGCCCACGAGGTCGAACTCGACGGGCACCACCTGCTGATGCACGATCTGGCCGGCGAGCACGGCGGCGTTCGGAATCGCGAGCTGCGCCTGCACGCTGCCGGCGGCCGGCAACAGCAGGTCGAGCAGATCGGGACTCACGAGCAGCGTGCATCCCGGGACTCCCTGCGGCAGGATCGACGACAGCGGCACCGAGATCGTGGAGAAGCCGAGCACGCCGATCGCGACCGCGTTGCCGGGCATGCCGGTCGCGAACGAAGTGAACATGGAACCGGTCCACGGCAGCGAGGTCGCGCTCAGCGCGTTGGGGCCGCCCGAGCCGACACAGCCAGCGCCGAACGGCGTCGCCGACGCCGGACACGGCGAGGCG
>DASRJH010000253.1:0-19458 GCA_035649575.1 Planctomycetota bacterium
TGTTCCTCGCCCAGAACGAAGAGACGGGAAACAAGGTCGCCCTGAAGGTCGGCGGCGCCGCAGGTGGCGGCCGCCAGGTCACGCGCCTGCTGGAAGTCACGTCGCGGCGCACGCCGGAAGGCATCAGCCCCGACGAACTGCCGGCCGAAGGCGTCTTCTTCGAGCCGCGCGGAGTCCGCATCGATCTGTTCGACGAGCAGGAAGTGCAGACCATGCTTCGCGCCGAGGGCGACCTGCTCGCGAACTGCCACCACGAGAACATGGTGTCCGTGCAGGATCGGCTCATCATCGACGGCAATCCCGTGCTCGTGCTCGAGTACGTTCGCGGCAAGACGCTGCGCGAGAAGATCCGCAGCCTCGAAGGCATCCACCTCAACTGGTTCCTCGCGATCGCGCGCGCGCTGCTGGCGACGAAGGAGGCGGGCACGCTCGACTACCACGGCGACCTCAAGCCCGAGAACATCATCGTCAAACCGAGCGGCAAGGTGGTCATCCTCGACCCGGCCATGCGGCTCGCCGACCGGGCCGTCGTGACCACGACCCCGCACTACAACCCGCTGCTGCTGCGGGACAGCAAGGCCGACGTGATGGCGATCGGCATCATGATCTACGAGATCCTGACCGGCACGCTGCCGTTCGACGAGGTGCCGTGGGAGTTCGCGGGGCGCCAGAGCGGCGGCGAGACGCAGCGGCTGTCGCTGAGCTACTTCTTCAGCTACAGCCCGCCGCACGTGCTGAACCCGAAGACGCCCAAGGAACTCGAGCGCATCATCTACCGGTGCATCACCGTGTCCGGATACGGGCTCGAAGAGCTCAAGACCGACCTCGAGACCTTCATCAGCAAGGCGTGAGCAGGCGGCCCGCCCCGGGCCCAAGAGGGTCTGCGATGGGTCGAAGCGGTTGATCCCGTCCACCTTGCGGCACCGGGCGCGTCCGGTCCGGTGCACCCCGTGACGCCGGTGCCGGGGCGGCAATGCCCCTGCGTCCCCGCGCGAACCAGTAGACATCGCCGTAGAGGAATGGAAGATGGGGGTTTCGGCACCAGTCTCAGGGTCTCGACCTGGAACCTGCCGAGGCGCTGCCCTGCCACCCAAGATGATCACGATGCGACCGTTGTTGTTCGGCCTGCTGTTGCTGTCCGCCTGCAGCACCCAGTCGGTCATCGACTCGAGCCACCAGTACGCGCTTCGCGGCGATTACCGCAATGCCTACTTGGTCCTCGATAACGCGCGTCAGGACCAGCTCAGCAATGGCGGTTCGGTCGATGCCGACCTCGAAGCAGCCCATCACGAGGCCTGGCTGGCCTGGCTCCTCTTCAAGGCCCGCCTGCACATCTTCGGGGAGAAGGAAGAGGACGCTCTCGCCGACCTCGCGACCTTGCTCGAGGCGGCTCCCGACTACCCCGAGGCCAAGGCGCTCGTGGCTCGCGCGAAATACAAGAAGGCGCAGCGTGCGGCCAAGAAGGGCGAGGAGTGCCTGCAGCGAAAGGACCTCGAAAAGGCCCTCGTCTACTTCGTGCAGAGTGAGCAAACCATGCCGGGGTTCAAGCCGGCGGTCGAAGGGATCCAGGGGGTCCGCGAGGCGCTCGAGCGCCTGTCGAAGCGCGCGCAGGATCAGTTCCTCGAGGCGGTGCGCAAGCTGCCCGAGTTCCGCTTCGTCGAAGTCCGCTGGCACGCGGGGAGGTCTGTGTTCAACGATCCACGGCGCGACGACGCGGTCGAGCTGCGGGAGCAAGCACAGCGTGAGATCGCGCGGAGAGTCTTCGCGGCCGGACGCGAGTGCGAGCAACAGGACAAGTTCGGCGCCGCGTTGCTCCAGTACCGGTCGGCACAGACTCTCGACCCGGGTCTCGAGGGGATCGCCGACGAGATCGCGAGGATGGAGAGGGAGGTGCAGGCCTGTAGTCTGGTCGAGAAGGCGCAGAAGGAGATGCGCAAGGGCGCTTTCGACGTCGCGCGCAGGTTGCTCGACGAGGCTTTCGAAATGGCCGTGATGTCGCGCCCCCAGATCAGCGAGGCCATGATCGAAACGCGGCGCGCGGAGGGGGAATCGCGCTATCAGGCGGCCCGCGACCTCGAGGTGCTCGGCAAGAAGAGCGAGGCGCTGGCGGGTTACGAGGCGCTGAGCAAGGACTGGCCCGACGGATTCTCGGACGAGAAGGCACGCATCGAAGGTTTGCGATACGACGTCGAGAGTGCGCAGAAGGAGTGGACCGAGGCCGAGGCGGCCGAAACTGCTGGCGACCTGCCCAAGGCGCTCGAACACTACAAGAACTCGGAGCGGTTCTACGCGGGCATGAAGGATGGCGCGGCGCGCATCGAGCGCCTGCAGGCGGCCATTCGCGCCGCCGGGGGCACGAGCGGCGGCGATTGATCGACGCTCCGCGTAGCGGCCCGAGCTTGGCATAATCGACGCGTGCGCGCGATCTCCCTGGCCAGCCGGTTCCTGGTCACCCTCGTGGTGTCCGCCGTGCTGCCGCTGCTGCTCTACGGCTGGTTCTCGCTGCGCAGCATGCGCGAGCAGATCGACGAGCAGGTGGTTCGCGTCTTCTTGCCGCAGCTCGCGGCGGACCACGCGCAGAAGATCGAGGCCTATCTCGAGCGCACCTACCAGGCCTGCGCGATCGTGCGCGAGATCGCGCGACGCGCGCTGCAGACGCGCAGCCCGACCGAACTCGAAGCGTTCGAAGAACAGGTCGAGCCGGTGCCCGATCTGCTCGACAACTACCTCGACCTCCTGCTGCTCGCCGATGCCGACGGGCGCGTCGTCTACTGGCAGGACGGCCAGTATCTCGATCCGAGCGCGCACGGCCGGCGCGCTGCCCTGATTCCGGCGAGCGTCGCCGACGAGCCGTGGTTCAAGAAGGCGCAGGCCGAACGCGGCTCGCAGTTCCTGCCGTGGGGGCGATCACCGTATCTGCATCGCGGCCTCGACTACCGCTCGATGGATCCCTGCAGCCACCATCTCGGCTACGTGCTCGACGTGCCGCGCCCCGATGGGCCGCCCGGCGTGTTGTTCGCGCTGCTGCGCTGGTCCGAAGTGCAACTCGTGCTCGACCAGGCGCGCGAGGTGCTCGTGTCGCGCGCAGGCCTGCCCTCGGCCGCGGTGTTCCTGATGGGGAAGAACGGCGTCGTGCAGGCGCACACGGACCGGCGCTGGTACGGGCTGCCGTTGCAGCCGGCATCGCTCGCGGCCGAGGTGACCGCGGCCCGCGCGGCCGGGCGCTCGGCGTTCGCGCCGGCGGATGGTTCGGCCTGGCGCGTCGGCTTCGCGCCTTGCGGACTCGGCGCTGCACGCGAGTCCGTGGTCGGCGTGATCGTGCCCGAGTCGGAACTGTTCGCGGCGAGCGATGCGTTCGAGCAGGTGCTGATGGTCGCGATCTTCGTGACGATCGCGGTGCTCGTGTTCTGGTCGCTGTTCGCCTCGCGCGCGATCGTCGCGCCGGTGCGCGCGCTCGTGGCGGCGACGCGGCGCATCGCGGGCGGCGACCTCGAGATCTCGGTTCCGGCGCGCGGCGGGCCCGAGCTCGGCGAGCTGGCCGGTTCCTTCAACCAGATGGCGGCCGAGCTCGCAGCGGGACGCAAGCGCCTCGCCGCCGCGGAACGCGACCAGGCGTGGGCCGAGATGGCCAGACAGGTCGCGCACGAGGTGAAGAACCCGTTGCAGCCGATGCGCATGGCCGCGCAGTTGCTGCAGCGCGCGCGCACCGAGGGCGACCCGCGTGTCGATCTCGTCGCCGATCGCCTGGCCCACACCGTGCTCGAACAGACGCAGGCACTCGACCGCATCGCGAGCGACTTCCGCGCGTTTGCCGGCGTCGCGCCGGAAGCCAGGGTCCAGGTGCAGTTCGACGACTGGCTCGAGAGGGTGCGCGAACAATGCGCGGCGCTGTTCCAAGGCAAAGCTGTCGTCGTGCAGCTCGAGAAGGGAGCTGGAGACGCGCGTGTCGCGATCGACGGCAACGTGCTGGGCCGCGTGTTCGTGAACCTCGTGCAGAACGCGCACGAAGCCGCGCCCGCCGGCGTGTCGGTGCGGCTGCGGTCGCGAAGCGAACGCGGCCTCGCGCAGGTCGTCGTGGCCGACGACGGTCCCGGTGTGCCGCAGGCGGCGCGGGGGCGGTTGTTCGAGCCCTACTTCACGACCAAGTCGTCCGGCACGGGGCTCGGCCTCGCGATCTGCCGGCGTCTCGTCGAGGCGCACGGCGGCACGATCCGGCTGTTGCGATCGCAACCGGGCGAGACCGCCTTCGAGATCGAGCTGCCGACCGTCGTCAGCGCGACTGCGTCGTGAACCGCCACGTCTTCGTCCACGGCTTGCCGGCGTGCATGCACTTCACGGCGACCTCGATGACGGCGGCCGACGGCAGCGGCGCGCGCGTCATCACCAGGATCGAGCACGCGTTGTCGGGGAACTCCTTGTTGCTCGGTGCCGCGGGCGACGAGACGAACACCGGCAGCTCGCGTCCGTCGATCGTCACCTTGGCGTCGACGTCGCTCACGTTCTTGGTCGCGAACGTCACCGTGATCGGGTAGCCCCACATCGTCGCCACCGCCCTCGTGAACTCGGTGTCGCCGATCGGACTCGGCGTCTCGCCCGTGCTCCACGAGACCGGCACGTCGACCGCGTTGTCGAGCGGCCAGTGCCACGGCTGGCCTTGCCGCGTCACGCCGTCCGACTGCGCGTCGAGCACGGCGACGCCCTGCATCTGCCCCATGCCGACCCTCTGCAGACCTGGCGACAGCATGCGGATGCGGTGGAAGAAGGTGCCGAGCCAGAGCCGCAGCCCGTCGTCCATCGACTTCGCCATCGCGAGCTCGGACGCGGCGCCGGCGTTGGCGCCGCGCGGCGACGCCCCCGGCCGCTTCGGGTCCTGGTCGTGCGACAGCACGCCGTTGCTGGCGCAGTAGAGCGCGTGCTCCTCGCAGGCGCGCGACAGGTCCGCGCGCAGCGTCACGGCCGCGTGCCCGAGCTGCCGGCGCCAGCCGTTCAAGAGCCGCAGGGATTCTTCGTAGGTCTCGTCGCGCTGGCTCGCGAAGTCGGGCATCGACGTGCTGACGACCAACGAGTAGCCGCGTCCATCGGGCTGCAGCCAGTGCTGCGCGCCGTCGATGACGAGCGGGTCCGACATCGACCGGAACTTCACGCGCCCCTCGGGGTCGGCCCAGTACTTCTCCTTCGGCGGCTTCACCACATAGCCGTCGGTCACCTCGCCGAGGACGCCGTCGTGGTCGATGTCGACGAACCAGATCTCGTGGCCGCCGACCGCCGCGAACGCGCCGCAGTGGTTGCAGATCCACAGCGAATCGCGTGTCTCCCAGATCTCGAAGCGCACCGACTTCTCGCGCTTCTGGCTGTCGACCAGCTTGGCGTTGACGAGGCCGGGAAGGATGAGGCGCGTGATGCCGACCTTCGGCTCGGCTTCGATCAGGTATTCGCCCCGGCGCTTGCCCGGCGTCAGCTTGACGCGGAACGGCAGCGCCGGGTTGAGCGCCAGCTCCATGCCCTCCAGCTTGCGGCAGTTCTCCTTCAACTTCGGCAGGATGGTCGGGTGCACGAGGCCGTGTTCGAGCTCGTGGATGCCGACGAGCGACTTCGACGATTGCGCAGCGCCGGCCCCGGCGAGCAGTGCGACGCCGAGTGCCCACGCGAACGGAGTGCCCGCGTCGCGATTCCGATCCTGCATGGCAAAGAATGCTCGCGCACCCGCCGCAGCTGTCAAGCCAAGGAGGTTGACGCGCTGCGCCCGAGCCCCGCCGGGTCGCGCGGCCCATCGCGCCGGCAAGCAGAGTCCCTTTTTTCACGCGCCCGGGTTCAATAGCGACAGGGGCCCCGTCCCCGACGGCCACGTGCGGCCAATCCCCCGCAGCCCAACGCGCTACGACCATGCAGACCCGCGCCAAAGTCACCGCCCTTGTTGGCGCAGTGCTTCTCGTCCTCGCCGCTGTCGTCGTCTACTTCACGCTGAGCGAGGATCGCGCACCGCAGCCAGGCAGCGCGGCCGACGGCACGGCCGGCGACGGTGCCAGCGCGGTCTCCGGGGAGCTTGCTGCCCCGGCCGCCGCCGTCACCGCCGCTGAGGTAGCGGGCGTCCGCGAGCCGGTCGCGGGTGGTGCCCCGACTGGTGTGCGCGGTGTCGTGCTCAGTGCCGAGAACGGTCTGCCGCTCGGTGGGATCGAAGTCATCGCCGTGGCGGACGAGCCGTCGATCGAGCCGATCGTCGCGCGCTTTCGCGGCTTGTTCCAGCAGGGCCTGTTCGTCGAGACGCGCGCGCCGCGGCGCGAGCTCGGCCGCACTGTGAGCAATCCGGACGGCAGCTTCGAGATCACAGGTCTCGCCGCTGGCCGCGTCTTCCTCGACGGGCGCAGCGACGGCTGGTTCGTGCGCACGCCCGGAACGGCGCGCCTCGCGGTCGGCCAGATCCAGGAAGGCATCGAGCTCCGCGCTTCCCCGGGCGGCCGCGTGCGCGGCATCGTGCTCGGCGCCGACGGCGGCCCAGCGGCGGGCGCTCACGTGAGCCTGCGGCCTGGGCCCAACGCGTTCTTCGGCCAGATCACGGAGCGGCAGTATCGCTGGCTCGAGACCGTCAGCGACAAGGATGGCCGCTTCGATCTGCCCGGCGTGCCGCGCGGCCAGGGCTACACGGTCTCGGCGGTAGCACCGCAAATGGCGCTCGAGGAACTGCATGGCCTCGAGGTGCTGCCGGGTGCGGTGACCGAGGTCACGCTGCGCGGGCATCAGGGTGCGACGGTCCTCGGGCGCGTCGTCGACGGCAATGGCCAGGCCCTTGCGGCCGCGAACGTGGCGATGGTCTACCTCGACATCAGCCGCATGCTGTTCTCGGCCGACGGGCGCTCCGAACCGATCGTCAGCGATGCCGAAGGTCGTTTCCGCGTCGAACACGTCGCGGCGGGGCGCGTGGCCTTCGTCGCCGCCGCGCCGGATCTCGCGCCGAGCAACGTCGAGGACCTCGCGGTCGTCGATGGCGGCGTCTACGAAGACCTCGTGCTGCAGCTCGGCGAGGGCGCCACCGTGAGCGGCATGGTCGTGGACGATCAGCAGCAACCCGTGGCCGGCGCAGCGGTCGAGTTGCGCCCGGTCGAGCGGCCGAACGATCCTCAGTTCATCAAGACGATGCTGAAGATCCGCCGCGTCGAGGCGACCACGGGCGCCGACGGGCGGTTCCTGGCCAAGGGGCTCACCGGGGAACGGCTTGTCGTGCAGGCGAGCAAGGCCGGCTACACGACCGCGATCAAGTCCGGCATAGCACTCGACGACCAGAAACTCGTGATCGAAATCCGCCGCGGCGCGATCGTGCGCGGCAAGGTCACGATCGGCGACGAGCCGCTCACGCGCTTCCGCGTCGACACGCGCACGACGGAGATACCGAAGACAGAGGGGAAACAATCCGATACCTCGCCGGAAGGGGCGAAGACAGACGGCGACGCCGCTGGCGCCGCCGGCGTCGCGAACGCGCGCGCCGAGCGCAACCGCGGCCGGCGCGCATCGCGCGACGAGAGCAGCGGGCCGCCGTGGGCCAACCGCCCAGGCATGCGCGAGGGCACGATGCAGTTGCCCGAGGGCCAGACGATGATGAACCGCGGCATGGACGGGAACTGGCGCGAGATCCAGGCCGCCGACGGCACCTTCGAGCTGCGCGGCATCCCGCCGGGTCGCATCCGCGTGCGCGTGCGCGCCGACGGCTACCTCGATGGCGCGAGCCAGGAAGTGGACCTGCTGCCGGCCCAGACCAGCGACGTGCTCGTCTTCAAGCTCGAACCGGGCCAGCCGGTCGCCGGACACGTGGTCGACGAAACCGGCAAGCCGGTCAGCGATGCGCAGGTCACTGCCTACAAGCAACGCGAGGACAACAATCGCCGCGGCCCGTTCGCGATCAACGTCGATCCCGAGGACTTCGACTTCCTCGGCCTCTCGGCCGCGACCAATCAACGGAGCACGATCAGCGACAGCAAGGGTTCGTTCCACATCAACTCGCTCGAGCCGGGCCGCTACCGCTTCACGGCGCGTCACCCGGACCTCGCGAAGTCGTCGGCGAAGGACGTCGAGGTCAAGGCCGGTGTCCCGACGCCCGACGTCGAGATCCGGCTCGATGCGGGTGGCGGCATCGAGGGCGCGGTGACCGGGCTCGGCATGCGGCCGCTCGCCGACGCGCTGATGGTCGCGTTCAGCATCCAGGCCGGCACGATGCGCAGCAGCACGACGGACAAGGCCGGCTACTACCGCATCGATGGCCTGCCGCCGGGGCAATACATCGTCTTCAAGTCGCGCCTCGACGAACGCGCCGACAACATCCCGCTCGAGCTCATGAGCAACATGCGGCTCAAGACCGCCACCGTGAAGCAGGGCAAGTTCACGCGGCTCGACCTGCAAGACGTGAACGAGGACGGTGTGCGCGTCTATGGCATCGTGCGCGAAGGGCCTGCACCCGTGCCGCGCGCGCTGATCACGTTGTTGGGCAGCGACCGCGACGGCGTGCTCGGCATGGGCGTGCGCGCGAATGCAGCGGGTATGGACGGCCGCTACGAGCTGGTCGGCATCAAGCCCGGCAGCTACGTGATGCAGGTCAGTCGGTTCCAGGGCCAGCCCGTGCAGACGACGTTCGAGATCGAGGTGCCCGGCGAGGCGCGCGACTTCGCATACGACGTGCAGCTGCCGACGAGCTCGGTGAGCGGCCGCGTGGTCGACACGCGCGGCAATCCCGTCGCGGGCCTGCAGGTGACGCTCGGCAGCGATCAGGGTTCGCTCGGCAGCGCCGACGGACTGCTCGGACTCATCGCGCAGAACGGCCTCAGCCAGGCGCGTACGAACGCGGATGGCGAGTTCCGCATGCGATCGGTCGCTGCCGGAACCTATCGCGTCACGGCGGGCAGCCGGCAGGGCCGCGGGCTCGGCGGCCGCGGGTTCCGCGGCGGCGCGGGAGACAACAGCGAGCAGGTCCATGGCGAAGCGAGCCTCGATGCCGTCGTCGTCGACGGCGTGACGAACGTCGAAGGGCTCGTGATCACCGTGCCGCTCGCGGGCCGCATCACGGGAACCGTCGTCGACGGCTCGGGCAACCCGGTCGCGTCGGCCGAGATCGGCTACGTCGGGACGAGCAACAAGCAGCGCCGGCCACGCGGCAACCCGTTGCTCGACCTGATCGCTGCCCAGCCGCGTCCGATCCGCAGCGGCCCCGACGGGCGCTTCCAGATCACGGGCTTGACGCCCGGCGTCTACGACCTGCGCGTCGAGGGCGACGCGCTGCAGGCCGGCAAGGTCACCGACGTGAAGGTCGGCGAAGACCAGGCCACCGAAGTGACGCTGCACATGGTGCGCGGCGCCACGTTGCGCGTGCGCGCGACGAACGTCGACAAGCAGCACATTCCGCTGGGTTACTTGTCGCTGCTCGATGGCCAGGGCAAGCCCGTGGTCAGCCGCATCTCGACGCTGAGCGTGATGCGGCGCCTCATGGGCAACCGCAACGAGGTCGAGGACTCCGGCTGGTACGAGTTCGGCAGCGTGCCGCCCGACACCTACACGGCGATCATCGCCGAGCCCGGCAAACCCGAGATCCGCATCACACGCACGATCCTCGACGGCGAGACGGTCGAGTGGGACGTCGACGTCGCGCGCGAACTCGCGGAGCGCGACAAGCTGAAGAAGTAGTGCCCGAGTTCGCGTCGGGGAATCGCTTGCCCGGCTGCGCGGTGCCCAATACGGTCCCGCCCTCACTTCGCGACGCGCGAATCGCACTGCATGTCATCCGTCCAAACCGCCCCACGGGCCGGCTTCGGTGTCACCACCCGCCGCGATCGGTGGTGGGCCAAACCGCTCCTCGTCTTCCTCGGGCTGTCCGCCTTCGTCGTCTACTCCACGTGGGCGGCGTTCCAGGGCGATCACTACCACCTCGGCAACTACCTCTCGCCGTTCTACTCGCCCGAGTTGTTCGGCGAGTCGGGCCATGCCTGGTTCGGGCCCAAGCCCGGCTGGTGGCCCGCATGGCTGCCGTTCTCCCCCGCGCTGCTGATCCTGTGGGCACCCGGCGGCTTCCGCTTCACGTGCTACTACTACCGCGGCGCCTACTACAAGTCGTTCTGGGCCGATCCGCCCGCGTGCGCCGTCGGCGAGCCGCGCAAGAAGTATCTCGGCGAGAACTCGCTGCCGCTGATCCTGCAGAACGTGCACCGCTACTTCCTCTACCTGGCACTCTTGTTCATCGTGTTGCTCGCGCACGACGCGTGGAAGGCGATGTGGTTTCTGGGCGCCGACGGCCGTGAGCACTTCGGCATCGGCGTCGGCACGCTCGTCTTGTGCGTGAACACCGTGCTGCTGGCCGGCTACACGCTCGGCTGCCACAGCTTCCGCCACCTGGTCGGCGGCGTGCTCGACGTGTTCAGCAAGAGCCCCGCTCGCAAGAAGTGCTGGGACTGCGTGACCTGTCTCAACACGCGCCACCAACTGTGGGCCTGGCTGAGCCTGTTCTGGGTCGGGTTCAGCGATGCCTACGTGAGGCTCTGTTCGCACGGCGTGTGGACCGACGTGAGGATCCTCTGATGGCCGAGTCGGGTTCCTCGTCGTACACGACCGTCGAACACGACGTGCTCGTCGTCGGGGCAGGCGGCGCCGGCCTGCGCGCCGCGATCGAGGCGTCGGCGAGCGGTGCCAAGGTGGGGCTCGTCTGCAAGTCGCTGCTCGGCAAGGCGCACACCGTGATGGCCGAGGGTGGCGTCGCCGCGGCGCTCGCGAACGTCGACGAACGCGATGGCTGGCAGGTGCACTTCGCCGACACGATGCGCGGCGGCCAATACGTGAACCACTGGCGCATGGCGCAGATCCACGCGCAGGAGGCGCCGGCCCGCGTCAACGAGCTCGAAGCCTGGGGCGCCGTGTTCGATCGGACCAAGGACGGCCGCATCCTGCAGCGCAACTTCGGCGGCCACCGGTATCCACGCCTCGCGCACGTCGGCGATCGCACTGGTCTCGAGATGATCCGCACGCTGCAGGACCACGGCGTGCATCAGGGCATCGACGTGCACATGGAGGTCACGGTCACGAAGCTGCTGCTCGACGGCGGGCGCGTCTGCGGTGCTTTGGCCTACGACCGCGAGCGCGGCCGCTTCCGTCTGTTCCGCGCCAAGGCCGTCGTGCTCGCGACGGGCGGCATCGGGCGCGCGTTCGAGATCACGAGCAACAGCTGGGAGTACACGGGCGACGGCCAGACGCTCGCCTACGACGCCGGCGCCGAGCTCGTGGACATGGAGTACGTGCAGTTCCATCCGACCGGGATGGTCTGGCCGCCGAGCGTGCGCGGCATCCTCGTGACCGAGGGCGTGCGCGGCGAAGGCGGCGTGCTGCGCAACAAGGACGGCAAACGCTTCATGTTCGACGACATCCCGGAGAACTACCGCCCGTCGACGGCGAGCGATCCCGAGGAAGGCTGGCGCTACACGCAGGGCGACAAGAACAGCCGCCGACCCCCAGAGCTGCTGACGCGCGACCATGTCGCGCGCTGCATCGTGCGCGAGGTCAAGGCGGGGCGCGGCAGCCCGCACGGTGGCGTGTTCCTCGACATCTCCTGGATCAAGGCGAAGCTGCCCAACGCGCGCGAGCACATCCGCAAGAAGCTGCCGAGCATGTATCACCAGTTCAAGGAACTGGCCGGCATCGACATAACGACCGAGCCGATGGAGGTCGGTCCGACCACGCACTACGTGATGGGCGGCGTGCGCGTCGATCCGGACAGCCAGATGTCGACCGTGCCCGGCCTGTTCGCGGCCGGCGAATGCGCGGCCGGGCTGCACGGCGCGAACCGGCTCGGCGGCAACTCGCTGAGCGATCTGCTCGTGTTCGGCAAACGCGCGGGCGAGTACGCGGCGCGCTGGGCCAAGGAGCAGCGCGCGGGCAACATAGCACCGAGCGAAGTCGCGGCCGCGATCCGCCAGATGTTGGAGCCGTTGGAGCGCGCGTCGAGCGGCGGTGAGAATCCGTTCCAGATCCAGCACGCGTTGCAGAAGGACATGCAGGCGCTGTGCGGCATCGTGCGCAACCAGGCGGAAATGGATCAGATGGTCGAGAAGGTCGCGGCCTACCACGCGCGCGCGCGCAAGGCAGTGGCGCCCGGCAACCGCGAATACAATCCGGGTTGGCACGCGGCGATGGACCTGCACAGCCTGCTCACGGTGTCCGAGGCCATAGCACGCTCGGCCGCGTCGCGACCCGAGAGCCGCGGCGGCCACTTCCGCGAGGACTTCCCCGACAAGGACAAGAAGTTCGGCAAGCTCTCGACGATGGTCAAGAAGCGCGCGGACGGGGCGATGCATCTCGAGCACGTCCCGGTGTCGCAATGGCCAGCTGACCTGCAGCAGATCATCGACGAGAACACGAAATGAGATCGGCAACCTTCAGCATCTGGCGCGGCGACGCGAGCGGCGGATCGTTCCAGAGCTACACGACGCAGATCGGCGAGGGCATGGTCGTGCTCGACGCCGTGCACCAGATCCAGGCCGAGTCGGCGGCCGACCTCGCCGTGCGCTGGAACTGCAAGGCCGGCAAGTGCGGCTCGTGCTCGGCGGAGATCAACGGCACGCCGCGGCTCATGTGCATGACGCGCTGCGAAGACATCCCGCTCGACGAGCCGGTCGTGCTGCAGCCGATCAAGGCGTTCCCGCCGATCAAGGATCTCGTGACCGACGTGTCGTGGAACTTCGCGGTCAAGAAGAAGATCAAGCGCTTCAAGCCGCGGCCGCCCGACGCCGCAGACGGCACCTGGCGCATGCAGCAGGAGGACATCGATCGCGTACAGGAATTCCGCAAGTGCATCGAGTGCTTCCTGTGCCAGGACGTGTGCCACGTGCTGCGCGAGCACCACAAGCACGACGAGTTCATCGGCCCGCGGTTCTTCGTGCACGCGGCGGCGCTGGAGATGCACCCGCTCGACACCGAGGATCGCCTGGAAGAGCTCAAACAAGCCCACGGCATCGGCTACTGCAACATCACGAAGTGCTGCACCGTCGTGTGCCCCGAGCACATCACGATCACCGACAACGCGATCATTCCGCTCAAGGAACGCGTCGTCGATCGCTTCTACGACCCGCTCAAGATGCTCTGGCGTAGACTGCTCGGCAAGTCCTGACGACGTCCGCCCCGCGTCCTGCCCATGGACAGCTTCCAGCTCAAGCCACTCAGTCATGCCGGCATCGCCGGCGCCATCGACAAGGCCAAGCAATACCGTCTGCTCAACGAGCCTGGCACGGCCGAGAGCATCTGCCGCGACATCCTGCTCGTGGACCCCGGGCACAAGGAGGGGCTCGTGCTGCTCGTGCTCACGTTGACCGACATGTTCACGCGCGGCATCGCGGGTCGCTACGAGGAAGCGTGGCAGCTCGCGCAGTCGCTGCGCGATCCGTACGAACGCGCCTACTTCACGGGCATCGTCTACGAGCGACGCGCCAAGGCACACCATCGCTCGAACGCGCCGCACAGCGGGCTCATCGCCTATGACTGGCTGCGCCGCGCGATGATCGCGTTCGAGGAAGCCGAACGGCTGCGGCCGCCCGGCGACGACCAGGCGATCCTGCGGTGGAACGGCTGTGTGCGGCTCTTGCGCGCCCACAGCGATTTGAGGCCCCCCGTCAAGGACACGGGCGTACCTCCGCTGCAGGGGGACTGAGGTCCGCAGGCTGCACCACCCGATGTTGGGGCGAGGATTGGACGACCGTCGGCTGTCGTCGCCTGCCTCTGCTCCGCCTCGTGCCCCAGCGCGTCAGATCAGAGCCACAGGAAGCGAACGCTGTTCGTGCCGCGTAGCGTGCCAACGGAGTCGACGACGAGGCCCTGCGCGTAGAGCGCCCCGGGCGGAAGTGGTGGCAGCTGCAGCGTGATGCTGCCGGTGGTGCCAATCAGGACGTCGGGTGACACGAGAACAGTCACGTACGGTAGCCACGGGACGCTGAGCGCCGTCCCTCCGAAGGCCATCAATACCGGTGTGAGCCCCGGGCCTGCGATCGAGAGCGTCACCATGCCTGGGGAACCGTGGTCGACCGACATCGTGGAGGCGCCGCTGAAGGTGGCGAACGGTGCGACGGCGGGTTCGCCGGGGAAGAACTGCGCCTCGATCGTGCGCGAGGCGACCGCTGAACTGACTGTCTGGCTCGGCGGGGCGAATGTAGAGGTGTTGTAGATCAGCCTGATCACCGCGCCCGTTGCCGGAATCTGCAGCGGCACGTCGAGGGGGGTGGAAGCGGGGGGTCCATACGCGCTGACCTCGATGGTGCCGTCTGCGTTCACATCGAGGTCGATGCGCGAGGACGCCGTCGATCCCCACGATAACGCGACGTCGGATCCAATGAAGCGGACCAATAGACGCCCACCAACGGGCTGTGGAGCACGCAGGGTGAAGTCGATCTGCGCGCTGCCGGACGCCGACACCGCGTAGGAGTAAGGGTAGCCGCCTTGGGACGCGCAGGATGAGCTCGTCGTGAACGCGAGCGGAGCCGAGCTACCGACCACGCTCGGCCCCCAGATCATGCTGACGAATCCCGACACTTGCTGGAATTGCTGGTCAGTCACGCTGCACGTGAGGAACGTCCCCGGCATCACGTTTCCGACGGGCAGGGTCGCGCTGTTGGTCAGAATAGTAGTACTCGCGGTGGCCGTGCCTACGAACGGGGCATGGGCGCTGATCGACCAGCTCTGTGCATCGGAGCGGGAGCCGAGCGCAAGCAACACTGCAACGAACGTGAGCCGCATGAGACTGCCTCCTGTGCATATCAAAGCGGCGTGGGGGCCGGTGCGCGAGGGGGGGCTGATGACGTCCGCACCCGAAGACGGTCGGTTTGCGTGAGGCGATCGCGTCGACGACCACACGTGTTGGGTGCTGTTCGCGAAGGACAATTGCATCGGACCGACCGGCGAAATGGCGAAGGCCTCGACCGACGCGGTGGTGGGATCCAACCAGAGCGGATCCGGCTGGAGCTCGAAGCACTCGGGCGTGAGGCTCGTCAGTCGAGCACCAGCAACCGCACGGCCGGCGACAGATGCACCGTGGTGGTGCCCAGGAACAGCGACTGCAGCACCAGCTCGATGCCGACGAGCCCGGGCTCTGGCGGGATCGGGTACGTCACCTGCCCGACACCGCTGGTCAGCGCCAGGGGCGGCAGCAGCAGCGGCGCCCCGATCGGCATCGCCAGCGTTCCGAACGGCGGCAGCGGCACGCGCGCGAACTGCAGCCCGAAGAAGGGCTGCGCCGTCGTGGCGTTGGTGAGCGTGCGCACCGCGTACGGGAACGGTTCGCCGATCCGGCACGGCAGCATGTTGCTGGCACTCCAGTGCGAGTTCGTGAGCACGCCGTCGCCGATCACCAGGTCGATGTCGAGGTCGTCGTCGACGTCGACCGCGCGGAACGGGGTGTAGCCGACGGTGCTCGGCAGCGGAAAGATGCCGCCGACGTCGGCGAAGGCCGCACCCTGGTTGCGCCAGAAGCGCACGCCACTCTGGTAGGTCCCGACCACGGCATCGAGGTCACCGTCGTCGTCGAGATCGCCGAGCGCGACGGTGCCAGTCGGCAGCACGGCCGGCAACGCCGACGGCACGTGGCTCAGCATCCCGCCGCCGATGTTCTGCAGCAGCAGGTTGACGCCGTTCGGATAGCTGGCCGTGCCCCAGCACGCGGCGAAGGCGTCGAGATCGCCGTCGGCGTCGATGTCCGCGATGGTGAGGCTGATGGTCAGCGCGAGCGGCGCCTGCAGGCGCAGCGCAGAGACGTCGGTGAACACCCCGGCGCCGTTGTTGGCGAAGTAGTGGATCTCGCTCGCTGCCGCGCCATACGACTCATCGCCGGTGAGCACGTCGATGTCGCCATCGCCGTCGAGATCGCCGACCGCGATCGCCCGCAGCCAGCCCAGGTAGGCCGGGAACGCGCCGGGAACCGCACTGAACGCGCCCGTGCCGTTGTTCGCATAGAGGAACACGCCCCCTTGCCGCACGATGAGCACGAGATCGCGGTCGCCATCGCCGTCCGCGTCGAGCGTCGCGCCGGCCGTGATGTAGTTCGACAGCGACGTCGGCATGCCCGTCTGCCCGGCGTCGACGAAGGTGGCGCTGCCGTTGTTGCGGTACAGCCGCAGCTGCGGGCCGCCCGCCGCCGGCGAGAACACGCACAACACGTCGCGGTCGGTGTCGCCATCGGCGTCGACGATCTGGATCGACGACGGCAGCACCTGGCCCGCGGACCACGGGAAGGGCGCTTCGGTGAACCAGCCGGTGCCATCGTTGATGCCGAGAACGCCGTCCGGCGTGCCGGTCAGCAGGTCGACGTCGCCGTCGCCGTCGACATCGCCGCTAGCGACGGCGGCGCGGTTCCACGGTGTGCGCGAGGCATCGAACAACCGGCCCGGCCCGAGGTTCAGCAGCAACCGCTGCGGCAGTCCGCCGGCGAGGATCAGGTCGAGATCGCCATCGCCGTCGACGTCGGCGTGGTCGGCAACCGGCGCGGTCGGCACCGCCAGCGAATACGCGCGCACCGCGAAGTGGGCGGTGCCGTCGTTCTCGAGCCAGTTGGTGAGCCCGGCAAGGTCGCGGTCGCCGTCGCCGTCGAGATCGACGCCGCGGAACGACGTCAACGGCATGTTGACCGGCAGATGGCCGGTCGCGACCGACAGATTGCCGAGCCCGTCGTTCAGTCGAAGCTGCCACGCGGGCGGGAAACTGCCGGTGCGCAGCAGGCAGTCGTCGTCGCCATCGACGTCGAAGTCGGCGACGACCATCATCGGCGTGTCGACGTTCTGGGCGCCGGGCAGGAACTGCTCGACGAACTGGCCGAGACCGTTGTTGCGCCAGAGCCGGTCGTTGCCAGGCCAGTTCGCGGTGAACGGGAGCACGTACGGACACGCCGCCAGCAACAGGTCGATGTCGCCGTCGCCGTCGAAGTCGCTGGCGGCGGCATCGCGGAGGAACACGTCCGTGCTCGGCACCGGTGCCGGCACGAAGGTGCCACCGACCTGCCGGTACAGCGCGACGCCAAAGCCAACGCCGGTGTTGGCCTGCACGAACATGTCGCGCACGCCATCGCCGTCGAAGTCGGCGCACGCCATCGGCCAGCCGGTCGTCGCCACGGTCGTCAGCTGCAGCACGCCGCCGCCCAGGTTGCGCACGATGGCGCCATTCAGCAACACGTCGGGATCGCCGTCACTGTCGAAGTCGGCGACGAGGTGGTTGGCGCCGTTGACGATGTCGGGCCACGCCGGATGCGGCGTGAACACGCCGTGACCGTCGTTGCGATAGAAGCGCTGCAGCGTGGTCGAGCCGGGCGTGCCGGTGGTGACGACGTCGGGGTCGCCATCGCCGTCGAAGTCGGCGAACGATGACTTCAGCGCCTGCAAGCCGTCGGCGGGGAAGTGCTGGAGGCGCTGCGACTCGAACACGAACTGGGCGGGCAACGCACCGAGGAGCGTGGTTGCGGCGACGAACAAACGGCCGATCGGATCCATCGCGGCAGCTTACTTCGTCGTCGCGCGGTGGGATGAGTCGGCGCGGTACGACGGTCGGGAGTCGCCTCGATGGTCGGCGTGCCGATGGTCCGGCGAGGCCGAACTTCCTTCGCCGCACCCGCGCGAAGCCGTGCGCCAGGATTCCGCAGCACAGGAACGCCGCCGCTTCCAGCTACCACGGCAACTCCGCTTGCTCCGGTGGTGACCGCGCGGCTGCCGGCACCGGCAGCGTTGCCGCGAGCCTCATTGCGAGCAGCACTCGCCGGATCGACTCCGGGTCGTGCATCGCAGCGAGCAGACGCCTTCTCGCTCCGCAGTGCGGACATCGAAGGACCTCGACCAGGTACACCGCCGCAGCAACTCCGCCCACGTGTACCTCGGTCGCCCTCGTTGCCGCCCCATCCGGCAGCAGCGACAACCGACTCTCCGCAACCGCCGGGCGACCCGCGGCGTCTCGTCCAGGATCGCCAGCACGATGTCGCCTTCGTGGCCGAGGGGCTTGAGGCCTTCGATGCCCGGGAAGACGTCGTAGCCCTCGAAGATCTTGTCGACGTTCGACGAATCGAGGCGCGTCTGGTAGGTGACGATGCGCATGCCGGGATTGAAGGCCTCGAGCGTCGCGCACTCGCTCGCGACCTTCGACGCGCCGACGCGCGCGTCGTTGCGCAGGATCTGGCGTTGGAGGTTCGATCTAGCAGTCCGATGTCGAGCCTCACGGTACGATCCTCCGATGACCTCGATGTCGACCCCGCTCTTCGCGCTTCCCTTCCTCCTCGGCTGCGCATCCCCGCCCTCGTCTCCGCCCCCGGCGCAGGTCGACGCCGTCGCGGGGTGGTACACCTCCGCCGAGAGCGAGCTCGAGCTGCACCGCGGCCCCGAGGGAGCACTGCGCGGCTACGTGCGCGCGGGCGGGCGCGTGGCGGCGCTGGCACCCATCGCATCGCGCGAAGGCACGCTGCACGTCACAGCCACGCAGGAAGACGGCACCCGCGCCGAGCTGGACCTCCCCGTTCTCCCCGGGCCGGCACCGATGCTGAAGGTGGAGGGGCTCACGTACCGCCGGATCGCATGCGAGGCACCCGCGGACGCCACCACCCGCCGCGAGGTCGAAGCCGCCTACGCGAAGCTGGCGCTGGCCGTGGAGACCCGGGACTTCGCCGCCTTCCAGGCGGTGCGCGTGCCGGAGTTCGCCACCATCCCTCCCGACGGAACGCCGAGCCCGGGCTCTCGCATGGCGGATCGGGCACGCGGCCTCCTGGAGCGCATCCAGCCCCCGATCACGACGCGGAACGACATCCTGGAGCTGACCGTCCGGGGCGACCACGCCATCGCTACCGTCCGACAGACGTTCTCCCGCATGCAGCGGGTGCAGGACGACCCCGAGCCCCACGTCATCCGCACCGAGGTGACGCAGCGCGAGACCTGGACGCGGACGCCGGAGGGGTGGAAGCTCCTGTTCGTGGAC
Source organism: Planctomycetota bacterium (assembly GCA_035649575.1). GTDB lineage: Bacteria > Planctomycetota > UBA1135 > UBA1135 > UBA2386 > DASVAL01. The sequence continues at coordinate 18,949 of DASRJH010000253.1, forward strand.
GAGGTTCGCGATCACGTCACCTTCGACAACGGCAAGAGGATCGACCGCTAGGCCGGGATGCTCTTCGGGCCAGCAGGCCCAATGGCGGCGTGCAGGACTTCGCCAAGGGCCACGCCGGCGAACTCACGATCGACGCCGATCCGCCCGGGACGTCGCCGCGGCGCATCGACGTGCAGTTGCATTGATCCCACGGACCCGCTTGTCCGGCGACCGGTGTTCCGCATGATCACGGCCATGCTGCGAACGAGTTGCGCCGCGCTGATGCTGCTCGCTGCGTTACCGTGGCGCAGCGGGTCGCCGAACCGGAGCTCGCCGATTCGGCGCCGATCGTGCGCCATCGGAAACTCGCAGCGATCGGTTGGAGCCAGGCGGCGGAGCGTCTCGTCGCGTATCTCGAACGGAGGACACCATGGGACTCTTGACCTTCAGCATCAACGTCACCCTGGACGGCTGCGTCGACCACCAGGAGGGAATCGCCGACGACGAGACACACGCCTTCTTCACCCGCCT